>CANRIG010000151.1 GCA_947630595.1 uncultured Lachnospiraceae bacterium | reverse complement strand
TCGCCTCCTGTATGATTCGTTCGCGTATATCCACGCATATCACCTCCTGGACTGTTTGGGTGGTTCGGGAGACGGGAGTGTCTGCCCCCTGCGGGGCCCGTAAATCCGCCGTTCCCGGCGGCCCGCCTCCATTTGCTTCTGCCTGGTATGCCAGGCGCTGTTAACAGACGATTTCCAGTAAGTGAAAAGTGAAATCAATTAAATTCGCGTTTCGCTTACTTCTGATGCATTTATTTTAATTTGAAACGCAGAATTTATAATTATAAGAATTGCTTAATAAAATCTTTACAAATCTGCTATCCCCGTGTATAATGAAATAAATTTTGCCTGAAAGTGTTTTGCATGTCAAGAGGCGATTTTCATACAGAAAGATGAAAGAAGACACTCAGATGACAATATGTGATATCCATTGTCATATCCTGCCGGGACTGGACGACGGATCGAGGGATATGGAGGAGACTGCCGCCGTCCTGAAGGAGGCTGTGCGGCAGCAGGTCGGCTGTATGATTGTGACGCCTCACTTCTACCCGGGCAGGTACCGCACGGACGCCGAAAAAGTGCTGCGCGCGCTGGAAAGGGTGCGGGACGAATGCGCCGCGCGGGGACTGGACATCACGCTTTATCCGGGGCACGAGTGTTACTACTATTCCGGCCTGGTGCAGGAGCTTGAGCGCGGAAATGTGCTCACGCTTGCCCACAGCAGGTACGTTCTGGTCGAGTTTGAACCCGACTGCCCGTATTCCCATCTGACGGGAGGGCTGCGGGATCTGCAGAACAACGGCTACGCCCCGGTTCTCGCGCATTTTGAACGCTATGAGTGCCTGCGCCGGGAGGAAAACCTGCGGCAGCTGAAACAGCGCGGTTTCCTGATGCAGATGAATTTCGACACCCTGCTGGCGAAGGAGCATCTGTTCCGGCGCTATCCCTGGAGACGGCTGGTGCAGCAGGGCGCGGTCGATTTTCTGGCGAGCGACTGCCACGGGACGCATTACCGGCCGCTGCACGCGCTGCAGGTACAGGAATGCCTGGACAGCTTTGCCGGCGCTTCCTGCAAAGAAAAGCTTTTTCGGACGAATGTCCTGCGAATACTGGAAAATCAATGATGGGGGACGCTTATGGATAAATTATCAGAACAACAGCAGCTTGCCGTACCGAGTGCGGCGGACGACGAAATCGAGATCGACCTGCGGGAAATATTTTTTTTCCTGCTGGGCAACTGGAGGATGGTGCTTCTGACGATGCTCGCCGGGGCGGTGCTGTGCGGCTTTTTCCACGCATTCCTGCTGAAGCCCTCTTACCGGGCGGACGCGGAAATTTACATCACAAACACGGACTCTGTGATATCTTTCTCGGATTTGCAGCTGAGCGCGGCGCTGACAGACGACTATGCCAATATCATCAAAAGCCGCACCGTGCTGAAACGCGTGATCCAGCAGCTGGATCTGGATCTCAATTATGATCAGCTGCGGGGGCTGGTCGAGGTGAACAACCCGGGATCCACGCATATCATCGAAATCCTGGTCACGTGCGACGACATTGAATTGAGCCGCAACATCGCCAACGCGCTGCTGAACGTCAGCATCGATCAGATTTATCAGATCATCGGCAGCAATGAGCCGACCATCATAGACTATTCGGAGGCGGAAGCCGTGGAAAATGTGACGCCCTCGCTTTTTTCTTATCTGGCGAAAGGTGCCGTGGCGGGCATGTTCCTGGCGTGCGCATTCCTGCTCATCCGCGTGCTGATGGATACCACGGTCAAGACGGAGGACGATATCGACCGGTACCTGCACATTCCGGCGCTGGCGTCGGTTCCGTATTTCAGGGAATCACAGGAATGACAGCCGGAAACCGGATGAAGCAGGGAGAAAAGAAAACGGAAGACAGGGGACGGTAAAATATGGAACAGAATGAACAGTGGCTGAAGAATCCCAGGACGGCGGGCAAGCCGGCGCAGATGGTTTCCATGCAGATCGAGGAGCTCCCGTTTCAGGCCCGGGAGGCGATCAACGTGCTGCGGGGCAACATCCAGATGAGCGGATACGACCTCAAAACGATCGCAGTCACCAGCGCGGTGGCGCATGAAGGCAAGTCCTCCATTTCCTTCCGGCTGGCGAAAAGCCTGGCGGGCCTGCACAAGAAAACCCTGTATCTGGACTGCGACATCCGCAATTCGACGACGGTTTCCAGATACCATATCCAGAAAATGACGACCGGCCTGAGCGAATTTCTCTGCGGCCGGGCGGCGCTGCTGGATATTATCTACAGGACGGAGGACCCGTGGCTGGACATGATTTTTACCGGGGCGTCCGCGCCGAACCCCAGCGAGCTCATATCCGGGGTGATGTTTACCCAGATGATCGCCTACGTGAGGGAAAAATATGACTATGTCATTGTCGATACGCCGCCGATCAACCCGGTCATTGACGGTACTTTGATCGCAAAGCACTGCGACGGGACCATCCTGGTGGTGGAGAGCGGCATCACGGAGCGCTCCCAGGCCATGCGGGCC
>CANRIG010000150.1 GCA_947630595.1 uncultured Lachnospiraceae bacterium | reverse complement strand
TGTGGATAGTATAAATTTTATTTTCAGCATCTTGCACAATAAAATATAGAGCCTTGATGGGACGTGTGAACAGTAACGGCTGCGGCATTATTTTGCAAAACAGGTAAATTTAATCTCTTTACGAAACGCAGGGAATGTTATATGATAAGAAAGAATTTCAGTCAGAAGAAAATTTGAATTAGAAAGAGGACTTTCAGGGTAGCGGAGGCAGAGAAATGTTAGATATCAAATTTGTGAGAGAAAATCCGGAGATTGTGAAGCAGAACATCCGAAACAAATTTCAGGACAGCAAGCTGGAATTGGTGGACGAGGCGCTGAAGCTGGATCAGGAGAACCGAGACATCAAAAAAGAAGTGGAGGCTCTGCGTGCCGGCCGCAATAAAATTTCCAAACAGATCGGCGCATTGATGGCGCAGGGAAAGCGCGAGGAGGCCGAGGAGGCCAAGAAGCAGGTGACGGCAAATTCTGAGCGCATGGCCGAGCTGGATAAGCGTGAAAAGGAAGTTGAGGAAAAATTGCTCAAGATCATGATGGTGATTCCGAACATCATCGATCCTTCCGTTCCGATCGGCAAAGACGACAGCGAGAACGTGGAAGTGCAGAGATACGGAGAGCCGGTGGTTCCGGATTTTGAGATTCCGTACCACACAGAGATTATGGAAAAATTCAACGGCATCGATATGGATGCGGCGGGCCGCGTGGCGGGAAACGGCTTTTATTACCTGATGGGCGACATTGCGCGTCTGCATTCGGCGGTTCTGGCTTATGCAAGAGATTTCATGATTAACCGCGGGTTCACATATTGTATTCCGCCTTTTATGATTCGCAGCAACGTCGTGACCGGCGTGATGAGCTTTGCCGAGATGGACGCCATGATGTATAAAATTGAGGGCGAGGATTTATATCTGATCGGCACCAGCGAACACTCGATGATCGGCAAATTTATCGATCAGATCTTGCCGGAGGAGGAGCTTCCGTACACGCTGACCAGCTATTCCCCGTGCTTCCGCAAGGAAAAGGGCGCGCACGGTATCGAGGAGCGCGGCGTTTACCGTATTCATCAGTTTGAAAAGCAGGAGATGATCGTCGTCTGCAAGCCGGAGGACAGCAAGATGTGGTTTGACCGGCTGTGGCAGAATACGGTCGATCTGTTCCGCTCGCTGGATATTCCGGTGCGCACGCTGGAGTGCTGTTCCGGCGATCTGGCGGATCTGAAAGTAAAATCCGTCGATGTGGAGGCGTGGTCGCCGCGGCAGAAGAAGTATTTTGAGGTGGGAAGCTGCTCCAATCTGGGAGACGCGCAGGCAAGAAGACTGAAAATTCGTGTAAACGGCAAAAACGGCAAATATCTCGCACATACGCTGAACAATACGGTGGTGGCGCCGCCGAGAATGCTGATTGCATTTTTGGAGAATAATCTGAATGCGGACGGCAGCGTGCGCATTCCGGAAGCGCTCAGGCCGTATATGGGCGGTATGGAGATTATCACGACGAAATAACAGGAGAGCAGGATGCATTCTTATTTGAGAGCAATAGGTTTTAGCAAACTGAAAAAGGAATCTGAGGCCGAAGCGCTTTTGGAGGAAGTTTACCGGGACTACAGCCATCGGAATGTCGTCCGGGATGATCAGAATATTTTTCTGGAGATGGAAAAAGAGTATGCCCCGGATATGGGGATCGTTCTGTGCGGTGATCTGGACAGGGACGGGTTCCACCGACAGTACTATTTTCCTTATTATAAAGGCAGCGGGGTGACCACTTCGGAGGAGGTCATGATCGAGCGCCGGGTCAGCGGCAATTCTTTCTCCGGCGTTTGCGACGACGGCAGGGTCGGCGTTTCTCTGATTTTTTATCTGCAGAATGCGGCCGGATACCGGAAAGAGCAGTTTTTCAATCAGGTATTTGAGCGGAAAACATCGATCACGCTGTCCGGACTTTCCATCGATGGGATGATTCTGTTGCCGGTGCGCAAAAACACCGGGCAGACGGATTCGCAGAAAAAGAGCAGCGCCATGCGAAACCAGCTGATCAGCGCGGCCAAAAACGGCGACACGGAAGCGATGGAAAGTCTGACCATCGAGGACATGGACCTGTACTCCATGATTTCCCGGAGGGTGTATGAGGAGGATATTTATACCATTGTGGATACGTTCTTCATGCCCTACGGGATCGAGTGCGACCAGTATCAGATTATGGGCAACATCAATTATTATTCAAAAGTTAGAAATCCGGTCACGAAGGAGTACGTGTACCAGCTGAATCTGGAGTGCAACGACCTTAATTTCGACGTCTGCATCAATGAGGCCGATCTGACCGGAAGCCCTGAGGAGGGCCGCAGGTTTAAGGGCACCGTGTGGCTGCAGGGGAAAGTGAATTTTGAATAAAGCTTGTCTTTTGGAAAAAAATATAGTATACTTTTTGAGTATTGTTCCCATAGCTCAGCAGGATAGAGCGTTCGCCTCCTAAGGTCACGTAGAGACTAACACCTGACGGTTTGGAGGCAATAGTCAAAAACCAAATTATTTATAGTGTTCCTATAGCTCAGCAGGATAGAGCGTTCGCCTCCTAAGCGAAAGGCCGCGCGTTCGAATCGCGCTAGGAACGCCA
>CANRIG010000149.1 GCA_947630595.1 uncultured Lachnospiraceae bacterium | reverse complement strand
AAACTTGAAAATACCCCGCAGAAAGCTGCGGGGTATCTGGTCTACGCTCCGCTTCGCCGGCGCTCAGTCAGCGCCGCCGGGCTGTACGTCGTAACAATATGTGATGTGCAGTTTACTGCCATCCGCCGTTGTTGTACTCGTCGATGTTGTCAGAGTTGATCATGAATGTCTCGATCGGATAACGATCCTCGATCTCCTCGCCGTCTTTCCATTTGTAATACAGCTCAGCGATGGTCTTGCCGATTGTGATCGGGGACTGTGCGCCGGTACCGGTGATCTTGCCGTCAGCGATCAGAGCCTTAACGTCCGGAGAGCCGTCAACGCCGTAGATCAGAGCGTCGGAGCCAGCCGCTTCTGCAGCTGCCTGTGCGCCCAGAGCCGTCGGGTCGTTGCCGCCGAAGATGCAGACTGCATCCGGATGAGCGGTCAGAGCGTCGGTACCGTTTAAGTTGCCCTGCTCCTGATTGCCCATGGAGTCGATCTGTGCAACCACTTCAAAGCCATGATCCTTGATCGCATCAAGGAAACCGTCGGTACGGTCTACAACAGACTGCATCGTCGGGGAATCCAAAACGATGATCGGGCCGCCGTCCGGGCATTTCTCAACCAGATCAAGGCCGCATACATAGCCTGCATTGTAGTTATCGGAACCTGCGTAGGTCACGAGCTTGTCGATATCGGTAACCTCAGTATCGAAACCGAACATTGGGATACCTGCTGCCTCAAGCGCATCCAGAGCCGGGGTAATGCCGTCGCGGTCAACCGGGTTGACGAACATCGCCGTGATACCCTGAGAAATCATGTCCTCGATCTGGGACAGCTGAGTCTCATTGCTGTTCTGCGGGTCCAGAGAGATCAGCTCGTCGCCGTTCTCCTCTACGACCTCACGAATCGCGCCCTCCAGAGCGACGAAAAACGGGTTGGTGCCGTCCATACAGGTATAGCCGAGCTTCTCGCCCTCAGCCAGCGCCGAACCGCCGATCACCATTGCCAGCGCTGCCGCCGGAATCAGAGTTTTTCCCACTGCACATAAAACTTTCTTCATTGAATAGAACCTCCTTTGATGTTATGTGGTTAAGGTTTGTGAAAAAAGTACAACCTTGCCTAAATTATAACCAGAAACTAGCAAATAGTCAACAATGAAACTACATAATTCCCATGTTTGTTTTCACCATATTTCACTTCGGCGACTTTTTCAGAAAACTGCTACAATTTCCCGCCCACAGCTGCGGCCAGCAGGCCGCAGACCTCCCGCAGGACATTGTGCGGCTGCATCCAGAAATCCGACGGCGCCGGCAGTCCGCTCACGTGGCGGTAGCCGGCGTGCTTCGCCAGAGCCAGGGCGCGGTAAAGATGAAAGCTGTTGGAGAGCACGCCCACCCGGCTGTCCCGCAGGCGGTACAGCGCGTCTGAAAATTTCAGGTTTTCCTCCGTGCTCGTGGAGCGGTCCTCCAGCAGCAGGCGGTCCGCCTCCAGCCCCTGCGCGGTCATGTAGTCGTACATGCACTGCGCCTCGGTGATCTCCTCGTCCGGCCCCTGCCCGCCCGAGAGGATAAACACAGTCTGCGGATTTTCCCGCGCATAAGTAAGCGCCGCATCCATGCGCATGCGCAGCGCGCGCGAGGGCCTGGTGCCCCGCACCTGCGCGCCCAGCACAATTACATATGGAAGATTCTCCTCCGGTTGGATGTGCATGGCGGACACCACCCGGCTGCCCAGAATCAGTACGACCGCCAGACCCACGGCCGCCAGCGCCAGGCCTGCGCCGGTCACGTACGCCAGCTTCGGATGCCCGGCCTGACAGACAAACGCCCGCCCCAGCAGCAGGAAAAACACGCCGCCCAGCGCCCACAGCCAGGAAAGGCTGGTGCGAAACCCGGCGTAGCATCCGATCAGTACATAATAAAAAAGGAAAAGGATGCCCAGAATCAGGCATCCCGTATGCATAATATTCTTCACAGCATTCACCTTTTATCTGCCGCAGCAGAATTTGTATTTCTTGCCGCTGCCGCAGGGACACGGGTCGTTCCTGCCGATCTTCGGCCCCTTGACGATCGTGTTCATGCGCTTTGCCTCGCGGTAGAGGTTTTTGCGCTTCTCCTCGTCAAAAATCTTCTCCCACGCCGGCAGATTGTACAGCCAGTCCGCCTTGGCGTCCACCATATTTTTGTACAGGCTCTCATTGTCAAAATCAAGGCTGACCGTCGTATCCTCGTCCATCTCGTCGATCGGGTTCGGCGTCTTGAGGCTGTCGTTGATGCCGTCCAGAAAACCAGTCATCGTCAGCACCGGAATCCCGTACTTCTCCGCCAGCTCCTTCACGGTGCCGGTCACAACCTCCTCCGGATTCTCCAGAAGCTGCTCGTAAATACCCTTCTCCGTCTGGAAATAATCGCTCCAGAACTTCTGCAGCTCCTTTTTATCTGTCTCCTTTGAATACGCTGTGTCTCTCCATTCCTGTAATAATCCCATACTCATACCATCCTTCGTTTTGAATACCTGCTGCGGGCAGTTTCAAAACCGCGCCGCATCCCGGCCATGCCCCGCACGGCCGCGCCGGCAGCCGATGTCCCGGCTCCGCCCTTTCCGCAGATTATATACCATTTTGGCCTCTCTGGCAAGTGCGGGTTGCGTTTCTTTTATTTTGATGCGTTTTGATGTATTTTGATGCCTTTTCTTTTATTTTGATACATAATTTTGCATATACAGATTGAATTCAGGGCTCCTGCTGTGCTATAACCCGAGTTTTACAGTTTCATCATAAAATCAGAGTCAAAACAGCTTGAAAATCCCAGAAAAATTCGATAT
>CANRIG010000148.1 GCA_947630595.1 uncultured Lachnospiraceae bacterium | reverse complement strand
TTTGACGCGGACGGAAATATAAACGATCGGAACGGGCAGATCAGGTGTATGCATCACAATCTTTTTGAAAGCAGCCTTAAGGACATCTTTGTGGATGCCTGTCCGAAGGAGGTGCGTCTTCCGCTTTTGCCCCCCTGGAATTCATTTCCTGATAGATTGCCACCGCCCCGCCTTGAATAATCTGTTTGATTTTTGTGACAAACTCCTCCGGCGGCATACATTGTTTATCCAACAGCCACCTTTCAATCGCACAGAATACGGCGTCCGTGAAAAAATTGGTGGTAAATTCGTCGTCGTCATCGCTGAGAAATTGCGCGATCCGTATTTTGATCAAGGGAAAAAGATATTCCCGAAGATGGTCGGCCAAAGAGTTTTGGCCTTTTATCATCAATGCCTTGCGGTAAAACGCCCTGTTTTCATAAAAATGTTCGCAGGCCCGCTCTATAAGTTCCCAGCGGTCATCCGAGGGCAGATCTTTCGCACTCTCCCTGGCGAACGAGATAAACTCCGTATCAAAAATCCAGTTGACCAGATCGTATTTGTCTTTAAAATGGTAATAGAAACTCTTACGATTCATATCGCACCGTTCGCATATCTGTGCGATCTGAATTTTATCGAAGGGCATTTCCTCCATAAGTTCCCGAAGTGCAGCAGCCAGCGCCCGTTTCGTAATATTGGAATCTGCCATGATACGCCACCTTTCTATCATCACACCAAAACTCCGAGGTGTTCCAGCAGTATTTTAGTCCCCATTAAGATCAGAACCCACGATTTTATTTCAACATCCCCACCACCAGTTTTTTCTCTCCGGTGAGTAAAAAAAGAGAGACCTATCCACACGAAGCAGATAAGTCTCGTCAATTAAGGCGATGCCAGGATGTACATCCAGCATGTTGACATCTCCGCGCGCAAGCGCTGACTACTCCCTTATTTGGATCAAGTATATCAGAGAATCCGCGTTTTTTCAACAGGATTTGCGGGATCCGTTTTGGACAGACAGCGTTCTGTGTCCCAAAATGAGTAGTTTACTATTCGTCTGTTCAGTGTCTTTCCTGATCATGCTGACATAGAATACAGCCATAATAACAGCGGCGACATTTTCAATGATCGGCTGAATAACCGCCCGCTACCCTATGTCTGTATGTCCCTAGGCGGCGGACGTTTTGTATCAGATGATTTAACATATTGATAAATTTTTAAGACTAAAAAAGCCCTCTTCTGAGGGCTTTTTTGTGGGATGATGAATAGGCAGGTGAACGTGTTATTTGGTGAACCTGTATGTTATTTTGTGTTGGTCTGCTATTCATAATGCCCCTTGCATGAAATAATCACCACAGTTTCTTTCTCAACTACATACACAGTATTCTTCCCATGCATCAAAATCCCATTGTATCCGTTTGATCTGCATGATTTTCTTTATTCCTCAATCAACTCATGTTCCGCCAGTTTCAGTCTCCCTGCTTTGTAGTCTTCCATCTTTTTTTCCAGATAGTGAATATTACTTTCACCGTAAAAAGGATCTGGATCTGCAGTAATTTCAAAAGGAATTCTTCTTTCCTGCGCTACTTTCGTACAGAAAATCGTAATTGCCGTTGTAAGATTCATTCCCATTTTCCGGCAGATTTCTTCCACTGTTTCTTTCAATTCTGCATCCATGCGGAAATTTACGCTTGTCTGTGCCATAGCCTACACCTCCCTTTTCAATTCCATTATATCACTTTTCTAATATTTGTAAAGAATTCTCTTTACATTTTCTACACTCCAGTGTTACGATCAGCAAACTGAAGATTCACCCGTTCCTATCTTCTCCCATAACAGGACCTCGTCCGCTGCCTTCCTGCAGTAATGCTCGGACAGCTCTTTTCTTTTTCAGGCCGCAACGACGATTCCCGCCCGCTCCAGCTCTTCCCTGAGCCGCCTGGCAAACAAAACCGCCTGTTTGCCGTCTCCGTGCAGGCAGACCGTATCCGCCTCCACCGGAATCTCTTTCCCGTCAACAGAAACGACCGTTCCTTCCTTTACCATTTTGATGACACGCTCTATCATCACATCCTCCTGCGTGATCAGATCGCCCGCCTGCCCCCGCGGCACCAGCGTCCCGTCGGAGCGGTAGCCTCTGTCGGCAAAGACCTCGCTCGCCGTTTTCAGGCCGACCTGCCTGGCCGCCGACAGCAGCAGACTGCCGGACAGCCCCACAAGGATCAGACTGTCATCCAGCTCCCACACACCCTCCGCAATGGCAAACGCCAGCCTTTCATCTCTGGCCGCCATATTGTACATGGCCCCGTGGGGCTTCACGTGTCTGAGCGGGATCCGCCTGGCACGGCAGAAAGCGTACAGCGCGCCGATCTGATACTGTACCATAGCCTTTAACTCAGCGGGATCCACCTGCAGATTCCGCCGGCCGAACCCGACCAGATCCGGAAAACCCGGATGGGCACCCACCGCCACCTGATTTTCCTTGGCGATCCTGATCGTTTTGTCCATAACAAGCGGATCGGAAGCGTGGAACCCGCAGGCAATATTGGCGGATGAAATATAGCGCACAATCTCTTCATCCAGCCCGCAGGTATAATTTCCAAACCCTTCTCCCAGATCCGCATTCAAATCAATCTTCATATCGTCTCCGTTTCCGCACCGCTTTTCCACGCGGCGCTGCAGCTTTTAATACTTTAACGTAACGTTCTTCGCATCTGTGAGCATCATATGCCCCGGCGAATTCTTCTTTACCGCTTCTTTTTTACAAGCTGTACCATCGCTTTTTTCTTTCTCTTTGTACATCCTCTATCGCCGCCTTTTGAAAATGAATCCGGTCTCCCGGTCTTGCCTGCGCCAGATAAGGCAGATCCCT
>CANRIG010000147.1 GCA_947630595.1 uncultured Lachnospiraceae bacterium | reverse complement strand
TGCCGCCCTTCACCGTCACATGGAAACCGCCCGCCTCCCGCATCGCGGAAAGAACCGCCAGAGGCATGGAAAGCTTCAGGGCGCAGGAGAAATCCACCATGAGCACGGACAGGGCGCGGGAAACGTTTCCGGTCAGTAAATAGGTGAGCAGGCTGCCCGCCAGCGTATAAGGCACCAGCCGGTCCGCCAGATTCGCCGCCCGGCTCTCCGCCGTGGATTTCAGCGACTCCGACTGTTCGATCATGGCCACAATCTTGTCATAGCGGCTGCTTCCAGACTGGCCTGCCGCCTGCAGGACGCACTCGCCCTCCTCCACCACCGTGCCCGCATAGACTGTCATGCCCGCGCGCTTGGGAACCGGAATAGACTCTCCCGTGAGAGACGCCTGATTTACCATGACCTCTCCCTCGGTGATCACGCCGTCCAGCGGAATCAGGCCGCCCAGCCGGACCCGCACCTGATCGCCCTCCCGAATCTGAGACAGCGGCACAAGAACATCCCCCTGCGGCGTTTTCAGCCAGACCCGGTCGATGTTCAGCGCCATGCACTGCGCCAGGTCGCTGACGGACTTTTTGCGGGTCCACTCCTCCAGAAGCTCGCCCAGCCCGAGAAGGAAGCGCACTGAAGATGCAGTGGCAAAATCGCCGCGGATCAGGGAAATCCCGATGGAAAGGCCATCCAGCACCTCCACATACATCTGCCTGCGCAGAATACACCGCATGCCGCGGTATAAATGAGGAAGGGACTTCCAGACGATATAGACGGCCCGCAGAGGCGCGGGAAGGAAAAGCGTGACCGCGGCTTTTGCGGCAACCATGCCCACCAGCTTTTCTTCATAGGTCCGGTTCAGCGTCCGGCTGCTGTTAAGAGGCGGGCACAGATCCTCCCTTTCATAGGAAAAGCGTCCGAACGCCCTCAAAACGTCCGCCTCACGGCCCTGATATTCCACGATGGCGCAGCGGGTCCGCTCATGAACGACAGCCCTTGTGACCCCCGGAAGCTTTTGAAGATAGCACTCCAGCAGGTCCGCCTGTTCCAGGGACATCCGGGGCTGCGCCATCTGAACGCGGATGCGGCCCCGGCTGCGGTGTTTCACGGTTACGTTCATACCGGTCAGCTCTCCTCCTGTTCAGGAGCTTCTGCGGTTTCCTCCCGCGCACACCCGCAAGCGTCCGCGGTTTCCTCCTGCGCACACCCGCAGGCGTCCGCAGCCTCCTCCGGCGCACACCCGCAGGCGTCCGCAGCCTCCTGTTCCGCCCGCCGGGCGTTCAGATCCTTCGCCGATGCCAGGATATCCGCGGCGTTTTCTTCCACCGTGGTCACAGTCTCCATGACGGATTCCTTTACCCGCAGAGCCGCGGCCGTGGCGTGCGTATAAACCTTTTTCGCGTCCCGGCCGGACAGCAGTTTCAGTCCGGCGGAGCCGAACAAAATCCCTCCTGCAAATACAGCAAGACTTTTCAAGCATTTTTCATAGTTCATAGCGTATCCTCCCATTCTCTTTTCTGTTATTTTTACTTATGCCTGTACCCTGTGAACATCACCATAGCCATACAAAAGACGGCGCACCATGCCCAAAACCGATGCTGCTTCACTGGAATCACCTCCATTCCCATGTTTCCTGTAATTAGTAATAGTAATTAGTAATTAGTTATCACTAACCGCCTGCCCAAAAAAGAAGCCTTCCGGCTTTTTTGTGGTTAGCTTTATCTAACTTCTATATTGTAGCAAAAATTAAAAAAATTGTCAATGCACTCCTCTCATTCCCGCGGCAAATAAACGCAGAACTCCGCTCCCTCCCCCTCTTTTGACCGCACCTCGATATACCCGCCATGCAGCCGCACGATCTCCCGCGTGAGATAAAGGCCAATGCCGAGCCCCGGTTCGCCGTACGCACATTCCGAACGATAAAACCGCTGAAAAATCAATCCCTGCTCCGACTCACGGATGCCGCGTCCCTGATCTCTGACATGAATACACCAGAACAAACCGAATCCGGTAACAAATATCTCGATCTGCCCTCCGCATGGCGAGTATTTAATCGCATTATCCATCAGATTTCCAATCGCTTCCTGCATCCATCTGGAATCAAACGGGCAGACGGCCCCGCTTGCTTCTGTCCGTATTTCAATTTCCTTTTGTTTCGCCTCATGGGATTTTTCTTCGACGCATGTTAAAATCAACTCATCCAGTGCGCCCGCAGCTGGATGCACCTGAATCATTTCCAGTTCCATCTGCGAAGCCTTTATCAGCATGCCTGTCAAAAAATCCAGCTTTTCGGACTGCCGGCAAATTAACTCCAGGTATTCCCTGTCCTCCCCGGAGACAGAATGACTTGCGCTGACAAGTTCAGAATAAACCATGATATTGAACAGCGGAGTTTTGATCTGGTGCGAAACATTCGCGAGAAATTCCTGCATAACCCTTGTCTCATATTGCTGTTTTTGCTTCTGGTGACGCAAACAGTCAAGAAGGCCATTCACCGCCTCTCCGATTGCCGCTTCCATGCTCTCGTCATAGGAAACCGCCGTATAATCCCCTTCCGCCGCCCGGAATTTTCCCGCTTATCCCTTTTCCTCCGACCACATATAACCTGCGCCATAGACATTTCTGATATACACAGGCCGCGCCGGGTCATCCTCCAACTTCTCCCTCAGGCGCCGTATTACGACGGCCACCGCATTCTCCTCTACGGAATTCGGTTCGTCCGTCCACAGGTAATCCAGAATTTTGTCCCGTGAAAGCACAAGATTCGCATGAGCGACAAGACAGGCCAGCAGCTTCTGTTCCCTGGCGCTCAGCTGCAGAAATACTCCATGCTTCCGAAAGCTCGCTTCCTCAAATGCAAACTCGAACGGTCCCATGCGGTAAACGTTTTCTCTGCCGGCCGTCCGCCGCAGCAATGCCTGAATTCTTGCCGTCAGCACCCGAAGGCTCACCGGTTTCACGATATAATCATCCGCCCCGGCATCCAGTCCGCCAACCATATCGCATTCCATTCCCCTGGCCGTCAAAAGAATGACCGGCAAAGCATCTTCCCTGTTATGAAGTGACTTTTGTCAAGAGGTAAATTTGTATTCCACAAACTTTTTTCTTCCCCTGACAAATCTCA
>CANRIG010000146.1 GCA_947630595.1 uncultured Lachnospiraceae bacterium | reverse complement strand
CCAAAAGAAAAGCAGAAAGACAGCCGCGCCTATCTGGCGCTTTCCATGATCCAGGCGATCTACCGGGAAGAGAAACAGCTCAAGGATCTTCCCGCACAGGAACGGCAGAACCGCCGCCAGCTGAGCGTCAGGCCCCTGGTGGAGGCTTATTTCATGTGGGTACGCGAAAACATCTCGAGAGTACCCCAGAAAAGCAAGACCTGGGACGGATTCAACTATTCGCTGAACCAGGAAAAATACCTGAAGGTATTTCTGGAAGATGGAGAAGTTCCAATGGACAATAATGCTGCGGAGCAGTCGATCCGCGGGTTCTGCATCGGAAAGAAGAACTGGGTCATGATTGACACCGTTGCCGGGGCCAGCTCCAGTGCGATCATATACAGCATTGCTGAGACGGCAAAGGCAAACAACTTGAAACCCTATGATTATTTTGAGTATCTGCTCACGGAGATACCCAAGCATCTGGACGATACAGACCGCAGTTTTTTGGAAGACCTGCTCCCCTGGGCGCCGGGACTTCCTGCGAATTGCCGGAAGCCAGGTAAAAGTGAAAGAAAATAAAACTGGAGCAAATCTACTTCTATCATATAGGTTTGCTCCAGTTTTGTGTAGGTACGCATTATCTACCGTTTACATAAATCCGGTATAGGCAAATACGGCATACTGTCAAAACAAATCCAATATGAAAAAATGAAAGCTGTCGAAATTTGTCGAAATAGTCTGCTTGCATTCCTCGGCAAACTATGTTATTATGTATTCACATTTTATATGTAATGTGTTTCAAATAATTTTAAGTTTCATCCCGAGGAGGTACCATGACAAGCAAACTGAAACAGCATTTTCCCATGATTCACGAAAGAGAAGCCCTGCTGGAACAGATTCAGTCCACCCCTTCCCTCAGACAGCAGTTTGACAGCTGGCAGCCATACCAGCAGAAGGAATTTCTCGATTTCTGCACCGGGGTCCGCGGCGTCAAGCTGCTGTACGATTTCTTCTTTAAGGAAATCCTCAGCCCCGAGTACACTCCCGAGCGGCTCAACCGGCTGCTCTCCGTCCTGCTTGGAAGGCATGTGACCATCAAGCAGGTGCTGCCGGGCGATTCTGCGCGCATCGCAGACGAGAGCTCCCTGCTGATCATGGACATCATCGTGCAGCTTGATGACGGCAGCCTCGCCGATGTGGAAGCGCAGAAAATTGGTTACGCTTTCCCCGGCCAGCGCAGCGCCTGCTACTCCGCCGATCTCCTGCTGCGCCAGTACAAACGAATCCGCGACCGGCGGAAAAAGAAATTCAGCTATCTGGAGGTCAAGGAAGTCTACACTATCATCTTTATCGAGAACAGCACCGGAGGATTCCGGGAATTTCCGGAGGATTACCTGCATTATTTTGAGCAGCGCTCCAACACCGGGCTCCGAATGGACCTCCTGCAGAAATACCTGTTCATACCGCTTGACATTTTCGGACGGAACATTCAGAATAAAGATATCAGCAACGAGACCGAAGCATGGCTTGCGTTCCTCAGCCAGGACGACCCGGAGATCATCCTCCGGCTGATCGGGGCATACCCGGAATTCAGGCCCATGTACGAAGACGTATACCGTCTGTGCCAGAATGTGGAGAAGGTGATGGAGATGTTTTCAGAGGAACTGCGTATTCTTGACCGGAATACCGTACAGTACATGATCGACGAGATGCAGGCCGATATTGACAAGCAAAAGAACGTCATTGATCATTTGAAAGCTGAGAATGACAGCCAGAAAGCTATGATCAACAGCCAGAAAACACAACTTCAGGAATACCATCGTGTCATTCAAAATCTTGAGCAGCGTATTGCCGAGCTTGAGAAACAGCTGAACAGGTAATATTCCGAAACGCATTTCTCATACATAGGATAAAGTAAAACGGCCGTTCCGATCAGAATCATTTCATCACGGGGTGGCCGTTTTAATAACTCTTTTTTCCAAGTAAATCCATACATAAACAAAATTTTTTGAGGTCTGGTGACGGTTGCGATTATTATGTTTTTGTAACATCTTGGCACAATACAGTACGGGAAAATCGCTTGCAGACCGTGCGTCTTTCGGATATACTGTAAACAGGAGGAGAGAGCGTTGCCTGAATAATTCAGGAGGTGTCGTATTGTCAGAGAAGGATGCCATGGAAAAGATGTTGGAGACGTACAATGATGTGTTTTCGGACATTTTAAATGTACTTCTTTTTCACGGCGAGCGTATTGTTAAGGAGGGGGATTTGACAGATGAAACGCATCACTCCGTCTATAAGGCGGATGGAAAGCTCCATGAGCAGGAGCGGGATGCGGCAAAATACTGGAAAAACTGCGATGTTCGTATTGCCCTATTTGGGATTGAAAATCAAACGGTGCCGGATGCAGATATGCCGCTGAGGGTTATCGGATACGACGGTGCGGCTTATCGCAGCCAGCTTTTGAAAGATCGGCCTAAAAAAGGAAAAGCGAACAGAAGAAACATACAAAAAAGACATCCTGTAGTAACACTGGTTTTATATTTCGGAGAAAAACACTGGAAGAAACCGGTATCGTTAAACGAGTGCCTGGAAGTACCGGAGCAGCTGCGCCCGTATGTAAATGATTATAGAATCAATTTATTTGAGATTGCGTGGCTGGAAGATCATCAGGTAGACTTGTTTCAGAGCGATTTTAAGGTAGTGACGGATTTTTTTGTACAGACGCGAAAAAATGGAGCATACCGGCCGCCTGCGACAAAACTGCGGCATGTAGATGAAGTGTTGAAATTATTGTCGGTGATGAGCGGGGATTCCCGGTTTGAGGAAGCAATAGATCAATCGGAGGAAGGAAAGGTGACAAGTATGTGCGAGGCATTGGATCGAATTGAAACAAGGGGAAAAGAGGCGGGCTTGCTGGAGGCGACGCGCAATCTGATGGAGACACTGAGATGCCCGGCGGAGAGAGCGATGGAACTGCTGAAAATCCCGGCGATGGACAGAAAGAAGTACTTAAGCCGGCTGCAGGCCTGACTGGAGGCACAGAGTCAAAGGGGATCATAGTAAAATTCGCTTTATAAATGCCAATAAAAATCAAAATGTTTATAAAAATCATCCAACTCTTTACGTGGGTGGAATATTATGCTATAACCCGAGTTTTACAGTTTCATCATAAAATCAGAGTCAAAACAGCTTGAAAATCCCAGAAAAATTCGATAT
>CANRIG010000145.1 GCA_947630595.1 uncultured Lachnospiraceae bacterium | reverse complement strand
TACGCGTCCTCCATGTTCTCCCCGGGCTTCAGATATAACTGCGGATAGCACTCCGCCAAAGCTTCCAGCACCATCAGTCTTTCTCCCAGAACGGCCGCTGATACAAAAATTTTGCTTTTTCATTTGCAGACTTTTGTGCCTTTTGTACAGTACAGCAATAAATTTTTTATATTTTCTCATAATTTTATGCGCCTTTCAATGCGGGGGACTTGACGTTTATGAAATCAAACCTGACGTTTATGAAATCGGTGGGGTACAGCCTGGTAATTTATGGCAGGACAGAAAAGAAAACCTGTCTGCGCTATATTTTGGGAAACGCGCAGGGGCTTTCAGGGCAGAGATTTGACTGTTCAGACGGTTTGGTTTCCGGAGCCTGCGCAGGATTTCCCCAGCTTCCAAACCTGCCAGCCCGTCGGGGTCCGGCAGGCCGCGCGCGTCGCTGTGCCAGCGGAAGTGTCCGCCGTGCGCGCCGCCCGGAGTCGTGTACCGCTCGATATCCCTGCGGACCGCTTTGTACCTGCAATACCATGCCGGGCAGTGCGTCCGCATGTAATCGTCCGCCAGGCGCAGCGCCTCGCAGCGGTCATCCGCTCCCACGGCGCTCAGCTGCACCCCTCCGCCCGGACATCCGAGCCGGCTCGGCGAGGGCGTCGCGTGCGCAATCACCAGGCTTTTGTCCCGGCAGGCGCCCATGCAAATCCAGACATGCCCATCCATGCTGAAAATGTCGCCCGGCTGAAAGTCTGCTGCTTCGCAGTTTCCCGGGAACATTTTCCTGTTTTCACAAAAAGAGGGCATTTTCTTATCTTCGCAAGATGTATCTCCATCGGATATATCCCCATAAAATGTCTGCCCGTCTCTACAGGATATATCCCCATAAAATGTCTGCCCGTCTCTACAGGATATATCCCCACAGAATGTCTGTCCGTCTCTACAGGATATATCTCCACAGGATATCTCCCCGCCTCCGCAAAAGGTACCCCAGCCGTGTTCCGCATAACGATACGCCATCTCCGAGGCCCGCACGACACAGGACGGCCGCCCGCCTTGATCACACATGGTATTATAAACAGCCCACCCAACGTAACCGGAACAGTCAAGCCCCAGCGCGTGATACCGGTTGCTGCCCTCCGTGCGGTAATCCTGATAAGAGTAAGAGGCATCCTGCTCCTCAAAAAACGTCCGCCACGTATCCGCCAGGCCGATCGAGGCCGAGGCTTCATCCCCGCCGCTGTCCTCATAATTCCATCCGCCGCCGTACACGTAAAGCACCTGCCCCACCGGCTGCAGCGCCGCCGCCAGAAAATTTCCGAGCGTGCGTTTTCCGGGAGTAAAACTATCTGGAGCATAGCCGCTGAGATTGGAGTCTGCGGCTCTGCATTTTATATGTGACATCACACCGTCCTTTTTCTCTCCTCTTTCTCAGAATACACAAAAAAAGGAGAGAACGCCTTTCATGCTCTCTCCTCCAGTATATGATATTTCACCGTTTACATAACCCTTTTCCCCGGTAAAGTCCAGTTTCTCAAGCGGCGGGGCGATGCCCTCCGATTTTTCCGGGAAAGGCGGATAGCTCTGCGGCAATCCCACGCAGCCAGGCCCGGCTGCAGAAATCTCCGGTCCATTCCCCGGAATCGTGTGTTTGCTCCGGTACACTTTATCTTGTACAGATTCCGCCTGTCTGGGACAATTCGGATTTCATTATACTATAGACGACCTGTAATTTTCTCCCCACGCTCTCATAGCATCGAGGACCGGTTTTAGAGATTCACCCAGCTCCGACAGCGCATACTCCACCCTCGGCGGGACTTCGGGATAAACCGTGCGGGTAATAATCCCGTCCGCCTCCATTGACCGCAGGCTGTCTGTCAGTACCTTCTGGCTGATCCCTTCCAGATTCTTTTGAAGCTCATTGAAACGCCACGGGCGGTCAAGCAGGTTTCGTATGATCAAAAGTTTCCATTTGTTCCCGATGAGCTGCACCGTAGTCGCTACGGGACATTCGGGGATGAGTTCGGCTTTCGTTTTCATAAAGCACCTCCGTTACATCAAAATAGAATGTTACATTCAAATTATACTGTCACATGCTTCTGGATGCAATAGCTATGGACGAGTTTACAAAAAAGTTAAAAATTGATTCTGCCGTAATAATACCCTGAATGCTCAATAGTTACAAAAAGGTGCGTATCCCCATAAAAAAGTGCGTACTTGTGAGGGGAAAAAAGATCCGTACAATGACAGATACAGGAGGCGAAAAGCTCCCTGAATCCATAAAGGAGGACACGATCATGGCACTTTCTAATCTCGCTGGATGGACTGAGGACAAGGCGGCTTCCGCCTGCGGTGCTGCCTGCGGTGCTGCCTGCGGCGCGGCCGATAAGCCGGAAGAAAAGCCTGCCGCTTGCGGAACTGCCTGCGGCGCTGGCGACAAGAAGTAACCTATCCATCCCCAACCGTTCCCGGCGGGAGCAATCCTGCCGGGGCGCTGTGTGCCAGTGGCACACGTTTCGCGCCGACTGAAACGAAGTGGAAAAACCACGATTATTTTTCGGTTTGGCTTATTTTATCAGATGGGAGTCAATCCCACATCTGATAAACGTTCCGCGGGGAGGCGCAGGCGATTCCCGAAACAAAGCGAGGACTGACAATGAAGCAGTATTTCTCTTTTCAATGGCACATCACGGACGAATGCGATCAGCGGTGCAGGCACTGTTATATCTTCTCCGGGGATAAGTGCCATGAGCTCAAAAGCATGACCTGGGCGCAGATGGAGGACACCTTTTACAACTGTATGGATTTCTGCGAGGTGTATGACCGCCTGCCCTATTTCTATCTGACCGGCGGCGACCCTATCCTGCACCCGGATTTCTGGCGGCTGCTGGCTCTGTTCAAAGAACACCATGTCCCGTTTACCATCATGGGCAACCCGTTCCACTTGAACGATCAGGTGTGCCGGGAAATGAAATACTACGGCTGCGAAAAGTACCAGCTTTCCCTTGACGGCCTCCATGAAACGCACGACTGGTTCCGCAAGCCCGGCTCTTTTGACTGCACCATCGAAAAGATCGGCTGTATCAACCGCTCCGGGATGCGAAGCGTCATTATGACGACTGTTTCCAAAACAAACCGCATGGAGGTACCGGGCATTATTGACGCGGTGGTGACGGCAGGGGCAAACGTATTTGCCTTTTCCCGCTACGTTCCCAGCGGCGGCGACCTGGACGCCTCCATGACGCCGCAGGAATACCGGGAGCT
>CANRIG010000144.1 GCA_947630595.1 uncultured Lachnospiraceae bacterium | reverse complement strand
GAACGGTTTGAAAAATATTTTTCTGATTTTGCTGCGAAGTATGGGTTTCGGGATATGTATTCGGGCGGATTTTATCCATTTTCTGCGCCGGAGGAATTCTGGGCGTACTGGAGCCGGTATATATTCATCAACCGTTATCTCGACCCGCCGAAACCGGTCTACGAGCAGGTTTTTGACCTCGTGCAGGGAAAAGATTATTTTGTCATCACCACGAATGTGGATCATTGTTTTCAGAAAGCGGGCTTTGATAAACGGCGGCTTTTCTATACGCAGGGCGACTATGGGCTGTTCCAGTGCTCTGAGCCATGCTGTCAGGAAACCTTTGATAATGAGAGCATGATCCGGCAGATGATGGAGCGGCAGAAGGATATGCGTATTCCTTCGGAGCTTCTTCCGGTATGTCCGCATTGCGGAAAGCCCATGACGATGAATCTGCGTTCCGATGATAAGTTTGCAGAGGACGAGGGCTGGCATCGGGCGGCAGAGCGTTACGGGGATTTTCTGCGGACACGGGGGCAGCAGAGGATTCTGTTTTTGGAGCTGGGCGTCGGTTACAATACGCCCGGCATCATCAAGTATCCTTTCTGGCGGATGACGGCGGAAAATCCTAAGGCTATGTATGCCTGTGTGAACTATGGGGAGGCGGTCTGCCCGGAGGAGATTGCGGACAGAAGTATCGTAATCAATGCAGATATCGGGAAGGCCGTAAGCGCATTGCTCTTCTGAAAGTAAGAAGCAACGAAAAACAGATAAAATTCGTTGCAAACACAAGACCTTGTTTTTGACGAGGTATGTGAATTGTCCCGAATTTTACATAGAATTCGGGACAAACTCTTTTGATACAAAAATCCGAATTTAACGTATCAGTTTTTAAATAAAAGCAAAAAACTGACACCTTAACTTGATTTCTATTGATCTATCCGCAGAGATAAAAATCTGAACCGCTTGATTTAATTCCAGACAATCCATATAATATAATACAAGGTTTTGTATAATGATTGCCTTTGGATTTTTTGGAAAAGAGGTGAGCGGGCAGAATGAATAATGCCCATCTTGAGACGTTCATCCGTATCGTGGAGGCGGGCAGCTTCAACAAGGCTGCGGAGGAACTGTATATCACATCCACCGCCATTATCAAGCAGATCAACCTTCTGGAAAATGAGGTGGGCGCAACGCTTTTTGAGCGGACGCACCGGGGACTGAGGCTGACGAGGGCGGGAGAGTCCTTCTACACGGACGCAAAATATATGGTCGGCTATTACCGGGAGGCGGTGCAGCGGGCCAGGAGCGCCATGCTGGAGAAGAATTCGATCATCCGCATTGGCACCTCGCCCATGACGCCCGCCCAGATACTCACGGACCTCTGGCCCAAAATCCATGAGCATTGTTCGGACATCAGCTTCCAGCTCGTTCCCTTTGAGAACACGCCGGAGAATGCGCGGGAGATCCTGAAAAATCTGGGGCAGAACATCGACGTCGTGACCGGCATTTTCGACGACACCCTTCTGGATGTGCGCGGCTGCGCCGGGCTGGAGATCGCAAGGGAGCCGCTGTGCTGCGCAGTCTCCATCTACCATCCGCTGGCTAGCAGGGAAAAACTGACAATACAGGACCTGTATGGGGAAGAACTGCTGCTGATGCACCGCGGCTGGAGCCATTATGTGGATGTGCTGCGGGACGAGCTGACCGAGCGCCACCGGCCGGTCCGTATCGTGGATTTTGACTTTTATGACATGAATATTTTCAACCGCTGCGAGCGGGAGAGAAATGTACTTCTGGTCATTCAGAGCTGGAACTGTGTGCATCCGATGCTGAAAGTGATCCCGGTGGAGTGGGATCACAGTATCCCGTTCGGCGTGCTGTACGCGATGGAGCCTTCCGATACGGTGAAGCGGTTTCTGGATGCGGTCAAGACAGTAATATGAAAGAGGTATCAGATCATTTGCGGTTATAGGAACCGTACTGCAGGCTGTTCGATATGCCGATGAAGATCAGTTATAACTTTTGTAATTAGACGTCATATCTGAGCCAATCAAATGAAATTTTCAATCCCCAAAATCTATTTTGATATGGCTGCACCAACTTTATAACACAACGAAGAAGCCGTCGGCGCGGCGATCAAAAAGAGCGGAGTCTTGCCGTGAGGACCTGTACCTGCTCCATCAGCCGATGGGGGATTACATCGGGGCGTACCGGGCGCTGGAAGAACTCTATAAAGAAGGAGTGATCCGCGCGATCGGCGTCTGCAACTGCTATCCGCATGTCCTTGCCGACATCTGCGAGATGGTTGAGGTCATCCCGGCGGTCAACCAGGTAGAGCTCCACCCGTTTTTCCAGCAGCCGGAGGCGCTGGAGCTTATGAAAGAATACGAAGTGCAGCCCAGGTCGTCCTCCGCTGGAATGTGCAGCGCGGCGTTGTGGTGATTCCGAAATTCACGCACAGGGAGCGGATGGAGCAGAACTTTAATATCTGGGACTTCTCGCTGACGGATGAGGAGATGGAACTGATCGCGTCGCTTGATATCGGGCACAGCGAGATCGTGAATTATTGCTTGCCTATGGCGGCGGATCTGTGAAGAAAAACGGAGAACGAGCTGGCTGCTGCTTTCCTTGACGCTCTTGCGGCGTTCATTCATGAGGCGGAACTGCCGACGACATTCTCTGAGATGGGGATCGACGCGTCGGCCGATTTCAGGGCGATCGCGGACAGCACCGTCCTGACCGGCGGCTGCTGTAAAAAATTTACGAAGGAAGAATTGTTCGAAATTCTAAATGAATGCCTGTGAGTTCACCATGTCGCGTTTTGCGGATCTGTATGAATTTAACGACAAGGGAATGGTCACGAAGGGCAGTGAAGCGAGGAAACTGTCTGTAGAGTAGTATTTAAGAAGAAGGGTTATTCGATTGTTGAACAAAATTGCTGCGCCACAGCCCCGGCAGGCCGTCGCGCAGTGATTTTTTGACTGTTGGGTGATGTTTATTCGCCATGCACCTCGCGATCAAGTTCGCCCGGTCGCGGCTGTCGCCGTATAGGGCAAATCCCGAAACGATCTTTATGTGAGCAATAATCAATCTTATGCACGGCCGGCTTTTTGCTGATGTCTGGGGGGATTGACACGGCGGAAACGAATCGCCATTTCCGGAGTAACTTCAGGGCAATCCTCATCAAAAGAAATTGGCATGCTCCGCGCGCGTTCCAATTCTTCCAAATCTTTCTGTGTAAAAGCCAAATCTTCAGCTAAGGCTTTTGGCATTTCATTCATATTTACCATAATAAATCC
>CANRIG010000143.1 GCA_947630595.1 uncultured Lachnospiraceae bacterium | reverse complement strand
TATACCTGCAATTTTCAAGGTTCTTCGGAGCCTTTTTTCTGGCTCCAGATTTTCATAGATTACTTGACACTACCCCGCAGACGGACGCCCGCGCGCCGCCCCGTCCGCTTTTCACTGTCAGACCATGTCCGCCTTTCCGTCGCTTCCGCAGACCAGAATCTTTTCCTTTACCAGCGCCGTCACATGCTCCATCGCCACTGCGCCGTATTTTTTGGGGTCAAAGGCCGACGGGTTCGCCTGCAGGAATTCCTTCACGCCGTTGCTGTAGGCAATCCGCAGCTCCGTCGCGAAATTCACCTTGCTGATGCCCCGGCGGATGCACTCGCGCACCGCCTCGTCCGGAACGCCGGAAGCGCCGTGCAGCACCAATGGGATGGACACCCGGGAGCGGATCTCAGAGAGGCGCTCCATGTCCAGCTTCGGCTCGCCCTTGTAAATCCCGTGGGCCGTGCCGATCGCCACCGCCAGGGAGGTGATGCCGGTCTCCGCCACGAAGCGCACCGCGTCGTCGGGATCGGTATAGCCCGGGTCGTTGCAGTCCAGGTCGTCCTCCTTGCCGCCGACCTTGCCCAGCTCCGCCTCCACCGGAATCCCGGAGGGACGGCAGGCGTCCGCAACCCGCTTCGTCACCGCGATATTGTCCTCAAACTGCTCCTTGGAGCCGTCGATCATGATCGACGTGTAGCCGGTGCGCAGCGCCTGCATCGCCAGCTCGAAGCTGCTGCCGTGGTCGAGATGCAAAGCGATGGGCACGCCCGCGCGCTCCGCCGCCGCCTTTACGTTCGCGTAGTACAGCGGCAGCCCCGCGTATTTGACCGTCGAGGGCGTCGTCTGCAGAATCGCCGGAGCGTGCAGCTCCTCCGCCGCCCGCACCACGGCCATCACCATCTCCATGTTTTCTACGTTAAATGCGCCGATTGCATAACCGTTGCGGTCTGCCGCGGCCATCATCTGTTCACTCGTAACAAATGCCATTTTGTCGTCCTCCATAACGTATGTGCATAATGCACGAAACAAAACGTTTCGCGCTTTTTAATATTATGCCATATTTTTTTCGCCGCGTCAATTTTTATCTATATAAAATCTGAGAAAAATCATGGCACAATATTCACTTTTAGACAATTATTCACTTTTATGAAAATCTGAACACCGTTTTTACATTTTACTGTATTTTTATGCATCCGGGCAGCCGACAATCACGCCGTCCTCGTCCCAGAGGTCGTGCCAGTCGTCCGCGCCCGGCCACAAAAACACCTGTCCCTTGACCAGACGGTTGTTGCACTCCAGTCCGGCGATCACCCGCATCTCCTCCTCCGTCAGCGGCTCGGTGAGCGCTGCCTCCAGATTGCTGGTGTAATTTTTTTCATGGATCGAGAACGGAATCGGAATCTGTCCCCGCTGCATCGCCCATTTCAGGGCCACGATCGCCGGATGCACGCCGTGCGCCTGCGCGATCGCCTTCATCTCCGGCAGCTCCATGTCGGCGACGTCGCCCTCCTCGATGTCGCGCTCCGGACGCCGCGGCGAGCCCAGCGGCATATAGCCGACCGGCTGAATGTCATGCGCCACCAGATAATCAAAAATCTCCTGCTGCTGGAAGCACGGATGGAACTCCGACTCGCAGGCCGCCGGTTTGATGCGGAACTTGCCGATCACCGCCTCCAGCTTCGGAATCGTCATGTTGGAAATTCCGATGTGGCGGATCAGTCCCTTGTCGACCAGCTCCTCGCACTGCCGGTAGGTATCCATAAACTCCGCGACGGAGAACGGTCTGGAATCCGGGTTGCGCGAATCCACGCCGCAGTGCGGCGCGTGATAGTTCGGGAACGGCCAGTGAATGAAGAACATATCGATATAACCGCACTGAAGGTCGGCAATGCTCTGGCGGCAGGATTTCTCCACCTCCCGGTGCATGTCGTTCCAGACCTTCGTCATAATGTAGAGATCCTTCCGCTCCACAACGCCCTCGTCAAGCGCCGCCTTGAAGACCTCGCCGATCTCTTTTTCGTTGCCATAGCAGGCCGCGCAGTCAAACATCCGGTAGCCCGCGCGGATTGCGCCCGCCACCGCCGCAGAGACCTCATCGGCGCTGAAGCGGTCGGAGCCGAACGTGCCCATGCCGATGCACGGCACCTTGTCCCCGTTGTTCAGCGTAATCTGCGGAATCCTTGATACATCAATTGCCATCTTCCTACCTCCTTCTTATTATTAAGAAAGCCCGCTGCTTTCCAGATGATCTGTCCCTGTCCTCACTGCTCGCTGTCGATCAAGATCTTGCCCCGCACCAGTCCCGGCGTCCGGTACATCGCAAACGCCTCGTCGATTCTGGAGAGCGGGATTTTTCTGAAAATAAAGGAATCGTCAAATTTCAGCTCCCCGGTGCTGTAATAATGCGCGGTCAGCTCCCACTCGTCGCCCGGGAACGGCGCCGAATAGCTCATCCAGGAGCCGGTGAGCGTAAATTCCTTGCGGTTGATATTCTCCCACTCGTCCACGCCGAACGTCAGCTCCCGCGTCGGCGTACCGATAAAGCACACCTGCGCCTTGTTGGCCGCCAGCTGAAACGCCAGCTTCATGGTGACGGTATTGCCGGCCGTCTCATACACATAGTCAAAGCCGCGCCCGCCGGTGATCTCCCGCGCCTGCTCCAGGAATCCGTCCCTGCCGGAATTGACGCCGTAGTCCGCGCCCAGGCGCCGCGCCAGCTCCAGGCGCTCGTCGAGGATGTCAAAAACCGTGACCGTCTTCGCCCCGAAAATCCGCGCCCACTGCGCCGTCATCAATCCGATGGTGCCGCCGCCGAGAATCGCCACGTGATGCCCGCCCCTGAAATCCAGCCTGCGCAGCCCGTGCAGGGCCACCGTCGCCGGCTCAAAGAACGCTCCCTGCTC
Organism: uncultured Lachnospiraceae bacterium; assembly: GCA_947630595.1. Classification (GTDB taxonomy): domain Bacteria; phylum Bacillota; class Clostridia; order Lachnospirales; family Lachnospiraceae; genus Choladousia. Next base: position 416 of record CANRIG010000143.1, on the reverse strand, counting down.
AAAACTGACCGTATCGTCAAAGCGGACCGCGTTCCGCTCCGGCACCGACACGTACTCGGCAAAGCTGCCGAACTCCCGGGAACCGATGAAGCTGTAATGGCGGCACAGGGAGTAATTGCCCTTCTGGCAGTCCTCGCACTGCATGCAGGGCACCAGCGGCACGCCCGCCACGCGGTCTCCCGGCCGCAGCGCAGTCACGCCTTCGCCTACCTCTTCCACGACGCCCGAAAATTCATGGCCCAGGACATTCGGGTAAAAATGACAGGCATCCCCGTTCACCCGCGGCACGTCGGACCCGCAGATGCCGGTGTATTTGACCTTGATCAGCACCCGCCCCGGCCCTGCCTCCGGCTTTGCGATCTCCTCATAGCGGATGTCCTCCCTTGCGTGCACAACTCCTGCTTTCATGCTGTTTT
>CANRIG010000142.1 GCA_947630595.1 uncultured Lachnospiraceae bacterium | reverse complement strand
TTTGCCGCGATCTCCGTGATCGGGGACATCGTTGTCTCCTGAGCGATCTCAATGTCTGTTTTGAATCCCATTGCTTTCAGTCTCCTTTCTGATTTTGCGCATCCTGATTTGCATCCCGCAATCATATGCAATGTTGGTGCATCGCTGAACTTTCGTCCTTCTGTCAGTCTGCTGCTCTGTCTCACCATGCATGGAATTTTGCAACAAAAAAACTGCGCAAAGGGACCAGAGTCCAGCTTAACGCAGTAGCGGAAGCGATACCGTAACGCGGACAGACTCCTTCGTTCACAAAACACCTTCCCATATGTGACACTTAACGTACTGTATCTACTCTACTTTCATAGAAATATGAACTTGTGCTGAAGGGTTCTGTCTGATCCCCTGTCTGCCCTGCTTCACGGGAGCTGCTTAAGAAAGCCTTCGGATTGCTCCGTGCCTCCGGCACTTCCGCAATCCTGACCTGCATTCGCAAATCGCATCGCTCATATACATTCGCGCCGCTTTTTTGCTCATACAGATCAGCGTCTCTCATGCACAGTCAGACCGGCAAGCGAGCTTGCCGCCTGCCTCTGCATGGAGACCAGGCTTTCATAGTAAAATGGACAACATTTGGCTTCCACCAATGCTGTCCAGACGGGCGACAAAACTATTATCTTGATTACCTTGTGGTGCTCCACGAATCCGTCAGCAATCAAAACCTTCAACTGTCTGCATTATAGCAGATAATCTTTCATTCGTCAAGAATTTATCGAAATTTTTGGCCGCAGTTTCCACCGCTCAGCATCCGGCGAATTTGCGCCCGCACAGGAAATCGTCAGATGCCGAGTCAGCGGAAAAAGCGCCGCGCAGAAGAAATTTATTTTGCCTTCTTATTGCTGCGCAGGAAGTCTACGTATACCGCCAGCAGGATAACCGCGCCCTTGATGATGTACTGCCAGTCGGAGTTCACGCCCATCAGGTTCAGGCCGTTGGTCAGGATGCCGATGATCAGCGCGCCGATCAGCGTGCCGCCCAGGCGTCCGGAACCGCCGGACATGGAAGTGCCGCCCACGACCACCGCCGCGATGGCGTCCATCTCCGCGCCGTCGCCGGAGGTGCAGGTGCCCGAGTACAGACGGGAAGCGATCGTGATGCCCGCCAGGCCTGCCATCAGGCCGCTGAAGCTGTAAACCACGAACTTAACCTTCGCGGTGCTGATACCGGAAAACCGCGCCGCGGTGTCATTGCCGCCGACCGCGTAAATATGGCGGCCGAGCTGCGTGCGGTTCAGAAACAGCACCGAAACGATAAACACCACAAACATTGTGACCACCGGGGTCGGAACCGGACCCACAAAGCCCGCGCCCAGGAACTTCCAGGCGTCTGTCATGCAGCGGATCGGCTTGCCGCCGGAGAACACGTAGGCGATACCTTTTGCAATGTTCATCGAGGCCAGCGTCACGATGAACGGCGGAATCTGAGTCATAGCAATAATGAAGCCGTTGCACAGGCCGAACAGCAGACCGGACAGCACCGCCACCAGTATGCCGACAATCTCAGGCGCGCCGCCCCAGACCACTACGCCCGCGCCCAGCACGCCGGACATGGCGATGATGGAACCCACGGACAGGTCGATGCCGCCCAGAATGATGACCATCGTCATGCCGCAGGACAGCAGCAGGTTCGGCGCATTCTGACGCAGGACATTGAAAATATTCGTCCGGGTCAGGAATGTGGCGTGTGTGCGCGGAAAAATATACAGGAACAGGATCATGGCACCCAACGCGCACAGGATGCCCAGATTATCCTTGAAATAGCGCTTTACACTCTTTCCCAATCTTTCAACCATTATTTTGTCCTCCTACCGTTTCTAGTGTCGCGAGCTTCATGATGGCTTCCTGGCTGAGATTCTCATAATCGATGCAGCCGGTGACCTTGCCCTCGCACATGACGTACACGCGGTCCGCCATGTTGATGATTTCAGGAAGCTCCGAGGAAATCATGATGATCGACACTCCCTGCTTGGTGAGCTCGTTCATGATTTCGTAGATTTCAGCCTTCGCGCCGACGTCAACGCCGCGGGTGGGCTCGTCCAGAATCAGGAGCTTCGGGGAAGTGGCCAGCCAGCGCCCGATCATGACCTTCTGCTGGTTGCCGCCCGATAGATTGGAGACTGTCTGGAACTGAGAGGGCGTTTTGGTGTGCATCCTGTCGATAAACTCCTGGGTAATCTCCTCCTCGCGCGCCTCGTTGACGCGCAGGTGGCTGATAAATTCTTTCAGCACTTCAATCGTGGAATTGAAGCGCACGCTCTGCAGATGATAAAGTCCTTCGAGCTTACGGTTCTCCGGAACCAGGGAAATACCGCAGTGCATCGCGTCCACCGCATTGTGGATGTGCACCTGCTTTCCTTCGATATAAACCTCGCCGGTAGAGCCCTTCGTGAGGCCGAACAGGCACTGCATGGTCTCGCTGCGGCCCGCGCCGACCAGACCGGCAAAGCCGACGATCTCGCCTTTGTGCACCTCAAAGCTCACGTGATCCACGCGTTTCAGACGTTTTCTGGAATCGTCGAGGTTCACGCACTTCAGCACAACCTCTGAAGATCTGACATGGTCGCGGGTATAATACTGGTTCAGCTCACGGCCAACCATCATGTTGATCAGTGTATCGCGGGGCGTGTCGGCCACCACGCAGGTGCCGACGTATGTGCCGTCGCGCAGCACCGTTACCCGGTCGCATACCATGTCCAGCTCGCTCATTTTGTGGGATATGTAAATAATGCCCACGCCTTTCGCGGCAAGGCCGCGCATAATCTCAAACAGGTGATCCACCTCTCTGTCCGAGATGGAGGATGTGGGTTCATCCATCACCAGTATCCGGCAGTTAAACGAAATTGCCTTGACGATCTCCACCAGCTGCTGCTGGGCGATGCTCAGGTCCGCGATCAGACTGTCCGCATCGATGCCCAGATCGAAAGTATCCAGCATCCGCTGAGCCTCGCTGCTCATCTGAACGTGGTTGACGCCGAACTTGCCTTTCGGTTCCCGGCCAAGGAAGATATTCTCAGCGACCGTCATGTGAGGAACAAGCACAAGCTCCTGATGGATGATGGAAATGCCATTTTCGCGCGCACGGTTGACGCCCGTGATCGCGACCTCCTGACCGTCAATGAAAATCTTGCCCTCCTCCGGATGATAAATGCCGCCCAGAACCTTGATCAGCGTCGATTTTCCGGCGCCGTTCTCGCCCAGCAGCGCGTGAATCTCTCCGGCCTTCAGCTGAAAATTCACGCCCTGCAGCGCTTTGACGCCCGGAAACGATTTACAGATATTCTTCATTTCGAGCAGATATTCGCTCAATGAATCTCACCACCGTTTCTCTGTAAGATTTGAATGGAAAAACTTGAAAATACCCCGCAGAAAGCTGCGGGGTATCTGGTCTACGCTCCGCTTCGCCGGCGCTCAGTCAGCGCCGC
>CANRIG010000141.1 GCA_947630595.1 uncultured Lachnospiraceae bacterium | reverse complement strand
GATTATCTGTCCGAGTTTATCCGGGAACTGCGCAAAGAACAGCAGGGCGACGCGCTGGATAAGTATTTCCGGCTGGGTAAAAACCTGAACCAACGCGATACCATTGCCGTGCGGAAGATTGTCGGCGGTTTCATCAAGCTTCTTTATCCTGACGGGGAATACACAAAGGAACAGCTGGAAGAAATCCTTGTGTTCGCATTGGAAATGCGCCGCCGCGTCAAAGAACAGCTCAAAAAGCTGGGCGGCATGGAGTTTTACGATGTGAACTTCTCCTATATCGACCTCGACACCTTTGAGGAACACTATGTTTCCGTCCCGGAACAGGGCGGCGGAAAGCTGATCCCGGAGGGAATGTGCAATCCCGGCCAGGTCTATACCATCTCACAGGGCAAGTCCGGCATGATAGGCGCTTTCCGGCTGGAATCTCAGATGTTGCCCGGAAACGGCAAGTTTGAGCGGACAGGACTTGGCTCCGATACAAAATGTAAAGAGGCTGCAAATACTGCGTTCAACTACTTGAAGGCGAACACCAACCGCATCAGCGGTACGATCAGCACCACGACAAAGGATTATATCATCAACTATCAGGATTTGCAGGGCATCGGACTGACGCAAAAGCTGGCGCTTCCGACGCTGATTGCACTTGCCTCAATCGCAATGTCAAAGCCCACGGTAAGCAGCTTGGCGGTGCTGGGGGACATCAGCATCGCAGGGACTATTATGAAAGTGGACGAGCTTGCAAATACCCTGCAAGTATGCCTTGACAGCGGGGCGAAAAAAGTCCTGCTCCCGATTACCTCGGCTGCCGATCTTGGGACTGTACCCTCTGAACTGATTGGATGCTTCAGCCTGATTTTCTATCAGAGTGCGGAGGATGCTATTTTCAAGGCGCTTGGCGTGGAGTAAAGGAGAAACGGCAATGGCAAAAAGACGCAAAAAGCCTTCATCAAAGGGATGTCCTGAACCGCTTAATACCATGATTGACCTTGCCGGTGCTGCCGCTATGGGCGCTTTTACGAAGCATAAAATAAAGCGCGATTATGCGAAAGGGCAAAGCCAGGATTCCATAGAGGCGGCTATGATGGTCTACGGTATGGGTGCCTTTCGTCGTGGCAGCGCAGGGCTGATGTCGCTTGGCGGTTTGTATGGAGTAAATAGTGCCATCAAGGATATTGAAAGATCAGAACAGGCGAGAAGACTGCGTACCCCGTCTATGACGATGGAATTGATCTCAGCTTTTATAAGACAAATGACAATCGGTATGCTTGGCGTCTCAACTGCGAAGATGGAAGCGATTTCGGTGTCTATCCAGAGAACTACGAAACACGCGATGAATATAACGAGGCATTAAGGGAAGCAAAAGAGGATTATGGAGAAACGGAAGATGCCGGGGATTATGAACAGCCTGACACGGCGGAGCTTGATACAGAAGCCGCCGCTCCTGAACTGGCAAGCGATGTTTACTTCTGCCGGGTGTCTTTGTTGAGTAACGGCAAGACTGAATACTTCCGTACAGACGACCAGACAATCAAACGAGGGGATATTGTCACTGTGCCAGACGGTGGAAGCACAACAACGGGCGTTGTTGTTTCAATAGACCGCTGTTTTCCAGGCGCTTATCCTCAGCCGTTAGAAGATACAAGGGAAATCATCGGGCGCGCTATATAATTGCTTAGATGAAACAGCCATACCCGGACTCATTTCCAAGTATGGCTGTTCTTTTTGTTGTCCTTGTTTGGCAGCCAACCAATGTCAATATTGTTCCGATACTGTCTTATTGGTAGTCTCGATACTGTCTTATTGGAAGCTGCCCAGAGGGCGTCACCTTTTACATACCGCTTTTCAATTTTTAACAGACAAATTTCAATAAGTGATAAGTCAGATTTATAAATTCCAATAATTTATAAGCCCGATTCATTCCCCGTCGTCTTCGTTTCCCTGCGGCTGCTGCTCCAGCAGATTCAGGTAAAACAGAGCCAGCGATACGTACAGGTAGGGCTCGACAAACAAAGCTCCGATGCCGAACGAGAGCAGGACCAGCACAGCCACGCCCAGGAAAGAGGCGTACAGACAGAGCATGCGTTTCCGGTTGCTGCGCATCATCTGGTAGCTGTCGCGGATCAGCTCCGGCGCGGACTTCCACGGAGCGTCGCAGTAAAGGAACAGCACCAGCGCCAGACACAAATGAATCCAGAGCAGTACGGCCGCCAGCGCCAGCAGGATCAGCAGATACGGGAGCATCTGCACGATGCGGGGCGCGGTTCGAATCTGTGAGAACGCGTATCCAAAGAGGTACTCGGCGCCGGTCTGAATGGCAAACTGCAGCACCGAATAAATCGCAATCTGCTCCGGGTGTCCCCGGAATGCTGAGAACAGATCGCCGTAGCGGAAGAGTTCTCCGCGGCACAGGTGCAGATAAATCTGCATCAGCCCGGCGAGCAGAATATAATATATCATATTGATGAGAATCGAACTGACAAGATACAGCACGCTTCCGAAGCCGTCCGTAGTCGGGAACGCATAGGCGGGCAGCCCGTCAAGTCCCATGGTCAGCAGCATCATAATGAATGTGATGCCTGCCAGAGATCCGTATTTTCCGGCCATCAGAATGCGCGCCTGGTATTTCAGATCGCGTGCCCTTGGTTTTTTCATAAGAACAGTTTTTCTCCTTTCTGAATGCCGAGATGGGGTTCTTCATCGTCCGGCTCTGCGTGATCGTTTCGGTCGGAGTTTTCGTCCTGACCAGAATTGCTGTTGTTCGTATCGCCGCCCTGATCCGCCTGGTTGTCCCCGTCTGCGGCGTTATCCCTGCCGGCGTCGTCCTTACTGTCATTGTTCTGCCCGGCGGTGTTATCTTTGCTACCATCGTCTTTACTGCCGTCCTGTTCCTCGGCCTGACCTTTGCCGGCCTCATCCTGCCCGGCGGCTTCCTCCGTCTCCGCCTGGACCGCCTCGCTTTCCGCTTCAGTGTCGCCCACCTGCAGGCGGATTCGCTCGCCGCTGTCTTCCTGCGGCTCGTCCGGCGTGCGGTTCCGGAACGGGAGCAGCTCGTCTATGAATTCATCAAGCTGCAGGTCCGGGTCGCCGGTGTAGGTCCGGAGCATATATTCAAGGTAAGCGCGCATCTGCGGGTCATTCATCACGCGATGCACCGCAAAACCGGTGAAAACCGCGCTCATCGCCATAGCGATGGCGCCGCAGACGATGGCGACCCGGCACCGCTGCGCCATTCTGGACTCCGTGCGGGAGAGGACGGCGCACAGAATGGCCATCGCCCCGCAGGGAAGCGCAATGTAAAAAAACGAACAAAACATCAGGGCCACGATTCCCAGGATAAAGGACGCTTTGGCCATTCCATTTTTGCGCGGCGCAGGCTGCTGCGCCTGCCCGTATCTATCTTCCGTATACATGGTTCCTCCTGTTTCTGATTGAATTCTGTCTACGGTATCATAGCACAACTGCGCCGGAATGACAAGGTGTCGCGGACAGCCGTCAGGGTTGTTTCATGAAGTATTACAGCCAGTTCCGCCTGGTTTTCTCCTTCTATCACCTTTACCTGAATCTGTCTT
>CANRIG010000140.1 GCA_947630595.1 uncultured Lachnospiraceae bacterium | reverse complement strand
ATCGACAATCTCTTCGAAAACTGCATGCTGATTGATAACTGAGTACCATGTTTTAAGGAAAACGACGGAAGTCAGGTCTTATTCCAATCTAACTTTTCTGTCAATACATATTTCCGAAAAACTTGTAAAAAATAAGGGGAACAGAATACAAAGGAGAGCGGCTATGATGGGGAATTTTCAGATACGGACAGACCTGGCGCTGGAGGCCAGGGAGAGCTATGAAGCGGACGACGCGCGGATTCGCGGCGTGAAAGTGGAAGAGGAAGCGGACGAGGAACGGGAGATTTATACCACCGTGGTAAAGATCGAGACGGAGAACGGCGCCCGGGCGATGGGCAAGCCGGTGGGAACGTATATCACGATCGAGGCCCCCAATATGTCGGTGCCGGACGAGGATTATCACCGCGAAATTTCCGAGGAGCTGGCGCGGCACCTGCAGCAGATCATGGGAGAACACCACGGGCCGGTGCTGGTGGTAGGGCTCGGCAACCGTGAGGTGACGCCGGACGCGCTGGGGCCGGACGTCGTCAGCAACCTGCATATCACGCGCCACATGATTCGGGAGTACGGGCGCATGTCCGGGGAGCTGGCGCAGGCCGGCGAGATCAGCGCGATTGTGCCGGGCGTGATGGCCCAGACCGGCATGGAGACGCTGGAGATCGTCAAGGGGGTCGTCGGAGAGACGAAGCCGGAGGTGGTGGTCGTCATCGACGCCCTTGCCGCGCGATGCACGAAGCGGCTGAACCGCACGATTCAGATCACGGACACCGGCATCAATCCCGGCTCCGGCGTCGGCAACCACCGCAACGCCATCAACCGGGAAACGCTGGGCATACCCGTGATTGCGGTCGGCGTGCCGACCGTGGTCGACGCGGCCACAATCGTCAACGACACGATGGAGGAGCTGATCGCGCAGATGGACAGCACGGCCGATATGCAGCGGCTGGGCGGCACGCTGGGCACGCTCAACCAGGCGGAAAAGCACCAGATGATCCGGGAGCTGATTTCCCCGAGCCTGAATACCATGTTCGTGACGCCGAAAGATATCGACGAGACGGTGAAATATCTGAGCTATACGATCTCGGAGGGGCTGAACCTTGCGTTTTCGGAGGAGGGGAAAATGGAGGGCGGAGAGTAAGGGCTGGTGATGGAAAAGTTCAATCATAATGCGCTGGACAACGTACTGTCATCCAGCGCTTTTCCTCAAATTGGCGGTTTTCTGCTGGCTGTCAGCCGCGATGTCCTTGCGGACATCTGTAGCCGCCGGAAATTTAAGTCCCCGGCGCGGACCCGCCGTTTCTCCCCGGCGTGGGCGCGATATCCTTCCGAAAATAATAACGGGAGATTTTGCTCGCCTATAAGAGAGCAGTGCTGAATATTCTTAAACAAGACACTCTATTTTTGATTCTTAAAAATATCTGTTAAACGCACAATCAGTTCGATTTCATCCTCTGTCAGCCCGGTAACGTCAATATTGCGCGTATTTGTCATACCCAACAAATAGTCTGTTGATACGTGGAATATCCTTGCCAATTTAACGAGTACATCGTATGAGGGATAACGCATTCCTGATTCATAGGAAGATACAGCACTTGTCGCTAAGCCAATCCTCTCGGCAATTTGCTTCTGGGTAAAATTCTTTTCTAATCTGAGTGCTTTTAATTTTTTTCCCATATTAACCAACTGTATCACCCCATTTCACAGCTAGTGTACTAAATATAGTTTCCGCAATGGTGAAAATAATTTCACTAAAACAGAAATTTCTGTTGAAAATTACAGTGCGTGAGATATAATAAAAGAAAATACCTGCATGAAATTGAAGGTATTATAAAAACATCTGTAAGGAGTGATGGGAAATGAAGAAAGTAAGAAAAATGCTGTTTTACCTTGCGCTGGCTGTCTGCATAATTTCTGTTCCTAACACGGCCCTGGAAACACATGCGGCATCAAAGGTAAAACTGAATAAGAAATCGGTTACGCTTACTAAGGGAACCTATGTGAATCTGAAAGTTTCCGGCACGAAAAAAGCGGTAAAATGGTCGTCTAAGAATAAGAGGATTGCCACTGTAAATAAGAATGGTAAAGTCTCTGCGAAAAAAGCTGGAAAAACAAAGATTGTAGCAAAAGTTGGCAACAAAAAACTCGTATGTACTGTAAAGGTAGTTAAACAGAATACGGATATTGATGATTTGATTGCAGAAACAGAAACAGGAAAAACCGAATCAAGTCTTTGTGAGCATGGATATAATAGCTCTTCAATAAAGATACAGGATGCAACCTGTGAGACTGCTGGTTCCGTATTGGTATATTGTAAAATTTGCAACAAGACATTGCTTGAGATTCCGATAGAACCTAAAGGACACAGGATCAGCGTTAGGAATCAGAAAGACGCGACATATACAAGTGCAGGATATACAGGAGATAGTTACTGTGAAGTCTGCGGGAAAATGGTAGGGAAGGGTACTGAAATACCGCCACTGACAGGGTATACCACTGTGAAATTGACAAAAGATAATTTCAGCACATACTTTGAAATTACCATTGTATTTTCAAAGTTCATCAATAATTTTGGAGACATTATTGTGAACGGACGACAAGCTTATGTATTAAAACCGCAATATGTAGATAAGGTTATTCCGGGATTATGTACTGGGCAAATAAGATATTCTGCAAAACTAGAAACTTGCAATCTAAAATTAAATCCAGAAAGTTTAACATATAGCATCGATAGTACTTCTTCAGCACCTTTTATGAGCTATCCCACTGAAAGGTATATGAGTAGTGGTTCAATATACATTGAAAATGGAATTTATTATGAATTTTCAGAGGAAGAAGATTACGACGAAAGTAAAACTGTAGTTCCATATTTTCCTTTAGGTTTTGAAGGTTCTGTTAAAATACGAAAAGGAACGTCTGGAAATGTAAACGTGTCTGTTGACATCGACTCAAATATTAGTATAGAAATGCTAACTGAAAACACTCAACTGTGTTTTTTGCCATAGTTTTAAATAGGGGGAGGAATGCGTTATTTGGCATTCCCCCTACTGTGCGTTTCTTTCGCGAAACCTTAAACTGAAACAAAGCTCAGTCATTCAGAATTTTCATAAATTCTTCCCCCGTGATCGTTTCATGCTCATACAAATATTTTGCCAGCTCGTCCAGCTTCCCGCGGTTTTCCATCAGAATCCCCGCCGCTTTCTCGTGCTGCTTTTTCACCAGCTCTACGACCTGGCGGTCAATCTGGGCCTGCGTTTCGGCGGCACAGGCGAGCGTGGTATCGCCGCCGAGATATTGCCCGGTCACGTTTTCCATCGCCACCATATCAAAGTCTTTGCTCATGCCGAACCGTGTGATCATGGCGCGGGCCAGCTTGGTAGCCTGCTCGATATCGTTGGAAGCGCCTGTGGTCGGACTGCTGAAAACAAGTTCCTCCGCGGCCCGGCCGCCGGTAAGGGTAGCGATCTTGTTTTCGATTTCTTCTTTGCTCATCAGATAATGGTTGCCCTCATCCACCTGCATGGTATAGCCCAGAGCGCCCGAAGTGCGGGGAATGATCGTAATTTTCTGCACAGGCGCGGAATTTGTCTGCCTGGCGGCTACCAGCGCGTGACCGATCTCATGATAGGAGACGATCATTTTTTCCCTGTCGGTCAGGATCGCGTTCTTCTTCTGATAGCCGGCGATCACGACCTCGATGCTTTCTTCAAGGTCGCTTTGGGTCGCGGCCTTTCTGCCTGCCCGGACGGCGCGCAGGGCGGCCTCGTTTATGATATTGGCAAGCTCCGCGCCGGAAGCGCCGGAGGCCATGCGCGCCACCTTCAGAAAATCAACGTCGGAGGCGATTTTTACTTTTTTGGCATGAACCTTCAAAATCGCCTCCCTGCCTTTCAGGTCGGGGAGTTCCACGGGAACGCGGCGGTCAAAACGGCCGGGGCGTGTCAGGGCGGGATCGAGCGCTTCGGGGCGGTTGGTCGCCGCCAAAATCATGACGCCGCTGTTGTCCTCAAATCCGTCCATTTCCGTGAGCAGCTGGTTCAG
>CANRIG010000139.1 GCA_947630595.1 uncultured Lachnospiraceae bacterium | reverse complement strand
AATGATTAAAAAATTTTTGAAATAGGGCTTACATACAACATTTCTGCCCATTGATAAGAGCCGGATTTTCCTTATTTCACAAGGAATTCCGGCTCTTTCCAATCACTCAAGTGTCGAAAACGGGATTATACATGAAACTATGCTTTGCAAACAACCCCCAATAAGAATTATTTGCCACATTCCGGCAATCGGTGATAAAATAAAACCACAAGGCTGATGTGCGTACAAGGCATAAAGATACAGCCGGTGAACAGGCAGGAGTCGGACTTTGCATGGGGTCTGACTTTGTATGGTCTTTGACTTTATATAGAGACTGACGTTCTATGGAAGGCTTGGCTTTGTATGTATGGTTTTCGCAATCAATATACATAATCAATATGCAGGAGGCAGGAACGTGAAAGAATATATTCACAAAGTGCAGTATTACGAAACAGACCGGATGGGCATTACACACCATTCCAATTATATCCGCTGGATGGAAGAGGCCCGCATTGATTTTCTGGATCAGATCGGGTTCGGCTATGCCAGGATGGAGGCGGACGGCCTTATTTCCCCGGTGCTGTCGGTCAGCTGCAAATATCGGGTCAGCACGACGTTTTCCGATGAAATCGGTATTTTGGTGCAGGTGCAGGAGTTCAAAAGCGTGAAGCTGCAGCTCGGTTACACAATGCGGCGCATTTCCGATGGAGCCGTTGTGCTCACGGGAACGACGGAGCATGCGTTTCTGAACCGGGAGAATAAGCCGGTACGGCTGAAAAAGGAGTTTCCGGAGCTGTTTCATACGCTGTCGGAACTGAGTGAGCAGGTGAAGATGATGCAGGAAGAAGGAAAACCGCAGATCGGATGAAATGTCAGGGAGAAGGAAAACCGCAAATCGGATGAAATGTCAGGAAGAAGGAAAACCGCAGGTCGGATGAAATGTCAGGAAGCGGGAAAACGCAGATCGGGACGAAATGTTAGCAAGAAGGAAAACTGCAGGCCGGGATGAAATGCCAGAAAGAAGGAAAAATGCAGATCGAGATGAAATGTCAGAAAGAAGGAAAACTGCAGACCGGGACGAAATGTCAGGAAGAAGGAAAACTGCAGACCGGGACGAAATGCCAGGAAGAAGGAAAACTGCAGACTGGGATGAAATGTCAGGAAAAAGAACAAGCGCAGAATCTTCTTGGACGCTTTGTGTTCCGGTCCATCCGACAGGATGAGGCGGCTGAGGTGGAGCGCATCTGTTTTCCGCCCAACGAAGCCTGTTCGCGGAGCATGATGCTGGAGCGTATCGCAAAAGCTCCGGAACTGTTTCTGGTGGCGTTTGACCGGGAAACGGGAAAAATTGCCGGATTTCTGAACGGACTTTCCACAAATGAATCTTCTTTCAGGGACGAATTTTTTACCAATGCCGGGCTGTATGAGCCGGACGGCCGCAACGTTATGCTGCTTGGCCTGGATGTTCTCCCGGAGTACCGCTGGCAGGGGCTGGCGCGGGAGCTGATGCGCCGGTATCTGAACGAAATGCGGGAACGCGGGAAACAGGAAGTTCTGCTGACCTGTCTGGCGTCCAAAGTAGAAATGTACCAAAAGATGGGCTTTCAGGACGGAGGAATTTCCGATTCTGCCTGGGGCGGAGAACAGTGGCATGTGATGAGCTGCCTGCTTTCCTGATGATCTCATATTGATTTTTTGCCGATTTAGTGATGTGGGATTGTGGAAGTGCGAAGCACGGAACAATCCGTATGGCATCATTTGACCGCAGCATCATTTACATCCTGTATTCACTGTGAGTTTTTTATACAAATAATTTGCATTTTATAAAAGTTTTAGTTGAATTTCGCCAAATATGCGGGTACAATGAAGATGTATAAAAATACAAATGATATGTATAAAAATACAAATGATATGTATCTGGGAGATACTTATGGGCAAATTTTTAATCAAAAAAACGAAAACCGGCATCAAATTTGATTTGAAGGCTTCCAACGGGGAAGTAATTGCAACCTCTGAGGTTTATCGGAGTGAGGGTTCCTGCAGAAAGGGCATCGCAAGCGTTCAGAAGAATGCGCCGGTTGCTGCGGTGGAAAACCAGACGGTGGAAGGCTATGCGACGGAAAAGCATCCGAAGTTTGAGATCTATCACGACAAGGCTGGAGAATTCCGCTTCAGACTGAAAGCGACGAACGGCCAGATTATCGCGGTGAGCGAGGGATAAAAGCGCTTGCGGGCTGTGAGAACGGGATTGCGTCCGTCAGGAAAAATGCGCCGGATGCGGCGATCGTAAAGGAAGAGGAGTAGGAGCGGAAAACGGGAATGGATATTAAAGATCAGAACATCGTGTGAGTGGATCTTTCGGACGATGTCCTTTCTATAAAATCAATGCCGTCAGAGCCCCGGCACAAGCTCCGCCAGAAAGACGACGGCGCTGGAACACAGCGCGACTACAATCAGGCTTTTGCGCCGGTATGTCAGCACAAGGGCCGCCGCAAAGCCTGCAGCGGAAGCAAGGCGGCTTGAGGCGGCGGTGAGGATGGCAGGGAATGTCATGACCGAGAGCGTCACATACGGCACATAGTACAGGAACGAGCGGACGAATTTGTTTTTGATTTCCCTGCGGATCAGGGTCAGGGGTAAAAGCCGGATCAGATAGGTGACGAGTGCCATCACCGCAATGTATACATAAATATTTGGTTTCATGGAACGGTTCCTCCTCCGTTTCGTTTTTTTATTCCGGCTCGTCTCCGGAAACCGGGAACAGAAACGCTGCGGCGCCTGAAATGAGCAGGGTCAGAATGATAATCCGGAAGCCGGAAGAAATTTCCCGCAGCAGGGGCGCCGCAGTAAACAGCAGGCTTGCCAGCATGGAAATCAGGACGATGCCGGCGATTACTTTGCTTTTGCGGGCCGGCGGGATGATGATGGCGATGAACATGCCGTACAGGGCAATGCTCAGCGCGCTGAGGACGCGGGACGGAAGCAGGTTTCCGGACACCACACCGATGAAGGTGCCGCTCACCCATCCCAGCGCGGAAATCCCGGTCAGCCCATAGGAATAAAAGGGACTCAGCGGGCTTTTCAATATAAATGAACGACGAAAAATAAAGATTCAAAAGAAATTTCAGGAATTGATATGAGCTTATAATTATACAGTGATAATTTTTATCACATAATAAAACAATAGAAAGAGAGATTACAAAATGGACGATTATATAGCTCATATCAATGAAACGACAAAAGAAATTCAAAGCGTAAAGGAACATAGTGAGAATACAGCAGGGCTGTGCAAAGATTTTGCAATTCCACCTCTTAAAAATTTCATGTATAACATGGGATTATATCATGATATCGGGAAATATCAGAAAACATTTCAGCAGAGAATCCGCGGAGCCAGCGTCCGGATAGAACATTCCAATTGCGGGGCACAGGTTGTCAGAGATCAATATAGGGGAGCGTTGGGCATCATGATGGGGTACTGTATTGCCGGGCACCATTCAGGCATTCCGGACGGTGGATTTTTAAATGACACTCCAGATATGCCCACGTTATATGGAAGGATAAAACGGAAAACAGAAGATTACAGTACATATAAGAAAGAACTTGCAGAACAGGCAATAGATGAGAAAGCGTTTCAGAAGCTGATGCTGCAGGACTGCGGCGGAAGCGCTGAATTGTTTATCGATAAATTTGCATTTTTTACGCGCTACAGTTTTTCCTGTCTGACCGATGCAGATTCAATGGACACCGGAAGGTTTTGCCGGATTAGCCAGCCGCGGCCGCTGACAGCGGATTTTACGGCTTGCCTTGAGAGAATGGATCATAAACTGAATTCTTTTGTCTGCAGGACTAGCCTGCAGAAAGCGCGAGCCTCTCTCCAAAGACAGGTTTTTCAGAAAAAGGATGAGGACGCGGAATTATATCTTATGAATATGCCTACGGGAAGCGGCAAGACGCTGGCAAGCATGAAATTTGCCCTGGAACGGGCGCTTCGCGGGCATAAAAAAAGAATCATTTATATTATTCCCTGTTATGAAGTGACTTTTGTCAAGAGGTAAATTTGTATTCCACAAACTTTTTTCTTCCCCTGACAAATC
>CANRIG010000138.1 GCA_947630595.1 uncultured Lachnospiraceae bacterium | reverse complement strand
TTCGTCATGGACCGCGGCTATGATGACAACAAGATGTTCCTAAAGCTGGATTCCATGAAACAGGATTACGTGATCCGCCTGACCGCAAAACGCAAACTCCTCTGCCATAACAAATGAACCTTTGCCACGGAATTGTGCAAACGCAGGAAAGGAAAGGTAAAACTTTCCCTGTTTATAAAGGGAAACCGCATGAGGCATACCTTTCCCATGTCAAGGTGCAGATCACCGTCTCCCGCAAAGACATTTACCTGGTACTCGTTTATGGCATCATGGAACATCCCATGATGCTTGCGACAAACAAGGAAATCCGGTCGAAGGAGGATGTAGTATCCATCGCAAGGCTTTATTTCTCCAGATGGAGAATCGAAGAATACTTCCGATGTAAGAAGCAGGTGTTCCGATTTGAGGGCTTCCGGGTACGGAAACTCAAGGCGGTCAACGCCCTGAACTTCAACATCACCCTATGCATGGCATTCCTGGCCCACATCTCCATGAAACCAGAAACAAATACCCTGAAGGTCGCAATCTTACATACCGCGGATTCGATAAAGGAAAAGGTATCATTCTGCTATTACCGGTTGGCTAAGGGTATCTCCGCATACTAGGCTTTGCCAGGGAAGGAGTCCGGCGCTGGTTTCGGACAAAGCGGCCAGCGTACCGCCAACTATGCCTTAAGCTAGTCATTTGAACCAGGAAAAAGAACATGGCTCCAGAGGCCTGGTTCACGCGGGGCTTATTAAAGTATGGCTGTCTCCGGATCCGCCGCTTCCAACTTTTTAAAAAGCGGCTACTGAATGCCTCACGCAGTTAGATTCCCTCTGCTTTTTTACAGTTTGCGGAAACTCAAGAGCACAAAATAAAACACCACTATACGCAATGAATAATGTCTGTCAAAATTCTTTGCGTTTCGTGGTGTTTTAAAGTATCTAAGTTTAACTGTATTTACTTAAACTTTAAAGATTATTTGTAATTAACGATCTTGCCGAACTCTTCCTTGAGGGAAGCGCCGCCTACCAGACCGCCGTCGATGTCCGCCTGTGCGAACAGGTCCGGAGCCGTCTTTGCGTTTACGGAGCCGCCGTACTGGATGCGGATCGCCGCAGCCGTCGCGTCGTCGTAAATCTCAGCGATGCATTTGCGGATCTCTGCGCAGACTTCCTGCGCCTGCTCGGTGGTCGCGGTCTTGCCGGTGCCGATTGCCCAGATCGGCTCGTAAGCGATGACAGCCGTCTTTGCCTGATCTGCCGTCACATTGAGGAAGCCGACCTTCACCTGCTGGCGAATCCAGTCCATCGTGATGCCCTGCTCTCTCTGCTCCAGAGACTCGCCGCAGCACATGATCGGGGTAAGGCCGTGCTCAAATGCCTTGAGCATTTTCTTGTTGACCGTCTCGCTGGTCTCTGCGAAATACTCTCTGCGCTCGGAATGGCCAAGCACCACGTATTTTACGCCGGCATCGGTCAGCATCGCCGGGGAAATCTCGCCTGTGTAAGCGCCCTTTTCCTCGAAGTACATATTCTCAGCGCCAACCTGAATGTTGGAGCCCTTTGTCGCCTCTACAACCGGAATGATGTCGATCGCCGGCACGCAGAATACTACGTCCACTTCGTCATTCTTTACGAGCGGCTTTAAGGTCTCAACGAGCTTTACCGCCTCGCTCGGGGTCATATTCATTTTCCAGTTGCCTGCAATGATTTTCTTTCTTGCCATTGTGATGTTCTCCTTCATAATATATACATTTTATTCGCCTGAGGCTCGCCAATCGCTAAGTTACGGGTATCTTCCCCTTGCCGTAACCTCACGCTTCGCCTCCGGCTCGCGTTCGCTAACGGCGGGGAAGTAAGTGCGAACTAAGCTCTGGCTTCGCCTCCGGCTCGCCAATCGCTAAGTTCTTACTTATCGTCTGCTGCTACGACGCCCGGAAGCTCCTTGCCCTCAAGGAACTCGAGGGAAGCGCCGCCGCCCGTGGAGATGTGCGTCATCTTGTCGCCGAAGCCAAGCTGGTTGACTGCCGCCGCGGAATCGCCGCCGCCGATGATCGTGGTCGCGTCGGTCTCTGCCAGGGACTTCGCCACTGCGATCGTGCCTTTTGCCAGAATCGGATTCTCAAATACGCCCATCGGTCCGTTCCAGACAACGGTCTTTGCGGATTTCACTGCGTCCGCGTACAGAGCCGCCGTCTCCGTGCCGATGTCAAGGCCCATCATATCGGCCGGAATCGCTTCGGATTTCACAACGGAAATCTCAATCTCCGCGTCGATCGGCGACGGGAATGCCTTGGCGATGGTGGTGTCAACCGGAAGCAGGAGCTTCTTGCCGAGCTTCTCTGCCTTGTCCATCATCTCTTTGCAGTAGTCGATCTTGGTGTCGTCCACCAGGGAGGTGCCCACTTCACAGCCTTTTGCCTTGAGGAAGGTATAAGCCATGCCGCCGCCGATGATCAGCGTATCGCATTTCTCAAGCAGGTTAGAGATTACGTTGAGCTTGTCCGCCACCTTTGCGCCGCCGAGGATCGCTACGAACGGGCGCTCCGGATTGTTGACCGCGTTGCCGAGGAAGTCGATCTCTTTCTGCATCAGATAGCCGACCACGCTGGTGTCCACGTACTCGGTCACGCCGACATTAGAGCAGTGCGCTCTGTGCGCGGTGCCGAACGCATCGTTTACGAAAACGTCGCACAGGGAAGCCAGCTCTTTGCTGAACGCTTCGCCGTTCTTGGTCTCCTCGACTCTGTAGCGCGTGTTCTGAAGCAGAATCACGTCGCCGTCCTTCATTTCCGCCACTGCTGCCTTTGCGTTCTCACCGACTACGTTGTCGTCCGCCGCAAATTTCACTTCCTGTCCAAGCAGCTCGGAAAGGCGTACCGCCACCGGCGCCAATGACATCTCCGGCTTCGGCTCTCCCTTCGGCTTGCCGAGATGGGAGCAGAGGATCACTCTGCCGCCGTCCGCAATCAGCTTTTTGATGGTCGGAAGCGCCGCCACCAGACGGTTCTCGTCTGTGATTTTGCCGTCCTTGAGCGGAACGTTGAAGTCGCAGCGCACCAGGACTTTTTTGCCTTTTACATTGATATCGTCAACCGATTTTTTGTTAAGCATGGGGATTTCCTCCTGTAATTCTGAATTGGAATGGCCTTAAAACAAGAGGCCCGGCCCAATCCGACCGGACCTCTTTTCAGGTCTAAGATAAATTTTTACGGCTGATTATGCAAGCTCAGCGAAGTACTTGATGGTGCGGACCATCTGGCTTACATAGGAGTTCTCATTGTCATACCATGAAACAACCTGTACCTGAGACGTGCCGTTCTCAAGGTTTACAACCATGGTCTGCGTAGCGTCGAACAGAGAACCGAATCTCATGCCTACTACGTCAGAGGAAACGATCTCGTCCTCGGTGTAGCCGTAGGACTCGGTGGAAGCTGCCTTCATTGCTGCGTTGATCTCTGCAACGGAAGCTTTGCCCTTAACAACTGCGTTCAGGATCGTGGTGGAACCTGTCGGGGTCGGAACACGCTGTGCAGCGCCGATGAGCTTGCCGTTCAGCTCCGGGATAACAAGGCCGATTGCCTTGGCAGCGCCGGTGGAGTTCGGAACGATGTTGATCGCAGCCGCGCGGGATCTTCTCAGATCGCCCTTTCTCTGCGGGCCGTCCAGGATCATCTGATCGCCGGTGTACGCATGGATCGTGCACATAATACCGGACTCGATCGGCATATAGTCGTTGAGCGCCTTAGCCATCGGAGCCAGGCAGTTGGTCGTGCAGGAAGCTGCGGAAATCACAGTGTCCTCTTTCTTCAGGGTCGTGTGATTTACATTGTAAACGATGGTCGGAAGGTCATTGCCTGCCGGAGCGGAGATGACAACCTTCTTTGCGCCAGCCTGGATGTGAGCCTCAGCCTTCGCCTTGGAGGTGTAGAAGCCCGTGCACTCCAGAACAACGTCTACGCCCAGCTCACCCCACGGAAGCTTGGAAGCATCTGCCTCTTTGTAGATCGTGATGTTCTTGCCATCGACAACGATGGAATCCTCTGTGCAGGAAACGGTGTCAGCCAGAGCATACTTACCCTGAGAAGAGTCATACTTCAGAAGATGAGCAAGCATCTTCGGGCTTGTCAGATCGTTGATCGCAACTACTTCGTATCCCTCTGCGTTGAACATCTGCCTGAAAGCAAGGCGGCCGATACGTCCAAATCCATTGATCGCTACTTTTACTGCCATGATTACAATTCCTCCTAAAAAGTAATTTTGTGAAACATCCGTCGGGCGGTACCAGTACAGTCCGCTCCCAACCTATCTGTTATTCTAACCAATTTGTCCCAAAAATTCAAGTGCTAATATACCCTCTCCGCAAAATTTTGTGGACTTTTTGCATCGCATTCGCTATTATGTTTCCGTGGTGTGCAATGTGCCGACACGCACGCCGGCTCCGCCGCCCCGCGGCGCGGCATGCGTTTTCGATTATAGTCCCACAAAGGCGGATCCG
>CANRIG010000137.1 GCA_947630595.1 uncultured Lachnospiraceae bacterium | reverse complement strand
TGGTCTGCGTGCTGTTGACGTCCTGGTGCTGCTCGAGGTAGCCCAGGGTTTTGCCTCTGGCGACGGCAACCGTGCCCCCGTCCGGCTCCAGCTCGCCGACGATCATGCGCAGCAGCGTGGTCTTGCCCGCGCCGTTGATGCCGACGATGGCGGCTTTCTCATGTTCTTCTATATGAAAGGAACCGGCGCGGATCACCACGTCCTCGCCGAAGGCCTTTGTAAGATTCTGACAGGATAGTATCATAACATGCTCCTTGCAAATTGACTCTGGTATCATTATACAGAAAATCGCCTAAAAAACAATAGCGGAAATCTTTTTCCGGCTGCAGCGGGCCGGTTTCCGCGGCGGAAAGCGCAGGACGCGGCAGAAAGCGCAGGGCGGAGATTGACAAGATTTTGGCATTTTAGTATAATGAAACCACACGAAAGTATCTGGGGAAAAGAGGAGACAACGTGGACGAGCATGAAATTTCAAAGGTGGTAGTCAAGCGGCTGCCGCGTTACTACAGATATCTGGGGGATTTAATGGAGGCAAAGGTGGAACGCATCTCCTCCAACGAGCTGAGCGACATGATGAACGTCACGGCTTCCCAGATCCGGCAGGATCTCAACAACTTCGGCGGCTTCGGCCAGCAGGGCTACGGCTACAACGTCAAGTTCCTGTACAGTGAGATCGGCAAGATTCTGGGGCTGGACAAGGTATACAGCATGGTGATCGTGGGGGCGGGCCATCTGGGACAGGCGCTTGCCAACTACGTCAAATTTGAAAAGCGCGGGTTCTGGATCAAGGGCATCTTTGACAACAACCCCAAATTAAACGGCGTTCTGGTGCGGGGCATTGAGATCCGCATGGTGGACGAGCTGCCGCAGTTTATCCGCGAAAACGAGATTCAGATTGCGGCCCTGACGCTTCCAAAAAACGGGGCGGAGACGGTGGCGCCGGTGCTGGTGGAAAACGGAGTGAAGGCGATCTGGAATTTTGCGCACACGGACCTGCATCTGCCGAAGGATGTGGTGGTGGAGAACGTGCACCTGTCGGAGAGCCTGATGCAGCTTTCCTACCGGCTGAATCATCTGAGCTGAGAGCAGACAGAAAAATAAGAGGGGCAGGCCGGTGGGATGACGCCGGCCTGCATTGCTGTGCAAAAGGGCGGAAAGGAGTGCGCCGATGGAATTTTTGTTAAACGCGGAGCTGATGAAGCGCTGCGACCGCGATACGATCGAAAAAATCGGGATTCCCTCCCTCGTGCT
The DNA here is from genome assembly GCA_947630595.1 of uncultured Lachnospiraceae bacterium. GTDB lineage: Bacteria > Bacillota > Clostridia > Lachnospirales > Lachnospiraceae > Choladousia. The sequence goes on along the minus strand of CANRIG010000137.1, from coordinate 3,341 downwards.
CATGGAGCGGGCGGCGCTCGGCGTGGCGGAGGAGCTGACGGCGGGAGGGTTCGACCTCTCGTCGGTGCTGGTGCTGTGCGGCTCCGGCAACAACGGCGGAGACGGCTTCGCCGTCGCCAGGATTCTGGAGGAGCGCGGCGTGCGCGTGACGGCGGCCTTCGTGGGCCGGGAGGAGTCGATGACCGCAGAGACGGCGGCGCAGCGGCGGATCTGTGAAAACTGCGGAATAAAAATCAGCAGTAATTTTATGAATCATGAATATACTGTTATAGTAGACGCCATGTTCGGCGTCGGGCTCTCGCGGCCGGTCGAGGGGCGCTATGCGGAGCTGGTCGACTGGGTCAACCAGCAGGGCTGCGCCGTGGTGGCGGTGGATATTCCATCCGGCGTGTCGGCCGACAGCGGCAGGGTGCTCGGCGCCGCGGTGCGCGCGGACCTGACCGTCACCTTTGCCTACCGCAAGATCGGGCAGATTCTCTATCCGGGCGCGCAGTACTGCGGGCGCGTGGTCTGCCGCGACATCGGCATCCGCATCGGGCGCAGCTACAGCGGCCTGCCGTCCATGTTTACCTACGGCGAGGAGGACCTGGAGCGGGCCCCGAAGCGCAGGCCCTATTCCAACAAGGGCACCTACGGGAAGGTGCTGCTGATCGCGGGCAGCCAGGGCATGAGCGGGGCGGCCGTTCTGGCGGCGACGGCGGCGTACCGCAGCGGCTGCGGGCTGGTGCGTGTGTTTACGCCGGAGTGCAACCGGACGGTGCTGCAGACGGCTCTGCCGGAGGCGATTGTGACGGCGTGGGACCCGCGGCAGCCCTCCCTCGAGGAGCTGGAGCGGGCGCTGCAGTGGTCGGACGTGGCGGGCTTCGGCTCCGGCTGCGGGACCGGGCCGGCGGCGCGCAGGCTGCTGGATTACGTGCTCCGGCATTACCGCAAGCCGCTGGTGATCGACGCCGACGGCCTGAATCTGCTGGCGGAGGGCCCGGAATTATTGTATGAGACGGAGGCACCGGTGATCCTGACGCCGCATGTGGGCGAGATGATGCGCCTTACCGACGGGACGAAGGAGGAAGTGCTGGAGGACATCCTCCGCAGCGCCCGGCAGTTCGCGCGCGAGTACAAGGTGATCTGCGCGCTCAAGGATGCGCGCACGGTGGTCTCGGACGGCGTGCGCACCTTTGTCAACACCTCCGGCAACCACGGGATGGCGGCCGGCGGCTCCGGGGACGTGCTCGCGGGCGTGATCTGCGGCCTGCTGGCGCAGGGCATGACGCCGTTCGACGCGGCGGCTTTCGGCGTGTACCTGCACGGACTTGCGGGAGACCGCGCGCGCCGGGAATACGGGGCCTACGGTATGCTGGCCGGCGAGATCGCACGGGCGGTCGGCGAGGTGCTGAAAGAGGCTGACAGGAGGAGAACATGAAAAAGAACGGTCGTATTACGGCGTATATTGATATGGAAGCGATTGCGGAAAATTTTCAGCATATGAAAGAAAACCTGACCCCGGGCACGCAGATGATCGCGGTCGTCAAGACGGACGGCTACGGGCACGGGGCGGTGCCGGTTGCCAGGCTGGCGGAGCCGTACCCCTACATCTGGGGCTTTGCCGTGGCGGAGGTGAACGAGGCCCGGCAGCTGCGGGAGGCCGGAATCACAAAGCCGGTGCTGGTGCTCGGCTACACCTTTGAGGAGGATTACGCCTACATGGTGTCGCACGGCGTGCGCCCGGCGGTGTTTACGCTGGAGATGGCGCGCGCGTTCTCCAAGGAGGCCGGCCGGCAGGGCGCGGAGGCTCCCATACATATTGCGGTCGACACCGGCATGTCGCGCATCGGGGTCAGCGACGGGGCGGAGGGCCGGGCCCTCGCCCTGGAGATCGGCCGGCTGCCGCATCTGCGGACGGAGGGCGTGTTTACCCACTTCGCCAGGGCGGATGAGACGGACAAGACGTTCACCGCGCGGCAGATGGACAGGTTCGCGCGCTTCTGCGGCGCGCTGGAGGAGGGCGGCATTGGCGGCTTTTTGCGCCACTGCTCCAACAGCGCCGGAATCCTCGAGCTGCCGCAGGCCAATCTGGATTTGGTGCGGGCCGGCATCAGCATCTACGGCATTTATCCGTCCGGCGAGGTCAGCCGCGCGTTCGTGGCGCTGCGCCCGGCGATGACGTTAAAATCACATATTGTACATTTGAAAACGATAGAACCCGGCGTCGCGGTCAGCTACGGCGGCACCTTCACCGCAGAGCGCACCATGCAGGTGGCGACGATCCCGGCCGGCTACGGCGACGGCTATCCGCGCAGCCTCAGCAACAAAGGCTCGGTGCTGATCGGCGGGAAACGCGCGCCGATTCTGGGCCGCGTGTGCATGGACCAGTTCATGGTCGACGTGACCGGGCTCGACGTAAAGCCGCTCGACGAAGTGACGCTGCTGGGGCGCGACGGAGACGACGCCATCACCCTGGAAGAACTGGACCGGCTCTCCGGCCGCTTCCCCTACGAATTCGTCTGCGACGTCGGCAAGCGCGTGCCGCGCGTGTACAATTACAGTCCTGATACGTCACTGTAATCACCAGCGAAATGCTGGACTGACGCCTGCCATCAGGATAAAAAGATAAAAACCTTACCCCGAAAACAGCTGCAGTTCCATCCGGTTGGATTTTTGATGTGTTTCCCCCGGAAAGCATAAGGCTGGTTTCCGGGGGAAATACTCAAAAGGGTACCGACCGGATGGAACGCAGCGTCCGGATTCACTAAATCTTACAACTACTATAATTTCTATAATAATTGCTATATAATTGCTATAGTACTTTACCATCACCGGAACGCGTATTCGCGGAATTTTCCTCACATACGTGTATATACAGAAGAAACAGGGAGATAATGAAACTATTAACAGAAGTATCAAAATCCTTGTATCGGAGTGTGAATCGTGTGAACATAAAAAGAGGAGACATATTTTACGCGGATTTGAGGCCGGTGGTGGGCTCGGAGCAGGGCGGCATCCGTCCGGTGCTGATCATTCAAAACGACGTGGGCAACCGTCACAGCCCGACGGTGATCTGCGCGGCGATTACCTCAAAGATGAACAAGGCGAAGCTGCCGACCCATGTGGAAATCGAGGCCGGGAAGTACCAGATTGTGAAGGATTCGGTGATCCTGCTGGAGCAGCTGCGCACCATCGACAAGCGGCGCCTGAAGGACCGGGTGTGCCACCTGGACGTGGATATGCTGTCGCGGGTGAACAGGGCTCTGGAAGTCAGTCTGGAACTGCTTACATAGCTTCCGCCGCAAAACTTGACGAATGATAAGGAAAATGTTATATTAAACTAATGTACCTGATGATAT
>CANRIG010000136.1 GCA_947630595.1 uncultured Lachnospiraceae bacterium | reverse complement strand
GGTGGGTATAGCGCAGCTGGTTAGCGCGCCAGATTGTGGCTCTGGAGGCCAAGGGTTCGAATCCCTTTATCCACCCTGATTTTTAAGTACCCCGTAGACGACTGCGGGGTATTTGATTCATGGGCTATCGCCAAGCGGTAAGGCACAGGACTTTGACTCCTGCACTCGCTGGTTCGAATCCAGCTAGCCCAGCTCTGTGTCTGAGCGATTCCGCGAACGGACAGAAAGCGGATTTGACCAAGGACAGGCTTTGGCAATGCGCGGCTATGGCGGAATTGGCAGACGCGTTGGTTTTAGGTGCCAATGGATCAAACCGTGTGGGTTCAAGTCCCACTGGCCGCAGAAGAACGGCTGCCGCAGTTAGATGCGGCAGCCGTTTGTGTAAGCAGAAATTTGTGTAAGCAGAAATTTTAGTAAGACGGAAATTTTAGTAGCATTTGCTACAGGGCGTAAGTCCGGCTGACCTTGCCTCCTGCACGGTGACCTGCCATGGATGCCTCATATTGCTGCATGTGCTGGTGCGATGGAATTTCTTGCCGCTTGCCGTGCGCCAGACCAGAGAGGAGGCATCCAAGGAACCGGAAGATTCGCCGGTCTGCGGAGTGGATCCCGTATTGGATGAGGTATTATTTCCGCCGGATGATGTGCCGGAGGAAGCCTTTTTCACCGTCACCTCACACGGAAACGATTTTTTGAGCACTACGGCAGTGATGGTAGCTGTGCCGGCGCCCTTTGCGGTTACCCTGCCGTCTTCGGTGACGGCAGCTACTTTTTTATCCGATGATTTCCAGGTAATCTTCTGGCTGGTGCCGTTCAAATCGAGCGAAGCGGATTTGCCGACCGTCAGGGACAGCGATTTTTTGCTGAGCGACGGAGCCTCTACCGTGATTTTATAGGTCAGCTCCTTTTTCCCGATTACCGCGGTGACGACGGCTTTTCCTTTTTTCCTGGCCTTTACCGTGCCCTCGGCATTTACCGAGACGACCGATTTTTTGCTGCTGGACCAATCGGCGGTTTTGGAACTGCCGGTGTCGATGTCAAGCGTCTGCCCTTTGAGCAGGACGAATTTGTGCGGCGTCTTTTCCCCGGAAGCGGCTTCTGCGGAAGCCGTCCGGCCGGAGAACGGCAGAGCGCCCGGAAGCGCAAGCGCCAGACTCAGCGCGAGAAGCAGCGCGCGCATGGACTTTTGAAACGATTTTTGAAACATTTTCATAACTGCACCTCTTTCCTTTTTCTTCTGTATTTAATCAGGGCATTTTGCAGTGCGGGTTCCTGCCAGGCTTCTGCGCATATGCCCTGTGGATATGATAGCAGAAAACGGAGAGAATACAATAGCCGAATAACATTTTATCGAGGAACAATTTTATTGTGGAAAATATTTGGCATATTCCGCATAATATTTTGAAATGGAGGAAATAAGCGATGCAGGCAGATTTAGCGTGGTTGGAAAATCCGCAGGTTTTCCGGGTCGGCCGGCTGGACGCGCACTCAGATCATCATTTTTTTGAAACGGAATCTGACATGCGCCGGGGCCGGGAGACGCTGAGACAGTCGTTAAATGGGAACTGGAAATTTCACTGGAGCAGAAATCCGCAGGAGCGTCCGGCCGATTTTTACCGTGAGGACGCAAAGCTGGACGGGTTCGGGGAGATTCAGGTGCCAGGACACATGGAACTGCAGGGATACGGGCAGATTCATTATACCAATACGGTTTATCCGTGGGACGGACATGCCTATCTGCGGCCGCCGAAGGTGGACTGGGAATACAATCCGGTGGGCAGCTACGTAAAGAAATTTGATCTTGAGGCGGGTCTGACCGGAAAGCGGGTCTGCGTTTCGTTTCAGGGCGCGGAGGAAGCGATTTATGTATGGCTGAACGGCGTCTTCCTTGGCTATGCGGAGGACAGCTTTACGCCGTCCGAATTTGACCTGACGCCCGCAATCCGGGAGAAAGGGAACCGGCTCTGCGTGGAGGTGTATAAAAGAAGCAGCGCCGCGTGGATCGAGGATCAGGACTTTTTCCGGTTTTCCGGGCTTTTCCGGGAGGTATTTCTGTACGCGAAGCCGAAGTGTCATGTGGAGGATTTGTGGGCGAAACCGGTTGTGACGGCAATATGTGATATTGATGAGGCGAAAGCGGACAGGACGGGAACAGACAAAGCAAAAACAGACAAAGCAAAAACAGACAAAGCAAAAACAGACAAAACAGGAACAGATAAAACGGGAACGGATGGAGAAGAAGCAGATAAAGCGAGAGCAGATAAAGAGAAAGCGGACAGGATGGGAACAAATATCGCAGACCTCAGGGGCGCCGGCGAACTGGAACTGGAGGTGAAGCTGTCCGGGGAAGCCTGCGGCGGCATTTCCTGGGAACTGCTGGATGAATCCGGCGTGCGCGTGCAGAGCGGACAGCTGAAAATGCAGGAAAGTTCGGAGGAAACGAACGCCCTGACTTTCTGGCGGACGGACAGGGTGCCGGTCGGCGAAGTCCTTCTGTGGGACCTCGGCAAACCGCACCTGTACCAGCTGATTCTGCGCGTTCTGGACCGGGCGGGAGAGGTGACGGAGGTTGTACCTTATAAAATAGGATTCCGAAAGTTTGAAATCCGCGACCGGGTGATGTTGCTGAACGGAAGGCGGCTGCAGATTCACGGGGTGAACCGGCATGAATGGGACGCGCACAGAGGCCGGGCTGTCACGGAGGAGGACATGCGCCGGGATATTGAGATTTTCAAAAGGAATCATATCAATGCGGTGCGCACCTGTCATTATCCGAACCAGAGCCTGTGGTATCAGCTCTGCGACGAGGCTGGCATCTGCATGATGGACGAGACAAATCTGGAATCGCACGGTTCCTGGCAGAAGATGGGGCAGTGCGACCTGTCGTGGCATGTGCCGGGTTCGCTTCCGGAGTGGAAGGACTGTGTGCTGGACAGAGCGGCGTCGATGCTGGAGCGGGATAAAAATCACGCCGCGATTTTATGGTGGTCCTGCGGAAATGAATCTTATGCAGGGGAATGTATACAGGCAATGAGCCGGTATTTCCACGAAAAAGACCCGTCGCGGCTGGTGCATTACGAGGGCGTATTCTGGAACCGTGAATATGACGCGGTCAGCGATGTGGAAAGCCGGATGTATGCGCCGCCCGCGGCAATCCGCGACTATCTGGAGCATGATCCGAAAAAGCCGTTCCTGCTGTGCGAATATATGCATGACATGGGTTGCTCCTGCGGGGGAATGGAGAGTTACCAGAAGCTGAGCGAGGAATTTCCGATGTTTCAGGGCGGCTTCATCTGGGATTATATCGATCAGGCGCTGTGGTATCAGAACCAGCGCGGCGAGACGGTGCTCGGCTACGGCGGCGATTTCGGAGACCGGCCGACGGATTACGGGTTCAGCGGGGACGGGATCGTTTTTGCCGACCGGACGGAGAAACCGGCGATGCAGGAAATCCGTTTCTGGTACGCATCGGAGGAAGAAAAGCGGTTACATAAGAAAGAAAACGAAAGACGGATGCGGGAGGCGGCCGCGCGGATTCGGACAGGGCGGGCTGTGGCCGCCGGCAGCAGGACAGCTGGAAACGCCGGTCAAATGGCGGAAGCTTCCAAAGAGCGGCCTATTCAGGTAATCCACGGCGACGTCATGCTGGGCGTAAAGGGCGACGGATTTGAAGTGCTGTTCTCACTGAAGGACGGCGGCCCGGTTTCCCTGAAATATCAGGGCGAGGAATATCTGTACCGCGCGCCGCGCCCCGCGTTCTGGCGGGCGGCCACGGACAACGACAAGGGCAATGGCTTTGCCGCCAAAAGCGCGGCCTGGCTGGCCACAGATGCGTACAGCGTCTGCACCGGCTGCCGGGTGACGGAGTACGAGGGCGATAAAGAGACGGTTCTGCGCGCCGAAGATACGACAGACCGGGCGCCGGCTTCGCGGCAGATCGACCGGGTGAGGATTGCGTATACCTTCGCGGCTTCGGCAGCGCCGGGCGCAGAGGCGGAAATCGCCTATACGGTGGACCGCCGGGGACGAATTCGGGTAGAACTGCATTACAAAGGCGCGCAGGGCCTGCCGCAGCTGCCGCTGTTCGGCGTGCGCTTCTGTCTGCCGCGATACTATGAAAAGATGACCTGGGAGGGATTGTCCGGGGAAACCTACCCCGACCGCATGGCCGGGGGCGTATTCGGCGTGCACGAAGCGCCGGTACGGGCGACGCCCTATCTGGTGCCGCAGGAATGCGGGAATCATATGCAGACCTGCCGGATGCAGATCGGCGGCCTGTGCCTGGAGATGGATGAGGAGCCGTTTGCGTTTTCCGCTCTGCCGTATTCGGCGATGGAGCTGGAGCAGGCGACCCATCAGGAGGAACTGCCGGCTCCGGGCCGTACCTACCTGACCGTTGCGGCGCGGATGCGCGGCGTGGGCGGCATCGACAGCTGGGGCGCCGATGTGGAAGCAGCATATCACATTCCGGCGGAGGAAGATATAAAGTTTTCCTTTTATGTGACGCCGGATGCCTTTGTTGACATTGGTAAGTAACTGTTTTGCCGCAGGAGCGGCGTGGCGATGTGCCGCGCCGTTTTTCTGCCTGAGCACAAATCCGCTGCAGGGGCATCGGTTCTTAACGATGTGCAGATGCCAAAAGAAAATGGCAGCGTCAGCCGACTTACATTTCAGCCGACTTATAAGCGTGATATTTTCTGCATATCAGACTTATGTATCTGCATATAATATGGTTTAAACTGTAACGATTTCAAAATTAGGTATGCTATGGGCGGCAATATCTGGCCGCCTATAGCTTTAGCTCCGTCAGA
>CANRIG010000135.1 GCA_947630595.1 uncultured Lachnospiraceae bacterium | reverse complement strand
CACTCAAAAGCGGCAGTTCCTGGCGCTTCTTTCGTTATGCTTCTGGTCCTACTTTACGTCTTCACACTATTCTCCTCAAGGCAGTTCGCTCAGCCAGTGTCCGAGCGCCAGCAGCACATCCAGATTTTTGCTGCAGAACTGCGGATCATCGGCCTCCATCCGGGCCCGGCATTCCTCGTAATCCATCCAGCGGACGGACTCGACCTCCTCCGGCTGAAGCCGCAGCTTCGTCTCGTCGACCGGGCGCAGGTACGCGTAAACTGCGCAGATTTCATGATCCCGGAACGGACGGCCGTGAAATTCCTCGCAGATTTCTCCGCCGTCAAAGGCAGCGATATACTGCAGATCTCCCGGCTGCGCGTCGATGCCGAGCTCCTCCAGAAGCTCGCGGTGCGCGGACAAAGCGTAATCGTCGCCAGCGTCCACATGGCCGGCACAGGACGTATCGTAGCGGCCCGGGAACGAATCCTTGCCGGCGCTTCGCTTCTGCAGCAGCACCTGCCAGCCGCCGTCCGCTCTGCGGCGCGCCACCCACACGTGAACCGTCCGGTGCATCGTCCCCAGCATGTGCGCCACCGAGCGCTCGGTCACAAGCCCGGTCGGCCTGCCCTCCGCATCGCAGATATCAAACAGCTCCAGTTCGCGCCCGTCCAGCACCGCCTGGCGCAGCACATCGCCCTCGTATTTCAGCTTCAGCGAAAAGAACGGCGCTTCCTCGGCGATCAGGCGCAGGAAAATCTTATCGCCCTCCCACAGATTCAGGCGCGGAAGCTCCTCCTTCGGCACCCACTCAAGCACGCCCTCGTCGCAGGCGCGCAGCTCGCCCGTAAAAGCGTCCGCCGTGTACAGGCACATGTATTCGGTCTGCCACCCTTCGGCGATAAACGTAACAAGGCCGCGGAATTTCCAGGAGGTGAGCGTCAGTCCCGTCTCCTCCCGCGCTTCCCGCAGCAGGCATTCCTCCGGGCTCTCGCCCTCCTCAAAATGGCCGCCGATGCCGATCCATTTGTCTTTGTTTACGTCATTTTTCTTGCTGACGCGGTGCAGCATCAGATACTGCCCGTCCTTTTCAATATAACAGAGCGTGGTAAGCGGAGATTTCACCGCCGCACCTCCTCCCGTTCATCTGTCAGTATTTATCTGATTCATCCGTTTGTATTTGTCCGATCCATCTCGTTTATCCGGCTCGTCTGTCTGTACTCGCCCGATCCGTCTCGTTTACCCGGCTCGTCCATCCGTACTCATCCGATCGTATTCGTTTACCCGACTCGGCCGTCTGTACTCTTTCGATCCATCTTGTTTATCTGATTTGTCCGTCTGTACTCGTCCGACCCGTCTCGTTTACCCGTCCGCCTGCATCCGCAGCCTGCGGCTCTCCTCCAGCAAAAACCCGCGTTCGTTGTGCTCCGGGAACCGCAGCACATCCTCCAAAAGCCTCTGCAGAAGCCCGCCGATCGCCGGCCCCGGCTTCATGCCATCGGCGATCAAATCCCTGCCGCTCAGCTGCAGCTCCTGCAGCGACAGGCAGTCGCTGTGCAGACGAATATCCTCCCAGATATGCCTGACTTCCTTTAAATAATCGAGTTTCTCCTGAATCACATCCGGATGGTGCGCCTTGATGTCGGCCCGCTTGACCAGCAGAAAGGAATCGAACAGCTCCGGCCCCATCTGGAACGCGCAGGCGCGCACATCCCATCCGGTCAGCTTCGGGTACCACGAATGGTTGCGCACAAGATTGCAGACCGTGCGCACCGTGGCATTGTCGAAGCGGAGATTTTCCATGATTCTGCGGGCAATCTTCTCGCTGTATGCGGCGTGGCCGCGAAAATGGTCGCGTCCGGTTTCATCGGTCGTAAACACGTCCGGCTTGCCCATGTCGTGAAACAGCATGGTCAGGCGCAGCACCCGGTCCGAGGGGATATTCTGCAGCGCAATCAGCGTGTGTTCGCCCGTCGTGTAGGCGTGGTGCGGATTGTTCTGCCGCTGCACCATGATGCGGTCGAACTCCGGCATAATCACCGCCGTAATCCCGCACTCGTAAGCCAGCCGAATCCAGTGCGGATGCGGGGAAACCAGCAGCTTGACCAACTCCGTCTGAATCCGCTCCGCGCTGATATGCGTGAGGGAACCCGCCATCTCGCGGATGGCCTCTCTGGTGCGCGCCTCCAGAGTAAATCCGAGCTGAGCGGCAAAGCGCACCGCGCGCATCATCCGCAGGGCATCCTCGGAAAAGCGCTCCCGCGGATCGCCGACGCAGCGGATTACCCGGTTTCTCATATCCTCCAGGCCGCCGAACTCGTCCACCAGCCCGGTCTCGTGCGAATACGCCATCGCATTGATCGTAAAATCCCGCCGCCGCAGATCCTCCCGCAGGCTTGAGGTAAACCGCACCTCCCTGGGGTGGCGGCAGTCTTCGTAAATACCGTCAATCCGGTATGTCGTCACTTCAAAGGGCTCGTGATCCATCAGGACCGTCACCGTTCCGTGCTCGATGCCGGTGTCGACCGTGCGCTCAAACAGGGCTTTCACCTGCTGCGGCGTCGCGGAAGTGGTGATGTCCCAGTCCCCCGGCTGCCGTCTGAGCACAGAATCACGGACGCAGCCGCCCACCACATATGCCTCAAATCCATGCTGACGCAAAACCTGCAGTATCTGCTCCGCCCTCGTGGGAATTTCGATATATGTCATTTTGTCTTTGCCATTCCTTTCGGTTTTGAATGTGAACCATTTGACAGGAACTCCGCAGTCCGCTGAGCATCACCGCAGGCTACGGCAAAACAAGGCATCTCTCCATTCATTCTTTACTATAACACAGGCCGCTTTTCCTGAAAAGCCAAAAGTGAAAATTCTGTGATTTCCCGAAAAACTATTTACAATGCCCGGCCAAAAATGTTATATTGCAGGTAACTTTTAACCCCTCAGAAAGATTACTCAGAAAGGATTCCAGAATAATGAAGAAAAAATATTTATCAGTCCTGCTTGGGCTGTCCCTCGTATTGACGCTCACCGCCTGCGGAAGCGGCACGAAAGAGACGGAAGCGCCGCCGGAGACCGAAGCGGCGCAGACCGAAGCCGCTGAAACGGAAGCGCCCGCCGAACCCGAGTCCGTGGCGATCGAGCTGCCGGAGACCGAGCTGATGAGCGAGCCGGCGGAGGAGCTGGCGCCGATTACGCCCGCCGATTATCTGGTGAAAGATGTCGATCAGTATGTGACGCTCGGCGACCTCGAGGGCATCGAGGTTTCCCAGTATAATTACGAAGTGACCGACGACATGGTGCAGGAGCGCATCGAGGAGGAGCGGCTCTCCTACGGCGACGAGGTGGAGGTTGACCGCACCGCAGAAACCGGCGACATCGTTTACGCCGACATGACCTCCACGGTGCAGGGCGAGAGCGATTCCAGCGAGGAGAGCACCTACTTCACGCTCGGCGACGCCGAGTACGGCGAGGATTTTGACGCCGAGGTGACTGGCGCCTCCGTCGGCGACACGCTCAATTTCTCCGTGACGTTCGGCGACGACATCTGGATGGACGAATGGGTCGGCCAGACCGTCGATTTTGAGCTGAACATCACCAGCGTCTGCGAGCTGGACGCGCCGGAATACGACGATGATTATATCAGCGAATACACTGATTACTCGAGCAAAGAGGATTATGAGGCTTCCGTGCGCGAGGCGCTCGTCACCGAATACGAGGAGTCCGCTTACGCGGAGACGGTCGAGGCGCTGATTGACGCCGCGATCGAGCGCTCCACTTTCACGGGCTACCCGGACGATCTGTACGACTCCTGCCGTCAGGACAGTCTGGCGCTTTACAGCGCGTTCGCCGGCACCACCGACGAGCAGGAAATCTATGACATCTTCGGCATCACCGCAGAGGATATCGAAGAGGAAACGCTCGATCTGGTCAACCGCCGCCTGCTGGTGAGCGCGATCTGTGAGAAAAACAATCTCGAAGTCACTGAGGAAGAATACGACGCCTACGTGGCGGACAATGCGGAATACTACGGCTACGACAACGCAGTCCAGTTTGAGGAGGACAGCACGCGCGACGCCCTCGTCTGGAATCTGTTCGAGAGCAAGGCCGTCGAACTCATCTACGACGCGGCGGACATCTCCCTGATCTCCCCGGAGGATGAACTGCTGGACGAGGCCGCTGAAGTAGAATCCTCCGGCGAGGCCGACGTTGAGGCTGACGCCGAAGCGCAGGGCTGAATGACAGGAAAAGTTGAACGACTGGGAAAAGCTGAATGGCCGGAAAAAGCTGAATGACAGGGAAAAGCTGAATGGCTGGAAAAAGCTGAATGGCTGGAAAAAGCTGAATGACAGGGAAAGCTGAATGGCTGGAAAACTATAGACAGCAAAACTATTGGAAGCAGGATTATCCTGTATTTACAATAAAATTTTTATAAATGCCGGACAGGGCTTGGCACAATCTGGATTTGTGACAAGCCCGTCTTATTTTTGTGGCAAGCTCTTCGTATTTTTGCGTCAAACCCGCCTTATTTTTGTAGCAAGCCCATCATATTTTTGTGGCGGCCTTTCGTATTTTGCGGCAAGCCTTTCGCATTTTGTGGCAAGCTCTTCGTATTTTGCGGTATCCCATTCTGCATGTTCACAGCCCCCTGTACCGGATCGCTGCCCGATGAAAATAATGTTCTGAATACAGAAAAACTGCGGAATCCCGTTTTGAATCTTCTTACAATACTATTATTAAATATAATTATTTTATTCTTCCACGTATAAATATGAAAACGAATCAAATTTAAATATTTGTAGTTTTTTTCACATACTTTTTCTATAATTTTCTTACATTACTATTGACATCTTTCCGCATTGTGCTATAACCTGAGTTTTACAGTTTCGATGTCAAAAAATCCCTGCAATGCCCATAAATAAAGGCCTGCAGGGATTCG
>CANRIG010000134.1 GCA_947630595.1 uncultured Lachnospiraceae bacterium | reverse complement strand
CGGATATACCGGAAGATTATGTGAGAAGGAGGTCTTTGCGACATGGCTCAATCTGGAAAAGGCAAACTGAATTACCGTTGTCCGTCCTGTTTCATGCGCGATCTGGACCTCGACATGTTTTACGACCGGGACAAACAGGAATATTACTGCATCCGCTGTCAGTACCACGGCACGGAGGAGGATGTCCGCGCGAAAAACCAGCTGGCGAGATTCCGCTACGGGGACATGATGCGCCGGTTCGCGATGGAAGATTTTGAAAACTTTGACGACTGAGGTTACGGCAGGATGGAGAGTATGGAACGTATGATCAGCGACAGCGGACGGGGCGGAACCGGCGCCCCGGGCGCGCAGGAGGCGGGAAGCGCCGGCGAAAGTATGCGGCGTCCGGTCCGGGGCGACAACCGGGGCGTGTTCTTCAAGGGCATGGACCTGTCTACGCTTCTCGAGGTGGAGCGCTGCGGCGGGAAGTTTTATGACCATGGCGCCAGGGACGGCGCGATGGAGATTTTGAAGCGGTACGGCATGAACCTGCTGCGGCTGCGCCTGTGGAACGACCCGTTTGACGGGGACGGAAATTCCTACGGCGCGGGCGGGGACGATATCGAGACGGTGCTCGCGCTCGCGAAGCGCGCCCGGGGGCTCGGCATCGGCTGGCTGCTTGATTTTCATTACAGCGATTTCTGGGCGGATCCCGGCAAGCAGACGCTTCCGAAGGCCTGGCGGGAGCTTAAAGGCGAGAGCCTGGAGCAGGCGGTGTATGACTATACGCGAGAAACGCTGCGGCGGTGCGTGCGCGAGCAGGCCGCGCCGCGGATTGTCGCGGTCGGGAATGAGCTCACGAACGGCTTTCTGTGGCCGCACGGCAGGACGCCGGATTACGGCAGCCTTGTGCGGTATCTGAACGCCGGGATTCGTGCGGTGCGGGAGGCGGCGCCGGACGCGGCGGTGATGCTGCATCTCGACAACGGCGGGAACAACGCGCTGTACCGCACCTGGTTTGACCGGTATTTTGAGAACGGCGGGGAGGAGTTCGAGTACATCGGGCTTTCCTACTATCCGTTCTGGCACGGCCCGCTGCGGATGCTGCAGGAGAATATGAACGACCTTGCCGGGCGCTACCGGAAGGATCTGATCGTGGCGGAGGTCTCAATGGGCTATACGATGGAGGATTACGCGGCGTACGAGCGCCTTTCCCCGCAGGAACGCATGGGGATGGCGACCCGCCCCGAGCTGGCCGGGCGGATTGATTATCCGATGACAAAGCAGGGGCAGGCCGATTTTATCCGCGATTTCCTGCAGGTGATCCGCGAGGTTCCGCAGGGGCGTGGAAAAGGCTTCTGCTACTGGGAGCCGGCGTGGCTGCCGGTACCCGGCAGCGGGTGGGCGACGAAGGCCGCCTGCGCGTACATCGGGGAGGCAAAGCCGGGCGGAAACGAGTGGGCGAACCAGGCGTTGTTTGACTACGACGGGAATGCGCTGCCGGCGCTGGCCGTCATCCGCGATTTCTGAGTATTGGAGGGTGTAATATGAGTACGGTGCGCCGCAATGTGGTCTGGAAGCTTCCGTCGGTCTCCGGGTTCGGGCTGAAGCTGTATGCCTGCGCCGCGATGCTGATCAGCAACATCGGCATCTCGGTGGTCGAGCACGGCCTGATTCATCTGGAGCGCTATACGCAGCAGGAATTCTCGCAGGCGCTGAGCGAGGATCCGCACCTGATGACGCTCTCCGGAGCCGGCTCCGTGATGCAGCTGATCGGCGGACTTGCGGTTCCGGTTTTTGCGTTTCTTCTGGTGGAGGGCTTTCGCCATACTTCCGATTACCGGAAATATCTGATGACGATGCTCCTCTTTGCGGTGATAAGCGAGGTGCCCTACGATCTGGCGATGAGCCAGACGTTCTGGGATCCCTCCTCGCAAAATGCGATGCTGGGCACGGCGGTCTGCCTGATGATGCTGTACGTGCTGAGCCTGTTCAGGGAAGGCCGCGGAATGGTCGCGGTTCTGGCCCGCATATTCACTGTGCTTGGGGCGCTGCTGTGGGCGACGCTGCTGCGGGCTCGCTTCGGGCCGAGCATGGTGCTGCTCACCGCGATTTTCTATCTTTTCTACGCGCGCAATGTACTGAAGACGGTGCTTGGCGTGCTTGTCAGCCTGCTGCACGTGACGGGGCCGCTCTCTTTCTATATGATCTGGTTCTACAATGAGAAGCGGGGCCGCGAGGGGCTGAAGTACGCGTTTTATGCGTTCTACCCGCTTCATCTGCTGGTTCTCGGCGTGATTGTTGCCTGTTTTCTGTGAGCACAAATAGAACCCGACGAATATGTCCGGAAGCAGTACCACGACTTTTTCCCGCTTTATGTCGTGGTACTTTGCATTACCGGGAGGTATTTCTTTCTTGCTGTGACGGCTGCCGGAAGGCTGGCGTTGCTGTTGCCTGGGCAAAATATATCCGGGGCAAGTGATTTCCTATTTCAGCGAGAAGTCGATTCAGGGAAGGCTGCCGGTGAAAAATATCTCCGGCAGACTAGAACTGCCGCCCCGCTGAGCACGCACGCGGCTACGCCCAGACAGAAGGCCCCGGAAAGACTTCGGTTCGCCGCCCTGCCGTAGGTTAGCGAGGCTCCGGCGGAGGTGACTTCGCCTGCAGTAAAACGGTTTAGAGATTACCTGTAGTGTCGTCAAGTTCGCGTTTTAAGTCCAGAAGCATCTGCTTTAAGCCGGCTGAATAATCAGAACCGGCCGTTTTCAGCGCCATATGCTGATAAAGTCTGGATTTTGTAAAATCACTTATTGTTCCAATACTGTCCAGGATTTCCTGTATAAGCTGTGACGTCCATGCGGCATCCTTTTCCCAGACTGCAACCTCCAGTCCGTAACAGACCTCGTGATATCTGCCCATTTCAAAGGCAGACGCAGCGGAAGACGAGACTTCGACCAGTTTTTTAGCCATTTCATGATCGTCGTCTTCCATATAAAGCATGCGCAGATCATTTAATACCATCTGTATGTGCTGATATTCGCTGAAAATCAACTCCTCACAGGCGCGATAGGCCTCCGCCCGTTTGCCTGTTTTGCTGTTTATCAGTGCCTCCTTTCGTTTGCGTTCCGGATTCTCCAGAGAGAGATACTCCACATATTGAGCAGCTTTTTCATAATCCTCTTTCCGGATAAACGCATGGAACAGCGAATCCGCGGCCTGACTGCGAATCCGTTCGTCCTCTGAGCGCAAACACCGCTCATACCATCCGAATATCGTGTTGTCATACTTGTCTTTGTCCGGGAGTTCTTCTGTCATTCGCTTCGCATCCAGAAGAACCGCCGCCTGCCAGATCAGGTTTTCGCAGTTGGGATATTCCTCGATTTTTTTCTTTACGGAAAGAAATACCTCATGGAAGTCCCTGCTCTCCAAATCCTTTTGAAGCGTCACCAGATACTGGTTTATTTCTTCATCGGTCAGCTCATCCTGAAAGGACAGAAGCTCATCCGTGGTAATGCCGAGCAGCCGCGCAATCGGAGCAAGCAAAGCGACGTCCGGCAGCGTGCTTCCCTTTTCCCATTTGTTTACGGCGGGAGCCGTCACGCCGAGACATGCGGCCATTTCCTCCTGCGTCATGCCTTTCTTCTTTCTGCATGTTCTGATCACATCGCCGATCGTCATGTTCAGCCGTCTCCTTTACAATTTCTGAGTTTCTGAGTTCTGGATTGGTTCTGTGTACAGTATAGCTGACCGGAGCGAAAAAGGCTATTGAATGAGGGTTAAACGGCGGGAATTTTATTTTACTGCTGTTTAATTTTGGGTGTATGAGGAAGTAGGCGGGATGGCTATGTGCGTATATAAGGGCATGGTTTGACAAATTTACTGATTTAACATATAATATACTTGACAAGACAGCCGGAAGGTGAATACGCACCCGTCCCGGCACAATAAAGTAATAAGCTGAGAAATGGCCGTTCCTAAACTTTGTCGAGAGCAGGACGGCTATTTCTTATGTGTCAGATTCAGAATTGCGACGATTAAGCTGGCTGCAGCTATGATAACCATGAATTCTTCATATGTGCTCATAATAATCTCCATTCCGCCGCCTTTCAGTTAGCGGCACAAATAGTAATGAAAGTCTCGACTCCTTTTACCCTTTTGTTTATACTGTAAGCGAGAAGCTACACTACAAAGCACGGAGAGGGAAGTTGTAAAAACTCTCTCGTTTTAGACAGCATAATAATCAGTGTAAGTTCCGCCTTTCAAGCACAAATAAGTGGCTCTATTAGACCGTACACTAAGAATTGTTTTAACTCCTGGTTAATTGTGTGGCGGTTCAGTCAATGGCTTCTCTCTATTTCTCAGAAAGGAGCTTTTGCCTATGAAAGTCGTTTATCAGACCTGTTGTGGCGTCGATGTCCACAAATCTTTTCTCGTCGCCACCATCATCAAAACCACTTCCGGAATTGAGCCATCTTACAAAAAGAAGCGCTTTTCCACCTTTAACAATTCTATTCTTGAATTCAAAAAATGGCTGTTGGATAATTCCTGCCGTGATGTCTGCATGGAATCCACCGGTAAATACTGGGTGCCTGTGTTCAACCTTTTGGAAGACGATATCAATGTCACCATCGCCAACCCCAAATGGGTCAAGGCTGTTAAAGGGAACAAGGACGATACCAGGGATTCCAAATGGATCGGGGATCTGTTCAGGCTGGGGCTTGTGCCCGGAAGCTATATACCATGCAAACCCATCCGTATCCTCAGGGAGTTTACGCGCTACCGGTATAAACTGACTTCCTGCAGAAGCAGTGAGAAGAATCGATTTCAGAATGCGCTTACTGTCTGTAATGTCGCATTGGATTCGGTCGTTTCCGATATCTTCGGGAAATCAGCCACCTCTGTGATCGATTACCTCCTTGAACACTCCTCTGATTCCATCAACCACGAAGAAATCGCCTCCAGACTGTTCCATTCACTCAAGAAGAAGTCTGAGAGTGTCATCGAGTCCATCGAAGGTTATCAGATGACTGATCCCCAAAAATACCGTA
>CANRIG010000133.1 GCA_947630595.1 uncultured Lachnospiraceae bacterium | reverse complement strand
TAAAGAAAGAAAAAAGCTCCTGTTTTGGGCAAAACAAGAACTGACTTCGCATAACTATTGGCTTCACATAACATCGCGACTATATGGAACTTGGCAGCGAAGTACACATTGACATTTATGATGACCGTATGGAGATATATTCTCCCGGCGGTATGTTTGATGGCTCTATTGTGCAAAACCTTGACACCGATCATGTAGCGTCTAAACGCCGCAATCCTGTCATTGCGGATATTTTCAGCCGTATGCAGTTTATGGAGCGCAGGGGAAGCGGTTTCAGAAAGATTAAGGCCGATTATCGACGTGCTGTAAATTATCGCAGTGAAGTGGAACCTCTATTCAGATCAACGCCGACATCATTTTTTGTTACGCTCTATAACCTGAATTACAATGTGCCGATTGAAAAGGTGTTAATTGGCCCGGAAAAGGTGTCATTTGAAAGCGAAAAGGTGTTGTTTGCCCCCGATAACCTGTTAATTCAAAATGCTGTTGATGGCATGGATTCTACAAAAGCAACAAAAGAAAAAGCAAGACTCCTATTTGCGCAGATGGAATTTAATGGCATCTTTGGGCGCAATGAAATTATGAATATTACAGGCGTATCTATAACCGCTGCCGGAAACCTCATCACCAAGTTGAAAAAGGCAGGGTTAATCGAGTCCGTCAGCGGATATGGTAAGGGGAAATACAGGTTCAAAAAAGCAAATGCGTAGAGTGGCTCGCTGTCAGCGATAAGCCGGTACGAGCCGCAGCCATGATGTAATTTTTGAGGGAGGAAACCTTCTTTATAAATTACATCATGATTAACAATGCTGTTGCTGTCCGGTTTTATGCGTAGCTATCATTCGGCGGCCTTTTTCATCTGATACGTCAGATAATCGAGCGTGCTGATCTGGCGCTCCTGTTTGTGGATGCTGCGCAGCAGCTCCTCCCGATGCTGCTGCAGGAACCGGAGCTGTTCCGCCGTGCACCGGCAGGAGGCAAACTGCTCGATCTGTTTTCTGGTGCAGCCGGAAGCCCTGAGATCTTCCGGAGTCAGCGTCATTTCTTTCATGCGATCTCCCTCTTTTTGCGGAGGATTACTACTCCGGTGCATTCCATGACCGGGTCGTCGGTGACGATTTCGCCCACGCTGTCGGCTGTGATTTTCCCTGATCTGGGATTTTTTACGGAGTCAATGTGGCCGCGCACCTCGGCCTGCACATCGGAATATTCAAAGGACAGGTCGCATGCTTCCATTTCACAGTTGATCAGCGTGAGATTTTTGCAGTAGCACAGGGGCTGCGTGCCGATAATCTTGCAGTTGATCAGAGTCAGCCCGTCCGAGAACCAGCCCAGGTATTCGCCTTTGACGACGGAATTTCGCACCGTCGCGTTTTTGCTGTGCCAAAAAGCGTCCTTCGTGTCCAGTTCGGAATCATTGATTTCCAGATTTTCCACGTACTGGAATGAATATTTGCCGGTCATGTGAACATGGTCCAGACGGATATTTTTGCTGTCAAGAAACAGGTAGGCGCTGGCGATGCTGACATTCTTTAAGGTGATCCCGTCGCACTTCCAGCCAAATTCCTCGGAAACGAGGTCGGAATCCGTGATCTCGATATTCGAGCATTCCCGCACGGCCTTGATTCCGTGCAGCCGGCAGCCGGCGATCGTTCCATGATGGCTGTACCAGATGGCGGCGCGCGTCAGTTCGTCCATGGAGGAGTCGGTCAGGGAAAAGCCCTGCACATGCCACAGGGGATAGCGCAGGGAAAAACGGCAGCGGGAAACGGCGATGTCCGCGGACTCCTTGAGAACGGATTCCCCGTCCGCAGGGCCTGCAAAGGTGCAGCCGCTGATGTCTGCGTGCCGGGAATGGTAGAGGGCGCGTTCTTCGTCAAACTGCTGATTGCTGATACTGATTCTCATGGAAAAAGCCTCCTTTGGCGTTCGTTTGCTTTGTGGTTATCTGCATTATATGCGGATGAAAGGTGGAAAGCAAATGCTTATATTGCATGGCTTATTATGCTTGACAGGAATGATATGGTTTTTTATACTGAACCTGTGCGAAACTTAAATTTATCCTAAGTATATACTGAACCTGCACTGCATTAAATTTACATTAAGCCTGTGCTTAACCTGCACAGAGCTTGTATATGGAACAGAACATCCGCAGAAAAGGACGGTGATCACAGCAATGGAACTGCGCGTACTGGAATATTTTCTTGCGGTCGCCCGCGAGCAGAATATCTCGAGGGCGGCGGAGCATCTGCATTTGACGCAGCCGACCCTTTCCAGACAGCTGAAGGATCTGGAGGAGGAATTTGGAAAGGTGCTGTTTATCCGCGGGAAACGCAGGATTACGCTGACGGAGGACGGCCTCTATTTCCGCAAGCGGGCGGAGGAAATCGTCAGCCTTGCGCACCGGACGGAGGAGGAAATGAAACATTCCGGCGATGCGGTTGCGGGCGATATTTACATCGGAGCCGGGGAGACGGATGCGGTTCGCCACATCGCGCGGGTGGTCGCAGGGCTGCAGCGGGAATACGGCGGCATTCATTTTCATGTGGTCAGCGGGGACCGGGCGGATCTGACCGAGCGGCTGGACAAGGGGCTGTTTGATTTCTGCCTGCTGATCGGCGACGTCAACCGGTCAAAATACGAATACCTTTCGCTGCCTTTCCGGGATCGCTGGGGCGTGCTGATGCGGAAGGATGCCCCGCTGGCCGGCAGCGAGACGGTCAGGCCTGAGGATTTGTGGGACAAGCCGCTGATTCTGTCCAGACAGGCGCTGGACAACGCGTCGTTTCTGAAATGGTTCGGGAAGCCGGTTTCCGAGCTGCATGTGGCCGCCACCTACAATCTGGTGATCAACGCCTCTGTGATGGCGTCGGAGGGGATGGGCTATGTGCTTGCGCTGGACAGGCTGATCAATACGGCGGGGAGCGACCTGGTTTTCGTTCCCTTTGAGCCGGAGCAGACGGTCGGCATGACGCTGGTGTGGAAGAAATATCAGACCCAGTCCAGGGCGGCGGAAAAATTTCTCGAGGCGTTTGCCGCCTACCGCGAAACCATTGGATGAGGCGGGATTTTGTGATGCCGAACCGGGAAGCCGGGAATGGCAGAATGGCACTATGCAAAAGCCAATCCGGGAGGCCGGGAATGGCAGAATGGCACTATGCAAAAGCCGATCCGGACATTGCGGAGACGGTGAAGCTTTACCTGGAACAGCGGAAATTTCGTGTGACAGCACGCGCCGGCGCCCGTTTTCATGGAACCGATTGACAAATCCCCGTTTTGGACTAAAATAAAAGTAAAATTGTATTCCGGGAGGGAAAAGAGTATGAAAAGAACATATCGTGTGATGCTGCTGGCGCTGCTGTTCGGCGTGCTGCTGTGTCTGAGGGCGCAGCCGGCGCTGGCAATAGGAAAGGCTGTTTACCTGGACGCCGATTCGATTACGCTGTATCCGGGAGAAACGAGGACGCTGATCATGTATGTGGGCGGCGGGCCTTCTACCGCTTCCGGCTGGTCTTCCAGCAATACGAAAGTCGCCTCGGTCAGCAAAAAGGGCGCGGTGACGGCGAAGAAAGCAGGGAAAGCCACGATCACCTGCAAAACCGGATTCGGCTACAGCCTCACCTGCAAGGTTACGGTCGAAAAGCAGGTGGAAGTGTCCGGCTATCTGAACAAAAACTATGAGAAGCTGGCGAAAAAGGTGCCCGAGGCCAAACCGTTGAGCAAAGGCCAGGATCCGGCGGGAATCGGCAACGTCTATGTTTTCCGGCTCAGCAAAGGGGAAGAGCCCTTTTTCCGGTATGATGTCAAAACCGGTAAAGTGATATCGCTGCAGCTGTCGAACACCATGGGAGACGAAAGGCAGAAAGGCTTCGCGCTCTACGGGCTTTCGCTGGAGATGCCTGGGAAGCAGGCGAAAGCCGTCCTGAAGGCGAAAAAGTGGAGCTATACCGGGAAACAGAAGGGCAGCAGCGCGACGCTCCTGCACTATAAGAAAAGCGGACACACGCTCACGGTGTATGTCACGGGAGGAAAAGTTTCCGGGCTGCAGTGGAACGCGTAAGGGGAAAGAAATTGTTCAGCCTCAGAATCACACGTTAAGGGAAAGCGGGCCTGATTCTCAGAACCACACGTTAAGGGAAAGCGGGCCTGATTCTCAGAACCACACGCTAAGGAACAACGGGCCTGATTCTCAAAACCACACGCTGACGGACAGCCTGCCGTCGCGGTAATCCGCTTCGATTTTGCCGCCCATGCGCTCTGTCAGCAACTTGGCGATGGACAGGCCCAGACCGGTGGAATCGCGGTTCGTTTCTACAGTATAAAAGCGGTCGAACAGTCTGCCGACCATGACCGGGGTCAGCGCCCCGGCGGTGTTGGCAAACGTGGTGCGGCCGTTTTTTTGCATGGTGACGGTCAGATCTCCGTCCGAGTATTTTATGGCGTTGCTGATGAGATTGGAAAAGACGCGGCCCAGCGCGGCCGCGTCGAGCTCGCGCCAGACCGGCTCCTCCGGCAGGGAAATGCGCGGGGAAATGGCTTTTTCCTGCATGGTTCCGTAGAAGGACAGAAGGCAGCCCTCCAGCGCCCGCACCAGATCGATGCGCTCCGGCGTTAATTCGCGGACGGAGGACACGACGCTGTAGCGGAACAGCTCTTCGGTGAGGCTTTTCATCGCGTCGGCGCGGTTTTGAATCTGCTCCAGGCAGCGGCTGACCTCCTCGCTTTTCTCCTCGCGCTCCAGCAGCGCAAGGTAGCCGTAAATGGCGGTCAGGGGCGTGCGCAGATCATGTGAGACATTGGTCACAGCCTCTTTCAGCTCCAGATCGCCCTGCTGGTAACGGCGGCGCGCCCGGTAAAGCTCCTGAAGCTGCGCGTTGAGCTCCGACGCCAGATTCCGCATGCAGGAATCGCGGCTGGAAATATCGATCAGAGTGTTGGTGTCTTCTGTGAGCTTTTGCGGAAAGGCGCTGCAGATCTCCCGCGCGCTTTTGCGCAGGAGATGTATTTTGATCAGCAGGGCGCAGACGGCTGCCAGCAGCAGTCCGATGCAGACCCACAGAAGTTCTGTCATGGTTATATCCATTCCTTTCGCTTCGCTCAGGCACAAAACGTTATGAAAATGGTTTCCCTGAGCCTTTTTTTTC
>CANRIG010000132.1 GCA_947630595.1 uncultured Lachnospiraceae bacterium | reverse complement strand
AGCCTGCCTGCAGGGACATCATCAGCTTGTTGTGGTGATCTGCATACGGATAGGTGCTGAACGTGATCTGGATCGTTTTGTCCGGATTCTGCTCGTTCCACAGATCTACCATCTTGCCGTAGAACTCATTGTGCAGGTCAACGAATGACCAGAGCTCAAACTTTGCTGTAGCGTCGTCCGGACCTACGGTCGTAACCGCAGTCGGAGCTGCCTCAGTCTCACCCTCCGCCATTACGACGCTGCCCATCGACAGCACCATAGCAGCAGACAACAAACATGCTAACCATTTCTTTTTCATTGTTTGTTCCTCCTTTAGATAAAATAGTAACCTTTTGTCGGCATTTCATGAAAAATCCGTACAAATTCGTCATATTTTCCTAAAAAATTTGAATTAAGAAAATATTCGTTAAAGTGCACAAAAACTAACATGATACTTTCCGACCTCGTAGTGATTTTACATTGGGGGGGGTAATTGTCAATGTAGAATTTTTCATTAACGGCTAATAATTTAGAAAAATCTAAAATAAAATGGGCGCGGAACGATCGTCAATTTGACGTCATTTTTCCGCGAATTCCTTGACTTTTTTGGCGATTTTAGTATACTGAAAGAAATCATTTCGGAAATATCCAAATTATAGACTTTTAGCTGCCGGATATGGAAAGGAGGACGCGAATGGTCAGTCAGGATTCTCTGGACAGCCAGCTGCCGATTTTTCAGGCGCTGAGCTCAGAACTGCGGCTTGAGATTCTGAATCAGATTCTGATGCACCGGGGCATGAATCTTCGGGAGACGGCGAAGCGCATGGGGCTTTCCATGAGCACGCTCAGCCCGCATATCGCAAAGCTGGAGGCGTGCGGGCTGATCCGGCTGGTGGATATGCCGGCCGCGCACGGCGTGCAGAAATGCTGTTATCCGAATATGGAGCAGATTCTGGTGGATTTTACCAGGAACATTGTGAAGCAGTCCGCGATTTATCAGGCGGAGATCCCGGTGGGGAGCTACTCGGATTTTTCGGTGACGCCCACCTGCGGGCTGGCGACGGAGACGGCCTTCCTCGGGCAGCTCGACGAGCCGCGGCAGTTCGCGCACCCGGAGCGCCGCAAGGCGCGCATCCTCTGGTTTACGACGGGCTATGTGGAGTACCTTCTGCCGAACCTGATCCCGGTCAACAGCGTCATCGACTCGCTGAGCCTGACGTTTGAAATCTCCTCGGAGGCGCCGCAGTACAACAACAACTGGCCGTCCACGGTGGAGTTTTCCTTAAACGGCACGACGCTGGGCTCCTGGACCTGCCCCGGCGATTTCGGGGGTCGTCCGGGCCTGTTCAACCCGGACTGGTGGTATGATTTCCTGAATCAGTTCGGCCTTATGAAAAAGCTGACGATCAACACCGAGGGCTGTTTCCTGGACGGAGAGCAGCTCTCGGGAATTACGGTGCGCGACCTGGGGCTCACCGGCCAGTCGGTGATGAAGCTGCGGCTGAGCGTGCCGGAGGGCCGTCAGACCTCGCGGGGCCTGACGCTCTACGGGCAGGGCTTCGGCGATTACAACCAGGACATCCGCATGGCGATTTATTACCGTCTGAACGCTTAGGACGGCTCAGGCGTCGTAGGAGAAGATTGGCCGGCCGGTCTTTTCGTCGAACCGCAGGCGCATCAGCATCGCGTGGCGGTTCGGGTTGTAGAGCGGGTTGCCGACGATTTTTTCCTCGACGCGCGCGTGGTAGACCATGATGGGATTGCCCTCCTCGTCGACCGTGAAGCTGTTGTGGCCGGGGCCGTAGAGCCCGCGGGACGGGTCGCTGGTGAGCACCGGGTAGCGTTCCTTCGTCCAGGAGCGCGGGTCGAGCAGGTCGGAGTCCTCGTCCGCGGAGAGCATGCCCATGCAGTATTGCGGGCCGGTCTCGGAGGCGGAGTAGGTGAGGTAGATTTTTCCGGCGTTGTGGATGACGGCCGGTCCCTCGTCCACCCAGAAGCCGACGCGCTCCCAGTCGTAGTCGGGCGTGGTCAGCATGACCTGCGTCGTTTTCAGGCTGCAGGGCGTCTCCATCTCCGCGATGTAGAGGTTGGAGATCTGCGGATAGACGCTGACCTTCTCCGCCCACACGTAGTAGTATTTTCCTTTGTTTTCAAAGACGGTCGCGTCGAGGGAAAAGGCCTCAAAGGAAAAGACGTCCCCGGCGGCGCGCTTCATCTTGCCTTTTTCCACCCAGGCGCCGGTCAGCGGGTCCTCGTCCGCGCACTCCAGCACGTAGGGACGGATGGCCCAGACGTCGTCGACGTCGCCGCCCGAGAAGTAGACGTACCATTTTCCCTCGAGGTAGTGGAGCTCGGGCGCCCAGATGTGCTTGCTGAGGATTCCTTTCTCGTGCTTTCGCCAGATGGTGACCTCCGGCGCCTCCGCCAGGCCTGCCAGGGTATCGGAGCGGCGCAGCACGACCGCGTCGTAGGCGGGAACGGAGGCGGTGAAGTAGTAGCTGCCGTCCGTGTGCCGGTAGACGTAGGGGTCTGCGCGCTGCAGGATCCAGGGTTCGTTGTATTTCAGTGCTTTGTCTGTGCTCATAGCGGGCCTCCTTTGAAAATGAACAAAAAATGTTTTGGAATTTTGTGGAAATTGTGTTCGTTTTTTACTATAATTACCTATTATAACAGAATCCAAAGAAAAGGACGTGCATCATATGCTTTACATAAAAAATCTGGACGACGGCGCCGCGGTGTTCAAGGCCCTCGGCTCGGAGCTTCGCATCAAGATTATCAAGACCCTGCTGGAAAACAGGGAGATGAACATGGGCGAGCTGGCGTCGGCGCTCGGCATCACCAACGGGGCCCTGACCAGCCACATAAAAAAGCTGGAGGAGAGCGGGATCGTCACGATTCTGAGCGAATATTCCGGCCACGGCAATCAGAAGGTCTGCCGCATGAATATCGACAAGATTCTGATCGATGTGGCCGCGAAGGACGCCAATCCGGACGCCGACAGCTATACGATCGACATCCCGGTCGGCAATTATTTCAATTATGTGGTGTTTCCGACGTGCGGCCTCTCCACCGCCAAAAATCTGATCGGCGCCGTGGACGACCCGCGCTACTTTGCGCACCCCAGCCATGTGGACGCGCAGATTCTGTGGTTCGCCAGGGGGCACATCGACTATCTGATTCCCAACATGCTGCCGACCGGCCAGAAGATCGACCAGCTGACGATTTCGTTTGAGATCAGCAGCGAGGCGCCGGGCACCAACAGCGACTGGCCCTCGGACATCTCGTTTTTCCTGAACGGCGTCCGGCTCGGCATGTGGACGAGCCCCGGCGATTTCGGCGATGTGCACGGTATGTTCACGCCGAGCTGGTGGTTCCCGAACTGGAACCAGTACGGCCTTCTGAAGATGCTGGTCATCAATCAGCAGGGGACGTTCATCGACGGCATGAAGATTTCCGACGTGACCACCACCCGGCTGGCGCTGGGCGCGCAGGATGAGCTGCGTTTCCGCTTCCAGGTGCAGGAACCGGCGCGCAACATCGGCGGCATCAGCCTGTTCGGAAAGGGCTTCGGAAATTACAACCAGGACATCCGGGTGCGGGTGAACTACAGCCCGCGGGAGTGAGCGCTTTACCAGCGCCGCACCACGTCCGGGCAGCGGCGGACGCGCAGCGCCGCCCGCAGCTCCACGTAGCAGCCGCAGAGGCGGCACATGCCGTCGGCCGTCAGATGCCGGCAGGCGGCGCACTGCGCCAGGCGGGCCTCGTAGACCGTCTGACCGGCGCGGTCCTCTTCACTGAGATTGGCAATATAGGCTTCCAGCCTCTGGAAAAATGCTTCCCGGTTCTCCGCGTACAGCAGGCATTTCCTGCAGACGCGGAGTTTTTCTGTTTTGCCGGATGGTCCGGTTTTATTTTGACACATGATGTTTCTTTCCGGTCTGCGCCGGGCTCAGGCGCCAGCTTTGACGCACAGGTGCAGCACGGAGCGCGGCGGCAGGGTCAGGGAGAGACCGTTTTCGGCGGTGTTAAAGCCGGTGAACCGCTCTGTGGTCACGCGCTCCGGCTCCTCGAAGGTGTTCTTCTCGTCCATCGCTCCGCGGACGATCGCGCCCTCCGCGCCCAGGACTCTGCGGCCGTCGATTTCCACGTCGATGGGGCAGGAGTCAGTGAGCGACGCGTTGGTGAGCGTGATATGTAAGCTGCCGTCTGCGGACTCGGACACGGATTCGGTGATCCACGGTACGCGGAATTCGTCCTCCATGCCGATCTCCGGCGTGTCGATGGAGCTCTCCACCAGCTCGCCGTCCTGGTGATCCTTGTAGAGGTCGAACACATGGTAGGTCGGCGTCAGCAGCATGTCCGCGCCCTCGGTCAGGATGACGGACTGCAGCACGTTGATGGTCTGCGCCAGGTTGGCCATGCGCACGCGGCCGGAGTGCTTGTTGAAGATGTTGAGCGTGATGCCGGCCACCAGCGCGTCGCGGATCGTGTTCTGCTGGTAGAGGAAGCCCGGGTTCGTGCCCGGCTCCACCGTGAACCAGGTACCCCACTCGTCGACCACCAGGCCGATGAGGCGCTCCGGGTCGTACTCGTCCATGATCGCGGAATGGCCGCGGATCAGCTCGTCCATATAGTAAGCCTTGGCGAGCGTCTTGTACCAGGTCTTGTCGTCAAACTCGGTCGCGCTGCCCTTGATCTGCCAGCCCTCCGGGTGCACGTAGTAGTGCAGGGAAAGCCCGTCGAGGTTGCCGTGGTAGCGCGTCTCGCAGTGGCGGAAGCAGGTGTCGAGCACGCCTCTGGTCCACTCGTAGTCGTCCACGTTGGGGCCGCAGCAGATTTTATGGATGCTCTTGGTGCCTCTGCCGTCCGGGTTTTTGTAGTCGCGCACGTAGGTCTGGTAGCGGCGGTACTCGTTTGCGTAATATTCCGGCGTCATGTGGCCGCCGCAGCCCCAGTTTTCATTGCCGACGCCGAAGAACGGCAGCTTCCATGCCTGCTCGTGGCCGTTTTCGCGGCGCAGGCTGGCCATCGGGGATACGCCCTCGAAGGTGATGTACTCCACCCACTCTGACATCTCCTGCACGGTGCCGCTGCCGAGGTTGCCGTTGACGTAGGCCTCGCAGCCGAGCTGGCTGCAGAGCTCAAAATACTCGTGCGTGCCGAAGCTGTTGTCCTCGGTGACGCCGCCCCAGTGCGTGTTGATCATCTTTTTGCG
>CANRIG010000131.1 GCA_947630595.1 uncultured Lachnospiraceae bacterium | reverse complement strand
CCTCGCGGCCGTCCCAGAAAGGGTGTATCTCAGTCTGTCGGCAATCTATAGTCCGACAGATTGGGAAAATATTAATATATTGTGATAAGAAAATGGTGGGATTTACCATGTTTGCGTTTGATGAGGAATATGAGGACCCTGATGACAGGTACTGGCTGTGGAGATTCATGATTGATGAAAATTTACAGGGAAAAGGATATGGAACGGCGGCCCTGCAGGCAATCATCCAATATTTCAGAAATCACGGGGCGAACAATATCCGTTTATCAACCAAAGGAACCAATACCACTGCATTATCTTTGTATCGCAGGGCAGGCTTTCATGATACGGGGGAAATGAATGGGGAAGAAATCGTGCTTCAACTGTGTTTGTAACTTTTATAATAAGACAGAAAACGCCGGGGAGAAAAATGGGAATAAAAACAATTGAGATTCATGGAGCAAACGCGCATAAGGTTTTCTCCAAAACGCGTGTGGGATGCAGAGGCATCGTGATAAAGGATTCCCTTATGCTCATTTCACATGAGGTGAACACGGATTATTATCTGATTCCGGGCGGCGGCCTGGAAGAAGATGAAACAGCCGAAGAATGCTGCGCCCGTGAAATCTGCGAAGAGACAGGATATATTGTGCAGCCGGTTTCCTGCTTTCTCACAATCAATGAAATATTACGAAGAGTATAAATATGTAAGCCATTATTTTCTGTGCGAAATTACCGGGCAATCAGAACAGAATTTGACTGCCTGCGAGATGGAGCGAGGGCTGACCCCGGAATGGATTGCACCGGAGAAAATGCTTGAAATGTACGCGAAACATCATGACTTTGCAGCAACCGACGAAGAAAAGCGCGGCGCGTACCTGCGTGAATATACGGCGCTCACGGAATATTTTAAGATGTTTATCACCTGATGAATGGGAGTATGATATCGCCGTGCAAAAGCCGCATAGCGATATGGAGAATGATATGATGAGCGAAATTTACCAGCCGCCTTTTACAATGACGGAGGAGATATCGAATTTAATTGTTGAGATTGGCGAATATGTGGGCATGATAGCTGCCTATGATGCTCAACGCATCAAATAAAGCAGGAGCGTCAACGATCTTTGTAACTTTTATGCTGGAAGTGATACGGGATGCGCTGAAAGCTGCGGCGGAAAGTCAGAATAAACTGGTGGAAGCAGGAAAAAATGTCGGAATAAATGTCGGAGTAAGTGTCGGAATAAATGTCGGAGAAAATGTTGGGACAAATGTAGAAAAGATAGCAGCATTGCTCAGACAGGATAACAGATTAACTGCCAAAACTCTGGCAGTGACACTCGGTCTGACGGACAGACAGGTGGAAAGGCTTCTGGCAAAATTGAAAGCAGAGGGAAGATTAGTCCGACACGGGGCGAGTAAAAACGGATACTGGGAAGTTGTTTGAAGATTTGTAAAGAATAATCGCGATTTGTTGACAGGAGAGTAAATGGAACGGAGCATATTCTCTGTCTGGAGTGTGTGAAAACGGCGGACAGGGATGGATACCAAAAGGACGTTGGAGGTGCAGCTTATGAGCAAAAGAATCATTGCGGTAAATGCCGGCCCGAGAAAAGGGTGGAATACGGATACATTGATCACGGAAGCGGTTATGGGAGCGGAATCTGCAGGTGTGATAGCAGAGAGGTTTGACCTGTTCCGGCTGGAAAAGTACACGGGCTGTATTTCTTGCTTCGGGTGTAAGAAAGAGCGGAACAAGGGTCACTGCGTATGCAGGGATGGACTGACCCCTGTTCTGGATGCAATCCGCGGGGCGGACGGTCTTATCATCGGCTCGCCGAACTACCTCAGTGAAATGACAGCATCGTTCCGTGCGCTGTATGAGCGGCTGATTTTCCAAAATCTCACCTACAATAAGGAAAACCCCTGCTGTAACGAACATCCGATTCCTGTGCTGCTGATCATGACGAGCAATGCGCCGGATGATATGTATCAGGGACTTCTTCAAAGCTATCAGCAGACTTTGAACCGCTTTGTCGGGCCTGCGGAGGTCTTTGTCAGCGGCGATACCCTTCAACTGAAAGATTACGGCAGGACAGATTGGGAATGGTCGCTGTTTGATGCGCAGGCAAAGTATAAAAGGCACGAGACGGTATTTCCACAGGAACGCAAGAAAGCATATGAAATGGGCGTATCGCTGGGAAAACGGGTAAAGGAATAAACAATGTTAAATGAAAAGAAGATAAAGTGCTGTCACTGAATTTTAAATGTCTGTTGAGGGAAGCAACCGTAAATGGTAATATTAAAAACAAGTAAAATAATTGTGAATGGAGGAAACAGACGTGACAAATACGCAGGCATGGGATTATGCAGTAGGCATGATAAAAGTAGACGGTCTGGAGCCGACAAAGGACTTTAAAGATTATATTGAAAAAGAAAAACGCGGAGAGGTTACCATGGAGGATATTAAGCAATATCTTGACAAGAAATATAAAGTAAAGGAGTAAGAAAATGCGGGATATCTATCTGTATGAGGATTGTGATGTCCTGAAGAATCTGCTGGATATTCGTGACAAAGATCTTCTGGATGAAGCAGAGGCGGATTATGTAACCTATCGGTTGAAAGAGATAGCGATGAAGCCCTTACATGGTACTTATGATTTTGCCCATCTTTTGCAGATGCACCGCTATATCTTTCAGGATATATTTGAATGGGCCGGTCAGCAACGCAAACTGAATATTTATAAAGAAGAACCGGTATTAGGAGGATTGTCCGTTACTTATTCTGATGTGTTGGATATCCGAAAAGACGCAGAGTATGCACTGAGGAAAATGCGGGAAAAGCACTGGAACACTATGAATGTACATGAGGCAGCTTTGCAGTTTTCGGATTCGTTGGCAAAACTCTGGAAAGTACATCCATTCAGGGAGGGAAATACGAGAACGACGATTACTTTTTGCTGCCAGTTTGCGGATGAGGTGGGTTTAAAACCAAACCGTGAATTGTTTGAACAGAATGCACAATATGTCAGAACTGCACTGGTTGCCTATAATGCAGTGTTTGATGATATAGGAGATATGTCAAGACCGGAATATCTGATAAAGATTGTAGAAGATACCCTGACAAGCAACAAGCGTGAATGACAAAGCCTGATCGGAGGAGGTCTGGTTTATGAAACATGAGTGCAGAATCACGGTACTGGAAACAAAGTGTTTTCCGGAACTGCAGAAGAAATACTTAGCTGATCCAAAGTCCGGGCCATGTCCTTTCTTTAAGGCGGGAGATACATTTCTGTTAAAACGTACGCCGCAGCAGGATGATTTTTATCATCTGATGAATGGGAAATTTTGCGGCGAAGCCTGGGATGCCGTAAGCCGGTATGTGTATACCGCTCTTCAGGGCGGTTCCATCATGAAGGGGTGGACAAATGACGACCGGATGATGATCGCCTGCTGCAATGACGGCACAAGGCCCGTGGTGTTTAAGATCGAACGGATTGACATCCCGGAAAATGAGGAAGAACGCGCGTGGCTTGACAGACAGGATTTTAGTAATTCAGCTGAGGATGCCTATACAGGCTGATTTGCGAATCCAGTCTGACGGCCGGCCAGATATACAAAACGGATATTGGGAAGCAGCGCGAGAATAGAACTATACCGGAAGTAATTTGAACGTGGCCATTGCAGTGTGCAGGCAGAACAGATTCCGGTTTGACATGCTGCCCGTCAGACATACAATCGGGATTTTATGTGGAGGCGTGATATGGAAAACGAAAGAAAAACCAGTACAATCGGGGACATTGCGCGGGAGCTCGGGGTCAGCAAATCCACGGTATCCCGGGCAATCTCGGGGAAAGGGCGCATCGGCGCGGATACGCGCAGGCGCGTGCTTGAATGCATCGAGCGGTATGGATACCGGCCGAATGCGGCGGCGGCCGCGCTCGCGAGAAGCCGGACGTGGAACATCGGCCTTGTGCTTCCGATCGAAAATGTCAGGGCGGACCTCCCGTTTTTCCACGAGTGTACGAACGGCATCTGCGAGGCCGCGTATGCGGCGAATTATGACGTGATGATCTCGATGCTGTCGGATACGGATCTGTCGCAGCTGCGGAGGCTGCTCGCGGGGCACAAGGTGGACGGAATCATCCTGAGCCGCGCGGGCACGGACCCCACGGTGCCCGGCCTGCTGAACGAGTACCGGATGCCGTTCGTGGTGGTCGGCCCGTCCACAGATCCGCAGATGCGGAACGTAGACAACCGGAACGCGGAGGCGAGCCGGGAGCTGACAGGGCTCATGCTGATGAAAGGGATGCGCCGCCTGGCGCTGATCGGGGGCAGCCGCAGGCATCTTGTGACCGGGAGCAGGCGGGAGGGATTCCTGCGCGCGCATGAGGAGTACGGCGCGTTTGTAAACGAGAAGCTGATCTTTCTCGATGTGGAAAACCATGTCCAGGCGATGCAGGCCGTGAACCGGATTCTCGCTTCGGGCGCGGACGGGATTGTCTGCATGGACGACCTGATCACGGGAATGGTAATGAGCTGCCTGAAGGAGCGGGGCGTGCAGGTCCCGGAGGGAATCCGCGTCGCGAGCCTGTATGACAGTCCGCAGATCGAGCACATGGCGCCGCCGGTCACGAGCGTGCGGTTCAACACCAAGGAGCTCGGCGGGTGCGCGTGCAGGCTTCTGCTCCGGCTGCTGGGAGAGGCCGTCCCGGAGGAGACGTCGCTTCCGAATTACCAGGTGATCCTGCGCGAGTCCACAAAATAGAAGAAACGGGGCCGATGCCCCTGCAAAAATTTACCAAAAATCCAGACGGGCCGCATGGCGCAAACGGTTGCGCATGTTGCCCGTTTTATTTGTGTGATATGCTAAAATTGAAAGGGAAAATTTCGACATCTGAAGATAATTGACAACAAAAAGCGGAAGAGTTATACTAGAATTACAAACTATTTGTTGCGCAATTGCGCACAGGAATTTTATGACAGGAGGTAAGTAATATGAAGCTTAAGAAGTTGACGGCAATTGTTCTTTCGGCTGCGATGGCGGTTTCACCCGCGGCGGTTGTGAGCGCGGACGAGGGCCCGGTGACCCTGACGCTGTGGGGCGCTGAGGAGGATCAGACGCTGCTCGGCGAGCTCGTTGAGGAGTTCAAGGCGGCGTATCCGGATCAGACCTTCGAGATTTCGATCGGCGTGGAGTCGGAGTCCACGGCGAAGG
>CANRIG010000130.1 GCA_947630595.1 uncultured Lachnospiraceae bacterium | reverse complement strand
ACTATCATCAACAATGGAATTATTAAATCACAACAAAGCATAAACCACCAAAACCACATATCGTTCACCTCTACAAAATCCTGAGTTATACTACATAGCGTGTCAAAAAACCAAACACGATGATCACCAGTACACTGCCAATCCGTATTCCCTTTTTCAACTCAGCATGATTTCTCCAATCCACGGATTTCGGCCATACAGGGTTTATGAAAAAGAGCAGTCCGATGATAATCCATGCAACATTATGAAATATACCCATCTTAAAAATCTGTTCAAAGGCAAAAAAGCATACGAGAATAGCCAATGAAATATATATTTGCGTTTTGAAGGACAATCTTTTCAAAGAAATTACCTCCTTAACGATTTTCTTCAGTCTATCACACATTCCTTTGCCTGTCATCTCAAACTGTATTCTATGCAGAGGATTTTTGCTCTGAGAAAATAGATTTCACCTCCCAGACTGACGTCCGAAGGAAAGCTGTTTGCAGACACGATCATCACGCAGATTCTGGAAAAAGAGCTGTACGTCATTCAGCAGATGGGACTTGAACGTATGAAAAGTATGAATGATGATTTGGAGCTTTTTATCAGGTTATTCCGTGAAGGGGAGACAAATAAAAATGAGCGGGCCTGGCTTATCAGGCGCCGTTCGATATTCGATACTGCGCGGTCAAAGACAGCAGGAAAAAGAAAATTTGAAAAAGCCGCATTGTCCTATCTTCTGGTATATGCCGAGCCTGTAACGCTGTTCTTCCTGCTGCTCTTATTGCCGCAGCTTCCAATGCTAAACACGCTTGCTGTTTGGATCGCCGTACCGCTCGCGCAATTTATGACATGGGGCCTTTCGTTTATCATAAAGCGGTATGCTGACAGGGTTTTCCTTTAGATTCTTTACCGCAGCAGTTTTTCGGCCAGTTCTTCCACTTCCGGCGCTCTCTCCGTAAGCTCCTGCCCGCACAGACCTGCTTTCGATATCTTCTGTGATAACGGGATACAGGCCGCCACAGCATCCTGATCCGCAATCGCGTCCAGCATGAAGTCCTTATTTTCCTCCGTCACTTTATTCAGCACATAGCAGACCGGCTTTCCGATGCTTTCTGCCAGATTCTTGATCTTTTTGGAAAGCCGCAGGGATTCATAGGACGGGTCAACCACCATGACGACCTTGTCCACGCCGTTGTCCGTTCCCCTGCCGAAATGCTCGACGCCGGCCTCCATATCCAGAAGCGCGGTTTCCTTTTCGTCCAGCTGCAGATGGGTGATAAACTGCTCGATAATACTGTTCATCGTGCAGGCGCAGCCTTCATTTGCCTTTCTTATCTTGCCGCCGGACATCAGCATAATGCCGTCTTTCTTTTCAACGTATTCTTCCGGGATATCCTCCAGCGTCCAGGTTTCTGAAAAAAATTTCTTCGCAAAGGCGGAGAGCTTCATCTGTTCCAGAATGCCGCTCGTCATCATCGTTTTAAAAGCTTTATCCTTCCCGCCGAAATATTCCGTGAAGTCCCGCGGAAGCTCCACGCCCAGCTGACGGTGCAGCCCATAGTTTGACTCATCTGAGTCAATGATCAGCACCTTCTGCCCCTTTTTGGCAAGTTCCTTTCCCAAAAGCGTTGTCACCGTACTTTTCCCGCATCCGCCTTTTCCGCATATCGTGATCTTCATTTTGTCTCTGCCTCTCTCATTTTTATTTCCACAGGCAAGGAACCAGACGGCCATGCCCGCATGGATATTTGGCTTTACAGCTTTCTGCTCCTCTTCCCCTACAGCCCCAGCTTCTGCGCAATATCGCACAGCGCGCTGCGTACCGGCGAGTCTTTTGGAAGCTGGATGATCGGCTTCCCGTCACAGTCATACCGATACACATTTGGGTCATGCGGCACTACGCCCAGGAGATTTAATCCCTGTCTGTTGATCTCCGCCATCGTCCCTTCATCCAGTTCTCCTTCCGGCGCGCGGTTCACGATCAGGCCCACCGTCTTCGGTTTAAAATTCAGCTCCTTCATCAGGGCCGCAATCCTGCCTGCCGCCTGCACGCCCCGTCTGGAGCAGTCGCTCACCAGTATGGCTGTCTCCATGGTCGGGATCAGGCCCCGGCTGATATGCTCCATGCCGGCCTCGTTGTCCACCACCACATAAGGATACTGGCTCTGCAACTTCTGGATCTGTGTCTGAACCAGACCATTGACAAAGCAGTAGCAGCCCTGCCCCTGCGTCCGCCCCATCACCATCAGGTCGTAATCGTCCTGCTCCGCAACCGCGTCCGCCAGCCGCATTTCCAGATACGCCTGTTTCGTCATCCCGGACGGGATCTGATAACGGCTGTCCACGCCCGCCCGCTCGATCTCCTCGCGCAGTTCGCCCAGGGTAACCTCCACATCCACGCCGAGTACCTCGTTTAAATTCGAATTCGCATCCGCGTCCACCGCCAGCACCGGCTTTTTCCCGTTCTCACACAAATACTGGATCAGCAGTCCGCACAATGTCGTTTTTCCTACGCCGCCTTTTCCGGCGACCGCTATGATATGGCCCACTTTAATCCCTCCTTGGCACAGCCTGTTCTTTTCTGAACATATTGTTGATTTTTTGCTTCAACCACATTATAATGAATACATGGAAAAGTTCAATCGTCAATTATCTGACTTTGACAGGTTCCTGAACAGAAACGGAAAATTGTTGAAAAAGGAGTGGACAGAAACATGGAAGAAAAGCGAAAAGATGACCGGCGCAGCAGATATACCCGCCAGACGATCAAGGATATTTTTCTCGAAGAACTGAATACAAAGCCTTACAACAAAATCACAGTGACAGAAATCTGTAAAAAGGCAGAAATGAACCGCGGCACTTTCTATCTCCATTACTACGATATCGACGATGTGCTGAACGATATTTTTGAAGATTTCCTTTCCAATACTTCAAGCGTTCTCGATCATGTACTGTGCCCGAATAAACAGAGCTGTACCTATCCGTTCTGCGAAAAAATACAGTCCTCTCCCCGGTATCAGGTACTCTTTTCCGACGACGTTGTCTCCGCCCGTATGCTGGAGAAGTTTTCCGATATGGGTAAGGAGAGTTTCATCACGCACCTGATGCAGAAAAGCCTCCTGACCTTTGAGCAGGCGGAGGCGGTTTTCTGGTTTCATATGAACGGCTGCCTTGCTATCAACCGGATGATGCTGAAAAACAAATGCACGGACTGGAGCCGGATCCAGCAGGCCGTCGATCAGTTCATCCGGTCCGGTCTGGAAACTTTCCTGATTCACGACCAACGCGAAGAATCATAGTAATTTCCCTTATTTGCGCCATTTTCTCTGTTTCTCCAAAACCTTATTGTAAGCGTCGGGCAATTCCTGTACGACACCATTCTCGCCCATGATGGGAGCAAGATCCTCTTTCCAGAAAACGGGGATTTTAAGCGCATGGGCCTGTTCTGTCAGAGAATACACCCATTCCGGCGCTGTCCGCACCTTCCGGCTCTGCGCGCCGGTCATGGTTCCGATAACCACCCAATCAATACCGCTGAAATCCACCTCGCCCGGATCGTCAAACAGCGGCTCAAAGGTCACATGGTAATGCTTTGCCCGCACATTTTTTCTGAGCATGCCGACCCGCCACAACTCCGATTTCCTTGTGACCGTCACGCCGAACCAGGCATTATCAAGGTCGGTGTCGATGTCAAGCAAATCCGGCCTCTTTGACAGGAACAGAAACTGGTGCTGGGGATTTTCCGCCATCTTCGCGAATACCTGCTCCCGCCACTCTGATTTCCACCCGGCAAGATCGCTCATGCCGGTCAACAGGAAATTCTGCGGCTTTTCTTTTTCCATCAGCTGGAGTTTATTTGGGAAAAACTCTGGCTTTGAAAAGTCCTCCGTCATGTGATAACGCCGCACGTTGTTCCGTGCATAGCAATAGGGGCAGCCCACCGTACAGCCGATCACCAGGTTCATATTCTGGATCTGGTCTTTGATGCAGATATAGCTGTTATTCATGGCAGTGCCCACCGCAGGCATGTTCGCCGCAGCCGTGTCCGTCTGTGCCGTGTTCATGGTCATGGTGGCCGCAGTGTACGTCCGGGTCATAACCCAGAGTACCGGCAAGCAGCGCGGCTACGGCCTCGTCCGCAGCGCCCTGCACGCCGCCGTAAAGCCGGATGCCTGCCTCAGCCAGCGCCATTTGCGCTCCGCCGCCGATTCCGCCGCAGATCAGCACATCCACGCCATTGGCGCTCAGGAACGCCGCCAGTGCCCCGTGGCCCTGCCCGGCAGTGGGAATGATTTGAGAGGAAACAATCTTCATGTTCAATCCTCCGTTTTGTTATTTTCGCCCACCTTTTGACGGTAGGTGTCGATTATGTTTTGCAAAGTAATGGTGCGCATACGATCCTCCGCGGCCTTCTGTATCTCGTCATAGTAGTCCCGCAGAGCCAGCTGGATATTCACGCCTACGCCGCAGTCGGGATTCGTGTGGGTATCCTGATGCAGGATGGGCTTGTCTCCCTCGATAGCCCGGTATACGTCCAGCAGTGAAATGTCATCGGGCTCCCTGGTCAAAGCGGGGCGCGGATGCCCTTTCACACTGGCGAGCAATCCGCCTTTCCGCAGGGCAGACATCAGCTGCCGGATGTAAGCTGGATTGGTCCGGATGCTTACGGCGATCCGGTCACTTGTAAGCGCGGCGCCCGGATGCAGCGCGAGAAACGCCAGTACATGAACCGCATCGCTGAGTTTTGTCGGATATTTCATAACAGGCAGGCCCTTTCTTTTGATGTTATTTTTATTATAACAGCAAGTTGACAAAAACGCAAGCGGGCGTTATAATCGTTTTGATGTAAATAAAAAAATAACATCAGGGAAAGGGTGCTGCTCCAATGAGTTACTATGAAGAGATCGTTATGCAGACACAGATGACGTACTCCCGTTATTACAATATCTACGCCTCTGGAAAGACGCCGTACCAGTTGTCTGACCGGCCGCCGCTGCCCTACCGCGAACAGATCGAACGGCTGGCAGAGGAAATCCGCTCTGCCGACTGCATTGTGGTCGGCGGCGCGTCCGGTCTTTCCGCAGCGGGAGGCGGGAATTTCTACTATGAAGATAATGCTTCCTACCGGGAGCATTTCGGAAAATATGCCGAGAAGTATCACTTCAAGGGTGCGTTTGACGGTATGCTGCACCAGTGGACGTCACGGGAGGAATTCTGGGGCTATCTGGCAACCTTCCTCTGCACGACCCAGACGGCTCCTGTCCGCAAACCGTATCAGGACCTGGACGCGCTGCTGCAGGGCAAGGATTTCTTTATCCTCACCACCAATCAGGACACCCAGTTTGTGAAGCTTTATCCGGAAGATAAAGTTGCCGAGATTCAGGGCGATCACCGGTTCTTTCAGTGCGCGGACTGCTGCACGGACGATACCTGGGACGCAGTGGAGCCGGTGCGGGAGATGATAACCGCCATGGGCGATGGCACCGCCGTTCCCGCCAGCCTGATCCCCCGCTGCCCCCACTGCGGCAGGGAAGCTTTCCCCTGGGTACGGGGATACGGCAATTTCCTGCAGG
>CANRIG010000129.1 GCA_947630595.1 uncultured Lachnospiraceae bacterium | reverse complement strand
AAGTTAAAGAAAGAAAAAAGCTCCTGTTTTGGGCAAAACAAGAACTGACTTCGCATAACTATTGGCTTCACATAACACAGAGTGTGGGATGTGGAGTCACAAATAAAAGTTTCCATGTTTGATGACAGAATAGAAATTATTTCTCCGGGAGGACTGCCGTCCGGAATCACAGAAGATGAGTATTTATCGGGAAAGCTTTCCGTTCTGAGAAACAGAAACCTTGCAAATGTATGTTACAGGCTGGGGTTTGTCGAAATATTCGGTACGGGAATTACACGGATAAAACAGCTCTATGAAGAAGGATTAAAGCAACCGGACTTTGAATTGTCGGAAAATACAATCAAGATTGTACTTCCGGTTTTTGAGAAAGACCTGAATTTAACGGAAGACGAAAGAAAAATATATAAGATTTTAAGCAGGACAGTGCTGAAATCCATCAGCGAAATCGCCCCTTATGCTGCGTTTGGCAAATCAAAGACGACACAATTGCTGAAAGAGATGGCCCAAAAAGGTATTGTGAAAATTGAAGGCAGGGGAAGAGGTACTAAGTATGTGATAAAATAATCACGATAGTAAAGCGTAATCATGCATTGCGATACAAAAATGCGGTAACCTTTTTTAAGGCGGATTAAACGATGGCCTTTTATGGTGAATTTATAGTGACGTTTGATGCAATAATGTCACTATAAAAACGCCGGGAGATAAGAAAATGAATCTTGGTATAGAGGAATACTATGAAAACAGTCAAAGTCGCCGCGGCGGTGATATGCGATTCGCTGCAGGAGAAAAAATCAATATTTGCCACGGCCAGAGGCTATGGTGAATTTAAGGGCCAGTGGGAGTTTCCAGGAGGGAAGATTGAATCCGGCGAGACACCGCAGCAGGCTCTGGTTCGGGAAATACAGGAAGAACTGGATACGAAGATCCGGGTCGGCGGTCTGATCGGCACCATTGAATTTGACTATCCGACGTTTCACTTGTCGATGGACTGTTTCTGGTGCGAGGTTGTCGGCGGAGAGTTAAAGCTTCTGGAGGCAGAGGAGGCTAAGTGGCTGACAAAGGATGCGCTTCGCACCGTTCAGTGGCTTCCGGCGGACAGAACTCTTATTGGGGAAATTGAAAAGCAGATGAGCTGAAAGTGCAAATAATATATTGTAAAACTTGTAAATAGGTGCAAACAATCTACAAAATAACTTGGAAAATAGTGCAGATTACGATATAATATGGTTATCAGATGCGCGGAGGTTTGCCTATGGAGCGAAATGCTTTACAAAATCTTATAGACTGGAACAATAACAAGCGCAAAAAGCCATTGATTGTCTGGGGAGCAAGACAGGTCGGAAAAACGTATCTCGTAAAAGATATGTTTGCCGAGACCTATTATAAGAATCAATACATTTATGTCGACTGCAAAATCGAAGATGAAATTCGCGCTTTTTGTTCCGAAACCGCAAATGCAGAAAAAATCATAGAATATATTTCCCTGCGGAAAGGAAAGCAGATAAACGAAAAAACGCTGTTGATTTTCGACGAAGTGCAGGAATGTCCGAATATCATATCCTCGCTGAAATATTTTTGCCAGGATTACAGGCAGATTCCCGTTATCGCGACCGGCTCTATGGTGCGCATGAAGCTTCAAAGAGAAACGCACAAAAGAGGCTCAAAGAATAACGGCGGATTTCTTTTCCCCGTGGGGAAAATCAACCAGATGACGGTTTACCCCATGACCTTTGATGAATTTCTGCTGAACAGCAACGGGATGCTTTATAATACCGTTAAAAAGGCGTATGACAACAGGCGGCCGCTGGACCGTCAAATCCATGAACTGGCAATGGAACAGGTATACAGATATCTGCTCGTCGGCGGTATGCCTGAGGCGGCGGAGGCTTATATCGACGGCGGAAATCTGCTCGAATCAAGAGAAATTCTCGAGGCGCTGTATGACAATTATCTCTCCGATATGGGACTGTATCAGGCGAGTACGGAAGCGGTTTTGCGTTCCCGCGCTCTGTTTCGGAATATCTATAGAGAACTGAACAAAGAGTCCAAAAACTTTTCGCCGAGCCTCATTGAGGAAAAGAGCAAGACAAGGGATTTCGCCACTTCCATTCAGTGGCTCACGATGGCGCATGTGATCAATCAGTCTTTCGGGCTGAAAGAACATATTACAATGCCGCTGATCGCGGATAACGAAAGCGTGTTCCGCCTGTTTTTAGGAGACATAGGAATGTTTTCTTATCAAAGCGGCATCAATGCGTCGTCGTTTGTTTCGAGTGAGAGAGAAAATACTTTGTCCGGTATTTTCTTTGAAAATTTTGTGGCGAACGAATTGACTGCAAAAGGTCACAAACTGTTCTATTGGCGCGGCAAGGCGCATGCCAGGCTGGAGTTCATTGTGGAATCGGATAATAAGCTCTATCCGATTGACGTCAAAAAAGGCAGGGGAACACTGAATTCCCTTGAAAAATTTTCAAACCATAATAAGTTTGAATGCGCCATTAAGGTTTCCAAAAACAATTACGGCTGCAATCCGGAGCAGAAAATTCTCACTATACCGTTTTACTTCATCCCGTTTGCGGCGAGCGACCTTGCGAATGGGACAATGGAAATATGAAACGAAGGCGCTCAGGCGCTTTTGGTGTTTTTCAGCGCCCTCAGTATCCTGCAGATATCCTCCACGTCCTCCTCGCTGAGCTCGTCGAAGCGGTCAAGCTGCGTCTTGATGGATTCCAGCGTCTCATTGCGCACGCCGCCGGAGCCGGTTTTCAGGAAATAGGAGGTCAGGGTACTGGTGATGGTGCCGAGCAAACCGATGCCCAGCAGCATCAGTACCATGGCGATGAGCCTTCCATAAAAAGTGGAAGGGGAGATGTCGCCGTAGCCGACCGTCGTGGTGGTGACGAACGCCCACCAGATGCCGTCGCTGTAGCTCATCCCTTCCGCGAAATGGATCAGGATGCCGCCCACCGCGATCATGATGGTGGTGATGAACACGACGTATTTGAAACCGTTGGTATTGAAGAAGCGCTGCGCTTTTTTCAGCGGGCGGTAGAGGAAGGCAAAGGCCCGCGGGAGCTTGGCCCAGATGCTGAAGCGGGCGAGCGCCGCGATTTTAAACATCCGGAACACCGTGTAAAAGGGAATGATCGCGATCAGGTCGCAGATGTTTGACTTTACGAAAACGGATTTTTTCGGCGCGAAAACAAACCTCACCACATAATCAATGAAAAAGATGAGCAGAATAAACCAGTCCAGCCTGCGCTGCCACCCGTTCAGGCCGCCGGACAGATCCAGCAGCACGAGAAAGACGGCGATAAAGGCCAGGATGCCCATCACGATGTCATAAATTTTATGCTGCGTCTTGTTTAATTTCATGATAATTCTCCCATCCGCTGAACCGCAGAAAGAAAACGGGGACCTGACCGTGTCAGATCCCCGTTATGCAGTTTTGGATTATAACTGCGGGCCGGCAGCAACCAGAGCTTTGCCGTGTTCGTTGCTCTCGTATTTCGAGAAGTTCTTGATGAATCTCTGCGCCAGATCCTTTGCCTTGGTCTCCCACTCGGAAACGTCGGCGTAGGTGTTGCGCGGGTCAAGGATGTTGGTGTCAACGCCCGGAAGCTCGGTCGGCACTTCGATGTTGAAGTACGGAATCTTCTTGGTCTCAGCCTTGAGGATGTCGCCGTTGAGGATTGCGTCGATGATGCCGCGGGTATCCTTGATGGAGATACGCTTGCCGGTGCCGTTCCAGCCGGTGTTTACCAGGTAAGCCTTTGCGCCGCTTGCCTCCATTCTCTTTACCAGCTCCTCAGCGTATTTGGTCGGATGCAGCTCCAGGAAAGCCTGGCCGAAGCATGCGGAGAAGGTCGGTGTCGGCTCCGTGATGCCGCGCTCCGTGCCTGCCAGCTTTGCTGTGAAGCCGGACAGGAAGTAGTACTGCGTCTGATCCGGAGTGAGGACGGATACCGGCGGAAGTACGCCGAATGCGTCTGCGGACAGGAAGATCACGTTCTTTGCTGCCGGAGCTGCGGATACCGGGCGCACGATCTTCTCGATGTGGGTGATCGGGTAGGATACGCGGGTGTTTTCGGTTACGCTCTTGTCCGCGAAGTCGATCTTGCCGTTCTCGTCCAGGGTAACGTTCTCAAGCAGCGCGTTGCGCTTGATTGCGTTGTAGATGTCCGGCTCAGATTCCTTGTCGAGGTTGATAACCTTTGCATAGCAGCCGCCCTCGAAGTTGAATACGCCGTTGTCATCCCAGCCGTGCTCGTCGTCGCCGATCAGGAGACGCTTCGGGTCGGTGGACAGGGTGGTCTTGCCGGTGCCGGAGAGACCGAAGAAGATCGCGGTGTTCTCGCCGTTCATATCGGTGTTTGCAGAGCAGTGCATGGAAGCGATGC
This sequence comes from uncultured Lachnospiraceae bacterium, assembly GCA_947630595.1. Lineage (GTDB taxonomy): Bacteria > Bacillota > Clostridia > Lachnospirales > Lachnospiraceae > Choladousia. The sequence goes on along the minus strand of CANRIG010000129.1, from coordinate 1,179 downwards.
CCTTCAGCGGCAGGTAGTAGTTCATCATGGAGAACATACCCTTCTTCATCTCGCCGCCGTACCATGTATTGAGGATAACCTGCTCACGGCTGGTGATGTTGAATACAGCCGCCGTCTCGGAATGCAGGCCCAGCTCCTTGTAATTTTCTACCTTTGCCTTGGAAGCGTTGTAGACTACGAAGTCCGGCTCAAAGGTCTTCAGATCCTCCTCGGAGGGCTGAATGAACATATTCTTAACAAAGTGAGCCTGCCAAGCTACTTCCATGATGAAACGAATCGCCATGCGGGTGTCCTTGTTGGTGCCGCAGAACGCATCTACCACAAAAAGTCTCTTATTGGAGAGCTCTTTGATCGCAATGTCCTTCAGGGCTGCCCATGTCTCCTCGGAAGCCGGATGGTTGTCGTTCGGATATTCCGGAGTGGTCCACCAAACAGTGTCTTTGGAATTCTTGTCCATAACGATGAACTTGTCTTTCGGAGAGCGGCCCGTATAGATACCGGTCATTACGTTGACTGCTCCGAGCTCACTGACCTGGCCCTTTTCGTATCCTTCCAGGTCCGGTTTTAATTCCTCTTCATAAAGCATGTCAAAAGATGGATTGTACACAATCTCTGTGGTGCCGGTAATGCCATACTTGCTCAAATTGATTTCTGCCATTTTGCTTCATTCCTTTCATATTATAAGGTACATTCTGTTTCCTTCCTTGCCTATTATACATGATAACGCGATAAAATCAACAAAAATCCTTAGAAATTTTCAAAATCAGAGAATTGAACGAACGGCCCATTTTGTGCCGTAAACCTGCACAGAGCGCCCTGCTTCAGGATTGAAATGATTGTCATAAATGTGCAGACAGACAAAAAAGGATGCAGCCCGTGCGGGCCGCATCCCTGTATTGTTGTGCGCCCGGCGGCGCACGTTTCTAACGGGTGAAAGTCCCGAATCCGCCCGGTAGTGGGAAGGATATAGTCGAAGGCAAGGGTGTCCACCGTGAGGTGGAATCTGAAGGAAGCCGGATGTGGGAAACCTACTAACCCACGGGCAAACCTCTGGCCTGACGAACAGAAACCGCATAGAAGGCTATGCATGAGGGTAAGACTGCAACACAAGCCGAAGCCCGATAACTACACGGAATCATGCATGGTAGATGCGGCAGGTAGATGGAGGGAAAGAAACGT
>CANRIG010000128.1 GCA_947630595.1 uncultured Lachnospiraceae bacterium | reverse complement strand
TGTTGTTTGCTTCAACATGAATTATACGGGTAAATCCACGTTGCTGCAAATGTGAGGTCACTTCATATTATCTATAACAGTATCATAGATCAGACCGCAGAAATTTTTGAAGAGCTGTTTGCGGGGTGCGCGGAAATTCTGCGGCATCAGTCTACCTTTTCCTATGAAAATGCAGACCGGGATTACAGCGAGGATTACCGGCAGGCGGCGAAATGCGCAGCAGAAAACTGGGATGCGCCGCTGATTATTACAACTTCGGTACAGTTTTTTGAGTCCGTTTATTCCAATCGGCGGGGAAAACTCAGAAAACTGCATAATTTAGCGGACAGCATTTTGATTTTTGACGAAGCGCATCTGATGCCTCAGAATTATCTGCAGCCATGTCTGCGTGCAATTGCATATATAACAAAATATTTAAACAGCGAAGCGGTGTTCCTGACGGCTACCATGCCCGATTTTTCCGGATTGATGAAACAATATGCGCTCACGGGAAGCACGGTGCTGGACCTGGTCAGGCCGGATCCCCTGTTTCAGGAATTTCAGAAATGCCGGTATCAGTTTTCGGGCGAGGTTTCAGAAAGGCAATTACTGGAAATGGCCGGACAAGCTCCATCCAGTCTTATTATTGTAAACAGGCGGCGGTCAGCCAGGGAACTGTTTCAGCTGTGCTCCGGGGAAACATATCACTTGTCAACGTATATGACGGCTTATGATCGGAGACAAACGATTGGTACAATAAAACAGAGGCTTTTGGCTCTGGAAAAAGACTTCCCGGACGGCAAAGACGTGCCGCCTGAAAGAAGAATCACGATCATTTCCACTTCACTGATTGAGGCCGGAGTTGATTTGGATGTATATTCCGTTTTTCGGGAACTGACCGGGCTGGACAGTATCCTGCAGGCGGGAGGGCGATGCAACCGTGAGGGACTGAGAACGGAAGCGGTGACGACTGTCTTTGAATTCGGGCATGAGAGAAAAAAGGCGGCGGAAGATGAGCGCGCGAATATTACCAGAGAACTGTTTTGCAAATACCCTCAGATATCGTGTGCGCAAAGCATTTCGGAGTATTACGGGCGGCTGTTTTCACTGAAAGAAGATGACATCCGGAAGAATGCGATTACCCGCGGCTGCTGTGATATAAATTCAATTCCGTTTAAATCATATTCGGAAAAATTTGAACTGATTGATTCGCGGACGGTATCTGTGGCCGTGCCGAGGGATGAGAAAAGCCGGAAAATTACAGAAATGCTTCCGTTTACAGGAAATGCGGCTGCACGGGAACTTCAGAACTATGTATGCTCGGTCTACCAACGAGAACTGGATACCTCATTCGTCAGCATGCGGTGAATGATTTCGGAACAGGAATCTACTGCCTTACGAATCCGGATTATTATGACGAAAGAATCGGGATTACGTTTGAGGCGAAAGATTATTATATAGAATGAAACGGAAGAAAGGCGGGAGAAAACGATGAGTTACGGATTCAAAATTATGGTGGAAGGAGACTATGCCTGTTTTACAAGACCTGAGTTCAAAGTAGAACGGGTGAGTTACGATGTACCCCCTCCCGGAGCGCTGGAGGGAATGTTGAAAAGCGTATATTGGAAACCGGCGATACGATATGTGATAGACAAAATTATTGTTTTTCAGCCGATCAATTTTATGAACGTCCGGAGAAACGAAGTGAAAGATAAGGTTTTGTACAGCGCTGTGAGAGGACAGATGAAACAGAAGGGCAGCGATCCCTGTATTTATACATCGGAATGCAGGAGCCAGCGCGCATCCATGATTTTGAAGAATGTAAAATATGGGATTGAATTTCATTTTGAACTGACCGGAATCAGAAACGAGAGGGAGGAAGATGCGGAAAAAAAGCACTACAGCATTATAAAGCGGCGTCTGGAGAAAGGCCAGTTTTATCGGACTCCCTGCCTGGGCTGCAGCGAGTTTCCGGTAAAAAGAATGGAACTGGTGGATGAGTTTGACGAAAACCTGGTCAGCGATGCGGTAATTGAAATGGGAGAGGTAGACTTTGGCTATATGAGCTACCGGGTTGCGTTTGAGGACGGGGGCAGGCCGGTAAACGGAGACTGGGATGATCCGAAATATTCAGACAGAGCGTCTACGATCTATTACAGACCGCATATGGTAAACGGCGTGATTGACGTCAGAAAATACAGGGAGGAATTGAAATGCTGATTCAGGCACTAACGGATTATTACGATATTCTTGCCAGAGCGGGAAATGTTTTGCCGGACGGATATTCGAATGTAAAAATTCATTATCTGGTGAGCCTGACACAGACAGGAAAAATCGACGAAATTATCAATTACCAGAGAAAGGAAGAAATCGCGGCGGCAGGCGGAAAAATAAAAGAAAGATGGACGCCAGGGGACGCCGTTATGCCGCAGAGAACAGAGAAATCCGGAATAGACGCCAACATTGTTGAACACCGGCCCTTGTATCTTTTCGGGCTGAACCAGGAAAAGGACAGACTGCTGCCGGACGACCGGACCGGCAAAGCCAGAAAGTCTCATAAAATGTTTGTAAAAACGAATTTGGAGTTTTTGGAGGGACTGGAATCTCCGCTGATTCAGGCATACCGTGAATTTTTACTCAGCTGGAAACCGGAGGAAGAAACGCAGAATCCCCATCTGCTGGGACTGGGAAAGGATTACGGCAAATCCGGATTTGCGTTTTGCCTGTCCGGTTATCCGGAAAACCTGCTGCATGAAGACCCGCAGATCAAGCGCAAATGGGAGCAGAGATATTTTTCAGCGGCAGGGGACGACGGGAAAAACTATATCGCGCAATGTGCAGTCAGCGGGGAGAAAACAGCCATAGCGAGAATTCACAACAAGATAAAAGGAATACCGGGAGGTCTTCCTACGGGAACGGTACTCATCGGATATAATAATGCTTCGGAAAATTCTTATGGAAACGAGCAGGCATATAACAGCAGCGTCTCTGAAACAGTGATGAAAAAATATACGGAAGCGTTTAATTATCTTCTGGCGAGCAGGAGGCATAAGATTCTGCTGGATGATGTCACCGTCGTGTTCTGGGCTATGGATGGAGGAGAAGAATGTGAAGATCTGATTATGGCGATGCTGTATGGCACATCGGAAAAAATGAATGCGGAGCAGACGGACCATATGCTGCGGATGCTGCTGGAGGACGCCAGACGCGGAAAGATTACCGAAGAACGGTTAAATTCCGCAGATATTCTGCGGCCGGATGTTGATTTTTACATGATTGGCTTAAAACCGAATTCATCCAGGGTTTCTCTGAAATTTATTTATAAAAAACAATATGCGGACGTTCTGTGGAATATTACTCAGTTTCAGAATGATCTGCAGGTTTCTGAAGAAATGCATCCAGTGTCTTTCATAAATATAAAGAGAGAGCTGATCTCACCCAAAAGCAAGGCGGATTCCGTAAATCCGGCCCTGATTTCGAAAATGTTTGAGGCGGTACTGTCCGGCGGCATGTATCCGACGGCGCTTTTGGAAACGGTTGTGCGCCGGGTCAGGACAGACAGCGATATACGCATGAACGCAGTTCGTGCAGGTCTCATAAAAGCCTGCATTAACAGGAACTATCAAAAGGGGGAATTAAAAATGGCTTTGGACAGACAAAATGATGGACAGGCATATTTGTGCGGACGATTGTTTGCAGTACTGGAAAAACTCCAGCAGGACGCATCCGGGGGATCGCTCAACAGGACGATTAAAGATTCCTATTTTGCGTCTGCGGCCTCAAAGCCTGTGCTGGTATTTCCCAAGCTGCTGAAGCTGGCGCAGACACATCTGAATAAGGTGAAGTATCCCGTATATTACAATAAACTGATGGGAGAAATCATGGATTCGCTGGATGGGGAATTTCCGGAAACATTCCTGCTGGCGGATCAGGGAAGATTTATGGTTGGATACTATCAGCAGTATCAGAGTTTTTTTGAGAAAAAAGAACAGCCGGAAGAGGAGGAAAAATAAAATGGCACTTGAGAACAGGTATGATTTTGTAATGCTTTTTGACGTAGAGAACGGAAACCCAAACGGCGATCCGGATGCAGGAAACAGCCCGCGGGTAGACGTAGAGACAGGGTATGGCTATATCACAGACGTTTGCCTGAAAAGGAAAATCAGAAATTATGTGGAGCTCAGCAGAGAGGGAGAACCGGGATATCATATTCTGATTAAACCGGACCGGTCGCTGAATGCCAAATTTTCGGAAGCATATGAAAAAGAAGGCCTCGCGCATAAAAACAAAGGGAAAAATCCGGATGAAGTGCGAAAAGCACGTGATTATATGTGCAGGAATTATTTTGACGTGCGGGCATTTGGAGCGGTTATGTCCACGGGAGATGATCCGTGCGGCATTGTAAGAGGACCGGTACAGATCAATTTTGCCCGAAGCTTATCTCCGGTGAATATTCAGGATGTAACAATTACCAGACAGGCGCGGACAACCGAGGAAAGAAAAGAGACCGGTGAAACGGAAATGGGAAGAAAGAGTGTGATTCCGTATGCGCTTTACCGGGCCGAAGGATATGTATCGGCGGCGCTGGCGAATAAGGTTTCCGGCCTGTCGGAAGAAGACGTTGAATTGCTGTGGGAGGCGATCGTCAATATGTTTGAAAATGACCACAGCGCAGCCCGGGGAAAAATGTGTATGCGCAAACTGTTTGTTTTTAAACACAGCAATGTTCTGGGAAACGCTCCTTCGCATATTCTTTTTGATAAAATACAGATCTCTCTGAAACAGAACCTGCCGCCGCGGGCATTTGGAGATTATGAGATAACGGTAGATGAGCAGATGCCGGACGGCGTCACCCTGATGCGTAAGCTATGAGTACTGTGGAAATAACGCTGCGCTCTGTTCAGCATTATCTGTACTGTCCCCATCGCTGGGGGCTGCTCGAGATTGGGAATGCCTGGGAAGAAAACGCGTTTGTAACAAAGGCAAATTTGCTGCACGAGCGAGTACATAATCCTGAGGCGAACCACACTTCCAGAGGCAAGAAAGTATTCACTTCTGTTCCGGTCTTTCACGATCTGGAAGAGTATAATTTATATGGAATGGTTGACAGTATGGAACTGACAGAAGATTCACACGGGGTTTCTGTAAACGGGAGCGAAAAAAGATACAAAATCTGCATTGTCGAGTATAAACCGACCAAACCGAAGAATCAGGAGTATCGTGAGGATGATTTGATGCAGGTGTTCGCACAGAAAATATGTGTGGATTATGTGTTTGGGAGCGACTGCAGCGCTGCGTTATATTATGCGGATGTACGCAGGAGGGTGCAGCTTCCCCTGAAGGAATCCTTTGACGAATACGATCAGAAGCTGAAAGCGATACTTGCCCAGATGCGAAATTACCTTATGACAGGCCGGATACCTGCGATACGAAAAGGACAGAACTGCACAGGATGCTCCATGAAGGATTTGTGCATGCCGCATGTGGGGAGGGAGAGAAATCTGCAGGCGGAAATCAGCCGAATTTACAGGACGGAGCAGGATATATAAAATCAGGAGGAGGCATGAGAAAACTTTTAAATACCGTTTATGTTACAAATGAGCAGGCATATCTGACGCTTGACGGGGAGAATCTTGTCTGCAAAGTGGAAAATGAAATAAAATTAAGAATTCCGTTTGAATAATATTTTCCCAATCTGTCGGACTATAGATTGCCGACAGACTGAGATACACCCTTTCTGGGACGGCCGCGAGG
>CANRIG010000127.1 GCA_947630595.1 uncultured Lachnospiraceae bacterium | reverse complement strand
TTTTAAAGGTCAGTCCTTAAAATAAAACTTTTAAGAATTTTTCAAGGTTGTTTCACTGTTCAGTTATCAAGGTTCTTTGTTGTCTCTATCGGAGCAACTCTGATATCATATCACAGCTCGCATCCTTTGTCAACAACTTTTTTCATTCTTTTTTCTGAAAGAATGAAACGGAGAAAGAGGGATTTGAACCCTCGCGCCGCGTTAACGACCTACACCCTTAGCAGGGGCGCCTCTTCAGCCTCTTGAGTATTTCTCCTGAATGCATTTTACTCTGTAAAATTATGCTCGCCTTACAGCGCATTTAACATTATACCCATTCGATGCCCTCTTGTCAATTCATTTTTTTAATATTTTTCAAGGTTTTCCGCCGCCTCTATATATGGTAGAAACGGCGTCCGCAGCTCACAAGAAGTGGATGGAACGGGCCGGAAAGCATCGTAAGAGTAACAAAGGGAACCGCCTTTCGACGATTCCCCTGCATTCTTATGTTCACGCCGCGGAACAGATCAATCCGCAGCTTCCTGAACACTTAGTTGGTGATCGTAAGCTCCGTCTCTTTGTCGAATACATGAATCTTGTCAAGGTCCAGAGCAAACTTAACGGTGTCGCCGGTTCTCGTGGTGGTACGCGGATTTACACGAGCGGTGAAGTTCGCGCCCTCAACGGTGAAGTACAGGAATACTTCTGCACCAAGCAGCTCGTAAACTTCGATCTTTGCATTCAGTGCGCTTGCGCCCGCTGCTGCAACCTTATCAGCGTCGTCGCTCATATCTTCCGGACGGATACCCATGATAACGGTCTTGCCATTGTAAGCTTTTACCTTCTCAGCCTTTGCAGCCGGAAGCTTGATGCTGGTCGGACCAACCTTCAGAAATACGTCGCTGCCCTTTACTTCGACAACAGCGTCTACCATGTTCATCTGCGGGGATCCGATGAATCCTGCCACGAACAGGTTGCCCGGTGCGTTGTAGAGGTTCTGCGGGGTATCTACCTGCTGTACGACGCCGTCTTTCATAACGACGATTCTCGTACCAAGCGTCATAGCCTCGGTCTGGTCATGCGTTACGTAGATGATCGTAGCGCCCAGTCTCTGATGCAGCTTGGAGATCTCGGTTCTCATCTGCACACGGAGTTTCGCATCCAGGTTGGACAGAGGCTCGTCCATCAGGAACACCTTCGGCTCACGGACGATAGCACGGCCCATAGCAACACGCTGTCTCTGGCCGCCGGAAAGAGCCTTCGGCTTACGGTCAAGCAGTTTCTCAAGGTCAAGGATCTTCGCTGCCTCTCTTACCATCTTGTCGATCTCAGCCTTCGGAACTTTTCTCAGCTTCAGGCTGAATGCCATGTTGTCATATACGGTCATATGCGGATACAGAGCGTAGCTCTGGAATACCATTGCGATATCTCTGTCCTTCGGCTCAACGTCGTTTACGACTCTGTCGCCGATCTTCAGCTCGCCGCTGGTGATCTCCTCCAGACCTGCGATCATACGCAGCGTGGTGGATTTACCGCATCCAGACGGACCTACGAAGATGATAAACTCTTTGTCTTTGATCTCCAGGTTAAAGTCTTTTACTGCCTCGAACCCATTCGGATATGTCTTGTTGATATGAGACAACGATAAACTTGCCATTTTTAAATCCTCCCTGTTGTGATTAGGTTTTAAATATGAATAGATTATACTAAAATTTCCTTTTTCCCGCCATACCAGAACTACACAAAAATTTCAGGGCCTCCTTGGCATTTCTACTTCTACAGGCACATTTACGGACGAAATCTTGTCATTATGACGAAAATTTACGATTTTCTTATACATCTTGACGAAACCCTGCCGGAACAGTTATACTATCCACAATACGCCGCCGCTCTGACGGGCTGCCGGACGCGGCGAAACACGACGGAAAGGGTGAAAACCCCATGGATTATATCATTTTGGATTTGGAATGGAACCAGTGCCCGGAGGGAAAATCTGCGGAAATCGCGAAGCTTCCCTTTGAGATTATCGAGATCGGCGCGGTGCGGCTGGATGAAAATTTTCAGGAATCCGGGCGCTTCCGCGAGGTGGTAAAGCCGCAGGTCTACCGCCGGCTCCATTACAAGACGCGGGAGATCGTCTCCCTGCGCGCCATCGACTTCGAGCACGCCCGCACTTTCCCGGAGGTCATCGCGGACTTTCTCGCATGGTGCGGCGGGGACGCTTCCTTCTGCACCTGGGGGCCGGCCGATCTGACGGAGCTGCAGCGGAATCTCGCCTACCACTCCATCCCCTCGCCGTTTTCGTTTCCGCTGCTTTATTTTGACATCCAGAAGATATTCAGCATCGTATTCGAGGAAGAGAAGTGCCGGCATTCGCTGGAGTACGCCGTCGATTTTCTGAAGATCCCGAAGAACATCCCGTTCCACAGCGCGCTCAGCGACGCCCACTATACGGCCCTGATCATGCAGAACCTCACCCCGCAGCAGGTGCAGAAAAATTCTTCCGTGGATTACTATCATACGCCGCGGAACCGCAAGCAGGAATTTTATCTGAATTACGAGGATTACACGAAATTCGTCTCAAAACCGTTTTCTTCCAAAAACCAGGCTATCCGAGACCGCGTCGTCGCCTCCACCGTCTGCCACAGATGCCAGGAGGCGGCGCAGAAAAAGATCCGCTGGTTCCCGGTCGGCAGCCGCAATTACCTCTGCCTCGCCTACTGCGAGGACCACGGCTACCTGAAAGGGAAGATCCGCCTGCGCAAGTCCCAGGACAGCCGCTATTACGCGATCAAGACCATGAAGCTGATCTCGCCGGACGAGGCGCGCGAGATTCGCGAGAAGCGGGAATGCGCCAAGCTCAAGCGCCGGATGCGCGGCGGCCCAGGCGAAGAAAAAATTTCGAGCATTTCCTGAACAAAATCACAGGCATAAAAATACAGGGGGCTGTCCGGCAGCCCCCTGCTGCATGTAACGTCTGATTTACTTGGTCCGTTTGAAGTTCGCGACGAGATCCTCCATCTCCTTGAGCAGGCAGTCCACCTTGCCGTAGTAGGCGTCGTTGTTGAGCGGATTGTCCATCTCGTCGCTGATATCGGTCAGCACGCTTTTCAGCGCGTCAATTCTCTTTTTTCCGTTGCCGTTTTTGTATAGGAGATAGCGGCTGCGCTCGTTCTCCTCGGGGGTCATCTTCCGCAGATAAACCTCCACGTTCGGCTTTTCCCCGATGTAACGGTATGTGATCGAGGGCGACGCGTGGTTCAGCAGATTCTGGAGATAGTAAATATCCCCCGTCGCCTTGTAGTAGCGCCATGCGAACGTCTTGCGCATGGTCTGTGCGCCAATGGAGGTCAGACCCATGCTCTTGCCCGCGCTTTTGAGCGCGCGGTAAGCCTGCTCACGCGACAGCGCCGCCGGAGAGCTCGCATGGCCCAGGATCAGGTACGCGTCCGGATCCTTTCCCTCGGTATATTTCTCGATAATCTCTTTCAGGTCAGCGGGAATCGTGAACGTCCTCTTGATGTTCTTGGTGCCGATGTTGGCCTCGATGGTGTCCTTCCCCCTGATATCCTTATTTTTGAATTTTAGAATCTCCTGAAGCTGGAGGCCGGTCCCCACACCGATTTCAAACATAATATAATACTTGTCGTCCATCTCCCGCAGCTTCGCTTTGAACTTTTCCAGTGTCTCTTCGTCTTTGATTGGCGCAACCCAGTTCATACCATTACCCATCCCTTCTTCAGCATAATTATTTACACAATCCCTTATTTCTTCTTCGCCGCCAGGCGTTCCTGGCGCTCTTTTTCCAGCTCGTCGATCAGTCGTTCTGTCTCCCGGGCCTTTTCCTCCATGATCCGGGCCTCCTCGGCAGCCCTCTCTGCCTCAGCCCGCGCGAGCTCCTCCTGCTCTCTCCGCAGGCGCTCCTGCTCCATAACCGCCCGAAGCTCCGCTTCGATCTCGGCGGTCGTCATCTGCTCGATTTCCTCCTCCCGTCTTTTTCTCTCTTGTTCTTCTAGTTTTCTGCGCCTTCTTATTCTGGATTCAGAAGTACATCGGAACACCAGCACCACGATGAACAGAATCAAAAGCACGATCAGAATCATGCCTCCCGCCAGCACCGTCATGGCATGGCCCTGCGTATACTCTGCGAATATGCGATATCCGTTCCGGAAAATCTCGGCCGTCTGCGCCAGCACCTCGTTCAGGTTCTCGGCCTGAATGTGGCGCTGCAGGGCTTCCTCATCCGCCGTCACCGTCACATGCGCCGCCTGCTTCCCCTCAGAAACGGGCCGCGCCGGCACCCAGACCGGGCGGAACACGCCGCTCGCCGTCCCCACCGGATGTCCGTGAAACTCATAGGAAAACGTCCGCTCAGCTCCCGACCGGGACGCAAGCCGGCAGGTCAGGTCCGCGGGGGACGCCGTCGCCGGAAGGGTAATCCGCACGCTGCCGTCCGTCACCGGCTCCCGCATCCAGACGGGCGACTGAAGCTCCGCCGCGTCGCCGAGATACCCGAGCCCCATGACCCCGTAAAACGTACGGCCGGTATGGTAATCGTCCAGCGTGACATTGGAGAACTCGTCGAAGCCGTACTCCAGGATCCGCGTGGAATCCGCGTAGGCCACCTCCGAGCCCTCGGCGCGGAACACCACCGACACCAGCCGCTGTCCGTCCTTTTCCCCGTAGGTCACCAGCGTATTGAGACACTGCGAGGTATAACCGGTCTTGCCGCCGGTGCACCAGTCCCGGTAAAATTCCTCGCCCTCCTGCATCATCTTCTGATGATTGAGAAAGGAACGCTCCTCCTCCGTCAGATTCGTCTCGGGAATCGTGTATTCCCTGGTGCCGACGATCTCCCGGAACACCGGATTCTCATACGCCGCCGCCGCAATCAGCGCCATGTCGCGCGCGCAGGTATAGTGCTCGTCCTGATACAGGCCGTGCGGATTGGCGAAATGGGTGTTGACGCATCCCAGCTCCGCCGCCCGCGCGTTCATCAGGTCCGCAAAACCGCTCAGGCTGCCGCCCATATACTCGGCGATGCCGTTCGCGATGTCGTTTGCGGACGCCAGCATAAGCCCGTACACGGCGTCCCGCAGGTTCAGCGTCTCACCCGCCTGAATTCCCAGATGCGAACTTCCCTCCTCCAGATCGTATACGATCTCGGAAAACGTGATATCGTCGTCAAGATCACAATTCTCGACCGCCAGAAGCGCCGTCATGATCTTGGTCGTGCTGGCCGGGTACATGGTCGCCTCCGCATTTTTGCTGTAGAGAAACGTCCCCGTATCGATATCCAGTACCGCCGCCGCTGCCGACTCCGTCACCGGACCCTGCGGCCAGCCCTCAATTTCATTTGACTCTATCGCAATGGATGCAGAATCAGGAGCCTGATCCTCCGCCTCCCACTCCTCCCCGGCTTCGTCGGCAGATACCGGCGCGCCGGGCCACACGGGAAGCAGACAGAAAATCAAAAAACCTGCAATCAGGGCTTTCCAGCTTCTCATTCCATCTCTCCTCATATTCAGTTTCGCAATTTTGAAAACATAGTATAATTAGTATAGGTGATAGTTGAAAAAATTTCAAGTCATGTAACGCAACTAATCGCCGATTTTTTTTATAATTTTTGCTGCGGATTGTCAGCCGCTTTCTCCTCCCCGCGGAAACCAGCCGAAATCCACGCATCTGCCGAGATCCCAGGAATCCCATCCGATCCAGCCGGGCGTATTCACGGTGTCGGTCAGCAGCCGGGTCTTCGACACTTGTAACTGAATAAAATCCCCGCAATCCGCAGAAATGCGGTATTTTTTTGTCAAATTTCTCTT
>CANRIG010000126.1 GCA_947630595.1 uncultured Lachnospiraceae bacterium | reverse complement strand
CACTCAAAAGCGGCAGTTCCTGGCGCTTCTTTCGTTATGCTTCTGGTCCTACTTTACGTCTTCACACTATTCTCCTCTTTTCCTGACAGATTATGCAAAAAGGGCATTCCAGCATTTGTCTATGTGGAACGCCCTTGTCACCTGTCTTTAAAATACTCCATCCGCTCTCAAAAATCAAGCAGATTTCATGCATTCTGCGGTGATTTCCATATTTTTCACAAAATTCTGCCCGAAAACGGACTCCGGTTATTCATTCTGCATACAGAAATCCGCTCCGGATTCCGGTGCGCGCCCGCTTCGGCCGCAGATCACAGGCGCATGACGGATCAGTTGGATTTCTTCTTGCTGACCACATCGAAGATAACCGCCGCCAGCAGCACAAGGCCCTTGACCACCTTCTGCATGTTCTGGTCGGTACCCATGATGGACATGCCCTGGTTGATGATGCCCATCAGCAGAGCGCCGATGATAACGCCCGGAACCGTACCGATGCCGCCGTATGCGGAAGCGCCGCCGATGAAGCAGGAGCCGATTGCATCCATCTCATAGTTCTGGCCGTAGGTCGGCTGCGCGCTGGTCATGCGGGCGATCGTCAGCATGCCGGCCAGAGCCGCCAGCAGGCCCATGTTGGTGTAAGCGATAAAGTACACCATGTCGGTGTTGATACCGGAGAGCTTGGTCGCCTTCTCGTTGCCGCCCACCGCGTAGAAATAACGGCCGACGGTGGTCTTGCTGGTGATGTAGCCGTAAATCAGGACGACGATCAGCACCCAGACGAGGGAGGTCGGAATGCCCTTGTGCTGCGCCAGCTTCACGGAGACAAACATGATCGCCGCGCAGATGATGATCATTTTCAGGTACATGGCGCCGACGTTGCCGACTTCATAGCCTTTCTTTTTGCGGTTTATATGGCCGCGCACCGTCACCAGTATGTAGATGATGCAGGCAGCCGCGCCCACGGCCACCGCCACGCGGTTTATGCCATCGCCGCCGCCCAGGATATCCGGCACGTAGCAGTTTGCGCCGCCGCCGAAGAGCACCGTAAAGGTCTCGGATTTAATCGGGAGCGTCTTGCCGCCGAGCACGATATTGGAAAGTCCGCGGAACACCAGCATGCCGGACAGCGTGGTGATGAACGGCGGAATGCGCAGAAACGCAATCCAGAATGCCTGCCATGCGCCGATCAGCGCGCCCAGAAGCAGCATCAGAATGACCGCCGCCGCGATCGGAACGCCCATGTTCTCCATCAGGACGCCGCCCACCGCGCCGACAAAGCAGACCACCGAGCCGACGGACAGGTCAATGTTGCCGCCGGTGAGGATGCACAGCAGCATACCGGTCGCCAGCACAAACACGTAGGCGTTCTGTGAAATCAGGTTCGTAATGTTCTGCGGGAAAAGAATCTTGCCCTGTGTGCCCCACGTAAAGAACAGCATGACGAGCACCAGAACGAGCACCATCGTATATTTCTGTATAAAACTCTTTACTTTTACGCTATCCATTGCTTACTCTCCTTTGCTTGATCTCAGAATGCACGCCATTATTTTCTCCTGCGTCGCCTCCGCCTGCGTCAGCTCGCCGGCGATTTTGCCCTCGTTCATGACGTAAATCCGGTCTGACATCCCCAGCACCTCCGGCAGCTCCGAGGAAATCATGATCACTGATTTGCCGGCCGCCACCAGGTCGTTGATGATGCAGTAAATCTCATATTTCGCGCCCACGTCGATGCCGCGGGTGGGCTCGTCAAGAATCAGAATATCGGGGTCGGCGAACATCCACTTCGCCAGCAGCACCTTCTGCTGGTTGCCGCCGCTTAAGTTGCCGACGTTCTGCTCCACGGTCGGGCACTTCGTCTTCAGTTTGTCCTTGTACTCCACCGCGACCGCATATTCCTTGTCCTTGTCGATGACCACGCCGTCGCTGACCGCTTCCAGGTTCGCCAGCGTGGTGTTGATCTTGATCGGGTTGCTCAGAAGCAGGCCGTCGCCCTTGCGGTCCTCCGTCACGTACGCGAGCTTGTGATGAATCGCGTCGCGCGCGTTCTTCAGGTGGACCTCCTGCCCGTTCAGCTTCAGTCTGCCGCTGATGTTGGTGCCATAGCTCTTGCCGAAAATACTCTTTGCCAGCTCGGTGCGGCCCGCGCCCATAAGGCCGGAGATGCCGACCACCTCGCCCTTGTGCACCTTGATGGAAACGCCGTCCACCACCTTGCGCTCGCTGTAGATCGGATGGTGCACGGTCCAGTTCTCAACCTCCATGCTGACCTCGCCGATCTTCACGCCCGGGCGCTTCGGGAAACGGTCCGCGATCTCGCGGCCGACCATGCCCTTGATGATGCGGTCCTCGGAGAAGTCGTCCACGCCCTTGGTCAGCGTCTCGATCGTGGAGCCGTCGCGGATGACCGTGATCTTGTCCGCCACGTAGGAGACCTCATTCAGCTTGTGGGAGATGATGATGCAGGTCATCCCCTCTTTTTTGAATTTCAGAAGCAGGTCCAGCAGCGCCTGCGAATCGGACTCGTTCAGCGACGAGGTCGGCTCGTCGAGGATCAGCAGCTTCGCATGCTTCGCCAGCGCCTTGGCGATCTCCACAAGCTGCTGCTTGCCGACGCCGATGTCCTTGATCAGCGTCCGCGGGGACTCCGTCAGGCCCACCTGCTGCATATATTGAGCCGCCAGACCGTATGTCTCGTCCCAGTCGATGGCGGCCTTTTTTCCGCGTTCATTGCCCAGGAACATATTTTCGCCGATCGTCATGTACGGGATCAGCGCCAGCTCCTGGTGGATAATCACAATCCCTTTTTCTTCACTTTCCTTGATGTGGTGGAATTTACAGATCTCTCCGTTGTAGATGATGTCTCCCTCGTAGGAGCCGTACGGATAGATGCCGGAAAGCACGTTCATCAGGGTCGATTTCCCTGCCCCGTTCTCTCCGACCAGCGCGTGGATTTCGCCCTCCTCCACCTGCAGATTCACGTTGTCAAGTGCTTTCACTCCAGGGAATGTTTTGGTGATATTTTTCATTTCCAACAGTATCTTTGCCAAAATTGCTCCCTCCAGACTTTTGATACATCATAGAACAACAGGCGGGCGAAAAAGCCCGCCTGTCAAAATGTCACTTACTGTAAAAGCCCCGGACCGCTCGCGCAGTCCCTCTCACATTTTCAGCCGTCTGCCTTACTGAATCTGGTCCTCGGTGTAGTAACCGGAGTCGATCAGCATTTCTTTGTAGTTGTCAACCGTAACAGCTACCGGCTCGCAGAGGTAGGACGGGATAACGCCCGTGCCGTTGTCATAGGTCTCGGTATCGTTTACCGGTACCTCAGCGCCCGTGATGATTGCGTCAACCATCTCGACAACCTGAGCTGCCAGTGTACGGGTATCCTTGAATACGGACATAGCCTGTGTGCCGTCAACAATGTGCGGAACGTTTGCGATATCGCAGTCCTGACCGGTGATGATCGGGTACTCGCCCGTGTAGTTTGCAGCCAGAGCGTTCACAACGCCGAGAGCCGTGGAGTCGTTGGAAGCGAGCACAGCGTCAAGGTTCGTGCCGTCTGCATAGTAAGAGGACAGGATGTTCTCAAATCTGGACTGAGCGGTAGCGGTATCCCATGCAGCAGTAGCAACCTCGTCCTTGGTCATCTGTCCGGACGGAACAACCAGCTTGCCCTCGTCGATGTACGGCTGAAGGACGTCCATAGCGCCGCCGAAGAAGAAGTTTACGTTGTTGTCGCCCGGGTCGCCGGTTACCATCTCAAGGTTGAACGGGCCATCCTGGTTCTCAAGATCAAGAGCGTCTACGATGTACTCGCCCTGCGTCTTGCCTACCAGATAGTTATCGAAGGTTGCATAGTAGGAAACCGCATCCGTGTTCATGATCAGACGGTCGTAAGCGATTACCGGAATCTCAGCCTCTTTTGCCGCTGCCAGAACGGTGCCAAGGGAATCGCCCTCGATGGAAGCGATAACCAGAAGCTGGTCGCCGTTTGCGATCATGTTCTCGATCTGGGAAACCTGGGTCTGAACGTCGTTGCCTGCGTACTGAAGGTCTACGGTGTAGCCTTTCTCCTCAAGCTGTGCTTTCATGTTCTCGCCGTCCTGATTCCATCTCTGGAGATCCTGCGTCGGCATTGCAACGCCGATGGTCTCGCCCTCAGCGCATACCGTCATGCCAAGGCCTGCCAGCATCGTAGCTGCTGCGATTGCTACTAAGATTTTCTTGCTCATGTTTTTTTCCTCCTTATTTATTATGGTTTCATTTCAGGATAGTTGTATTTTAGCACAAGGAAGTCTGGACATGTTTGCGATAATCTGTAAATTTTTAACTAAAAGAAAAATCTCCCGCACTGGAACAGGAGATTTTTGTGCCAAAATTGTGCTATTGCGGTTCTTCGCCGCGCTTCTTTGGGGCCTGCGTCGGCTGTTTGGAATCCGTGTGGAATAGGCAGCCCCGGCCGCCCGGCGGGGAGCCCGTTGGTCAGGACAGCAGCCAGTCGATCAGACAGAGAGACCGGATGCCGTCGTAAGAATTGATATAGCTTCTGTCCATGGACAATACGATCTTTTCGTAGTTGTCCGGTATCATGCGCAGCGGCCGCAGTTCCCGTTCGCGGGTTTCCGGCGACTGCATGCTTTCCGTCACCTGAATGTACAGCTTATCGTTCGGCTTTTCGCACACAAAGTCGACTTCCGTTTCTCCGACCTTGCCGATGTATACGCGGTAATCCCGGCGAATCAGTTCCAGGAACACAATATTTTCGATGATGTGCCCCCGGTCCGCATCGCGGTAGCCGAGCAGCATATTGCGGAAGCCCATATCGATAATGTAATTCTTTTCCAGCGTCTTCAGCAGCTTTTTGCCCTTTACATCGTATCTCCCGACCGAGCAGATGATAAATGCGCTGCGCAGCATGGAAATATATTTCTCTACCGTTTTGCCTGCGACATTTTTCCCTTCGCCGGACAAAACGTTGCCGATGCTGTTAGGCGAAGTAATGCTGCCGATGTTGGAGCAGAGAAACAGCATAATTTTCTGCAGCATGCCCTGATCCGCCTGATTGCCGCGCTGGAGAATATCGCGCAGCACGACCGTGGAATAAATGCCTTCCAGCGCCTGATTGCTTCTCGCCTCGTTAAGCTGATATTCCCTCAGAACCGGCATCCCGCCGAACTGCAGATACCTCTGGAACTTTTCTTCCGCCGTGACCGAAGGAGCAAACTCATAGAAAGTCAGAAACTCCTTAAATGACAGCGGCAGCATACGGATTTCCACATACCGGCCGGAAAGCAGCGTGGAAAATTCCGTGGAAAGCAGGTAAGCGTTGGAGCCGGTGATATAGATGTCCACATCAAAATCGAGGCGAAACGACTCAATGGCCTTTTCCCAGTGTTCCACAGCCTGAAGCTCGTCAAATATCAGATAAGTCTTCCCGGTCTTCGAAATGCGTTCGCTGACATAATCATAGAAAGCAAGATAATCGGAAAGGTCGCGATATCGCAGGGATTCCAGATTCATATGGATGATATTGCGGTCATCCACCCCGTGATCCGACAGATACCGGTGAAACAAATCCAGCAGCGAGGACTTTCCGCACCTGCGGATGCCGGTGACAATCTTGACCAGATCCACATCCCTGTTCTGAATGAGCTGCTTTAAATACTCCGGGCGATTGATCAGTTCCGCCATGACGCACCTCCCCGTTTTCTTATCTATCATTATACCCGAAAATTTGGGGAAGTCAATAGTTTCAGACTTGCAAGTCGGAAACTTCGTAAAAAATATAATTTTCGACATTCGCGACTGAAACTTTTGTGTCGAACGAGGTTTCTTAACGCTGTGTATTCAATTTAAGGTTACTGTTCAGAGGTCAGCTTGAATAAAGAAAACCGATGGAGTAGACTTATTTCAGTCAGGAGCCATCGGTTT
>CANRIG010000125.1 GCA_947630595.1 uncultured Lachnospiraceae bacterium | reverse complement strand
ATTATATCTGCAATTTTCAAGGTTCTTCGGAGCCTTTTTTCTGGCTCCAGATTTTCATAGATTACTTGACACTACCCCATATTTTTAACCATTATAACATGTTTTTATCAAATTTAAACAGTTTTTATCAAATTTAATATGACAATACTGTGAAAACTCGATCTCATACAAAAAAGGTATGTTTACGTCTAAACTATTATAGGAAACGACAAAACGATTTTCGTTTTGCTCGTTTCCCGCGCCGAATTTGCGCTGCGTAAGCAGCATATTTCTGGTGCAAATTCGTGCGCATCCCCCGGAGGGACTGTAGCAAACGGAACATATATTTGGCGTTTGCTATATATACAAAAAGCGAGGAGCCTCACGCCCTCCGCTTCCGATCCATCACCTTGCAGAACACCACCGCTACCACCGTACTCACCGCTGTGGCCGCGATCCCCGGGCCGACAATTGCCGTCGGATTCACGCTGCCGTACTGCGCGCGGTAGGCGATGACGCTGACCGGGATGAGCTGCAGCGAAGAAATATTCAGAATCAGGAATGTGCACATCTCATTGCTCGCCACGCCGCGGGGCATGGCGCGTTTTTTTCGCCTGTGTTTTGTATGCAGGCCGGCTGCCGGGCCGGCATTTTGCAGTGCAGTTCCTATCGCTTCATGCATTTGCGGTGCCTGACCTTTGCGCTCCGTTCTTCGCGTATGTCTTTCCTCCGCCTTTCGTGTGTGTCCTTCCTTCGCCTGATATCTGCCTAAAGTCTGTGCTTCTTCTGCCGTCCTCCGTTCTTCCTCCAATTCTGCCAGGCTCTCCATCGCCTTTAATCCCGCCGGAGTCGCCGCCCACCCGAGTCCCAGGAAATTCGCCACACAGTTCATGGTGATATGCTCGAAGGCCGGATGCTCCCGGGGAATATCCGGGAACAGAAACCGCATCAGCGGCTGAATTTTTTTGGAAACGGCCCGCACGAGGCCGGCGTCCCCGGCGATTTCCATCAGGCCGCACCACAGGCCCATCACGCCCAGCATGGTGATGCATAAAGTCACAGCCTCCCGGGAGGAGGAGAGAAGCGCGTCGGAGACCGCGTCCACCTGCCCGTTCAGCGTTCCGAATATGATTCCCGTCAGTATCATGACACCCCAGATATAATTCACCGCATGCCTCCTGATTCCCTGCGCGTTTTCGGCAAGGCAGGCGTTTGTTTTATATTTATGAGAAAAGTGCCCCGGATATGAAAATGCCGTAGCGCGCTGCAAAGAGTGGTGATATAATGTATAACCGGATTACGGATGAAACCGATACGGGACGGAGACAAAAGGATATGGAGCTTTTAAAAGCAAGTTCACTGGATGAGGCGATTTCAGCGCTGTTTGGGGAGAACCGGCAGATTGCCGGGAAACGGCCGGTGTACGGCGGCGACATCAATCAGTCGTACCGCCTGTCTTTATCAGACGGCGCGCCGGTATTCCTGAAATGCAACACATTAAATAATTTATCGTTTTTTGAGGCGGAAGCAAAGGGATTGAAGGCCCTGCGGGAAACGGGAACGATCGGGGTGCCGGAGGCGCTTGCGGTCGGAACGGATCAGGGACGGGGCATTTCCTTCCTGCTGATGAATTACCTGGAAGCGGCGCCGAAAGCGGACCGGTACTGGGAATTGTTCGGACGGGAGCTGGCGGGACTTCACCGGGCGGACTGCGCGGCGCTTGCCGGAGGGGAAGCCCTGCCGTTCGGGTTCTCGGAGGACAATTATATCGGCCGGACGCCGCAGATCAATACGCCGAAAGCGGACTGGATTTCCTTTTTCCGGGACTGCCGCCTGATTCCGCAGATCAGGATGGCGGAACGGTATTTTGACGCCGGCATGTGCAGGCAGTGGCAAATACTGACGGACCGCCTGGACGCCTGGCTGACGGAGCCGGAGTTCCCGTCGCTGATTCACGGCGATTTGTGGAGCGGCAATGTGGTCTGCGGGCCGGACGGGAAGGCATGGATTCTCGACCCGGCGGCGTATGTCGGGCATTTTGAGGCGGAGCTGGCGATGACGGAACTGTTCGGCGGTTATCCGGCCGCCTTTTATGACTCTTATTGTGAAATCAACCGGATTGACAGCGGATACCGGGAGCGGCGGGAGCTGTACAATCTGTATCATCTGCTGAACCACCTGAATCTGTTTGGAAGCGCTTACTGGGGTTCGGTGCGGGAGATTCTGAACCGGTATGTCTAAAAAGGAATTTTACAGAACGTTTTTTTCTTTGAGTATCGTGCTGATGCTGCAGAATATCGTGGTGATCAGCATCAATCTGGCGGACAACATCATGCTCGGTGGCTACAGCGAGACCGCGCTTTCCGGCGCAGCGGCGGTGAACCAGATTCAGTTTGTTTTCCAGCAGCTTGTGATGGCTGCGGGCGAAGGCATTGTGATGATCGGCAGCCAGTACTGGGGCAGAAATCAGGGCGGACCGGTGAAGAAGATCACGGTCACGGCGCTGCGGACAGGACTGGCGTTTGCCGTGCTGCTGTTTGCCGCCGTGAGCCTGTTCCCGCATCACATATTGAAATTATTCACAGATAATGAATCAATTATCGCGGAAGGGATGCAGTACCTGAATATCATCCGCTTCACCTATCTGTTTTTTGCGGTCACCACGGTGATGGAGGCCGCGCTGCGGTGCGCGGAGATGGTGCGGATTGCGCTGTACATGTCGGTGATGACGTTTTTCGTCAACTGCGGCATCAATTACGTTTTGATTTACGGACGTTTCGGCGCGCCGCAGCTGGGCATCCGCGGCGCCGCTGTCGGGACGCTCACGGCGCGAATCCTTGAGTGTCTGGTGGTTCTCATTTATGCGGCCGGGAAAACGCACAGGCTGACCTTCCGGCCGGGGGATCTGCGGCACGAAAACCGCGGCCTCAGGGCGGATTACTTCCGCACGGTGTGGATTATGCTGGTGGTTCAGGGTCTCTGGGGCCTGAACAATGCGGTGCAGACCATGATCCTCGGGCATATGTCGGACAACGCGATCGCCGCCAGCAGCATTTCCTCGACGCTGTTTCTGCTGCTGAAATCCATGGCGGTCGGCGCTTCCTCCGCGGCGTCGGTGATCATCGGCCAGACCATCGGCAAAGGCAGGATCAACCTTGTGAAAGAATATGCAAAAAGAATGCAGCTGATTTTCCTGACGATCGGCATCGTGTCGGGCGCGCTGCTGTTTGTGCTCCGGATACCGGTGCTGCGCCTGTACGATCTGTCAGGCGAGACCAAGCGGCTGGCCAACATTTTCCTGATGCTTCAGAGCCTGATCTGCGTGGGCATGTCCTACCAGATGCCGGTCAACAACGGAATTATCCGCGGAGGCGGCAGCCCGCAGTTTGTGGTCAAGATGGACCTGATCAGCATCTGGGGCATTGTCATCCCGGTTTCGCTTGTGGCGGCGTTTGTGGTGAAAGCGTCGCCGGTGACCGTATTCTGCTGCCTGAATGCGGATCAGATTTTCAAATGCGTGCCGGCGTTTGTCAAGGTCAATTACGGTCACTGGATTCGAAAATTAACACGGGATGATGTGTGAGAAAACAGGAGAGGGCAGCGGTTGGTCGGATGAAAAAAGCAGGAGGGAAAACGGGCGAAGGAGGTCGGATGAATGATCATCGAAGGAAATCAGAAGGAACTGGATGCGATGGAACAGTTTCACAAAGGAAACCGGCAGGAGGGGCTGCGGTTGCAGGAGGAATTTGCCGCCGCCTTCCGCGAGGAATATAAGGACAAAGATCATTGTCCGTGCAAAAAAGCCTGCCGTTATCACGGAAACTGCAAGGAATGCGTGGCAATTCACCGGGCGCATCAGGAGCATGTGCCGAACTGTATGAGGCCGATGCTGAACGCCAGAATAAAAATGCTGTCCGGGCTGACGGAGCACACGATTGCGAACGAGATCGAGGCGCCGCATGAAATACTGCGGAAAGGTGTCTGAGCGGATGAGCGGTTCTGCAGGAACTGATACGGCTTTGCGGGACATCCGATTACGAAATACTTGCAGAGCGGCCGTAAAGTTGTTAAACTGGTAGCGGAAAAATTTTACAGGAGGTATATTCATGAATAACGTATTAAATGCGATTGAACAGAGAAGCTCCACGCGCGCGTACACGGCGGAAAAGCTCACCAAAGAGGAACTGGACTGCCTGATTCGGGCCGGTCTGCAGGCACCCACCGCGGCGAACCGCCAGGAAATCCACATCACGGTGGTGGAGGGCGACCATCCGGTTCTTGCGGAGATTGAAAAAGAGAAAAACGGAGTGGCGGGCATCCAGAATCCGCCGCACAATTTTTACTACGAGGCTCCGGTGGTGCTGTTTTTGAGCGGCGACAAGAGCTTTTCGTGGAGTCCGGTCGACGCGGGCATCGCCGTGGAAAATATTGCGCTGGCGGCGGAAGGCCTGGGCCTTGGCAGCGTGATCATCGGCTGCATCCGCGACGCCATGCGCGACGCGCGGAAAGATTATTTTGCGGATGTTCTGAAGATTCCGGAGGGATATGGTTTTGAGGTCGCGATTGCGGTCGGACACAAGGCGGCGGAGAAAAAACAGCATGAATACAATGCGGAGAAAAATGTGAATTTTGTTTCATAATAAATTTTCATACGTTTATATCATGATGCTTAGATCAAACGATGCCATACGGATTGTTCCGTGCTTCGCACTTCCACAATCCTGCCCAACATTCGGAATTCATGGGGCCCCTGCCCCATTTCTTCCTCATGTTTGGGCGGGTCATAAAGTCATAAAACCATAAAACCACTCCTGCGCAAGCGCATCGTGGTTTATGACTTTTGACCCCGCCATCTCGTATCTATTCTTACGCAGGAGGCTGTCATCCATGTATTTCAGCAACATTCTTGAAGCGGTAGGCAATACGCCGCTGATCAGGCTCAACCGTATGACCGGCCCGGACGATGCCGACGTGTTTGTCAAGTACGAGGCGGTCAACATCGGCGGTTCGGTGAAGACCCGAACCGCCCTCAATATGATTGAAGCGGCGGAGCGGGCGGGCAAAATCCACCCGGATTCCGTGATCTGCGAACCGACCAGCGGCAACCAGGGCATCGGCCTGGCGCTGGTGGGCGCGGTCAAGGGTTATAAGGTGAAAATTGTGATGCCGGATTCCGTCAGCATGGAGCGGCGGATGCTGGTCACCCAGTACGGCGCGGAGGTGGTCCTGATTCACGACGAGGGAGACATCGGCAAAGCTGTGAACGACTGCCTGCGGTATGCGCTGGATTTGGCGGCAAAGGACCCGAAGGTGTATGTCCCGCAGCAGTTTGAAAATCCCGACAATCCGGCGGTTCATTATGAAAAGACCGGCCGCGAGATTCTGCAGCAGATGGAGGGCCTCACGATTGACGGCTTCTGCTCCGGCTACGGCAGCGGCGGCACGATCTCTGGCATCGGCCGCGCCCTGCGGGAGAAAAATCCCGCCGTCCACATCGCGGTGCTGGAGGTGGAAAACGCCCCGGCGCTGCTCGGCGGCCCGATCGGCAGCCATTTTCAGCAGGGGATCGGCGACGGCTTTGTCCCGCCCAATTTTGACGCCGGCATTTACGACGAAGTCATCATTGTCAGCGACGAGCAGGCCCTGACGACGGCCCGCCGGCTGGCCCGCGAGGAGGGAATCCTGGCCGGCATTTCAGCGGGCACCAACGTCTGGGGCGCGCTGCAGCTGGCGAAAAAGCTGGGCAAAGGCAAAAACGTGGTCTGTCTCGCGCCCGATACCGGGGAACGGTACTGCTCTACGATTCTGTTTGACCGGGGTTGAGTGAGAGAAAAATGGAAAGGGAGAATACCGCGGGGAATCCGAGATTGGAAAACGAATATTGTTCAGGACAGGCGTCTGCTGTTTGAACCTGAAAATCAAAAGGGAAAGCAAGCTGCTTCTTAATGAAACCGCTTGCTTTTTTTGCGCGCCAGGAAAGCAGCTGCGCATCCGCGTATAAAATGGCGGTAAAATGCGGGAGCAAAAACCGTACAGGGTTGTTTCATGAAGAATAATTAAAATAAATAAATCGGCTGATTTTACGAGGGTTATGGGAATTATACATTTT
>CANRIG010000124.1 GCA_947630595.1 uncultured Lachnospiraceae bacterium | reverse complement strand
AAACCGATGGCTCCTGACTGAAATAAGTCTACTCCATCGGTTTTCTTTATTCAAGCTGACCTCTGAACAGTAACTGCCGATGGAAACAGAAATTGAAGAAAAGATAGTTTGCATTGTATTTGCGTGCAGATTAAAGTATAATATATATGAGAAATGTTGAAGATATGAAATAGCTCATTAATTGGAAAATAAGGATTGGCCATAAAATTTTGTAAAATGATGGCTGTTTTGGGAGGAAGGGTCATGCGGGAATTTTACATTGAAGAAGTATCCTTATCAAATTTCAGAAAATTCGTTGATAAAACATTCAAATTGAACCGATCAATGAATGTGTTCATTGGGAAAAATGGATCAGGAAAGACGGCGATCTTGGAATCAATAAATATTTTGCTAGGTGCATACTTGGCAGCATTCAAGGAATACGTACCGAGCCGTTATGTATTTAACATATCTGAGTCAGACGTGCATTTGAAAACGAGTACGGTTGATAATGACTATGTGACTGCTCCCACGACTCCGCAATATCCATGTTCAGTAGGTGGCAAGCTGTACTGGAGATTTCAGGATGAAAAGGCTGATGTTAAAGATTATAGAAGAATTCTAGAAAAAACGGGCAGCAGGACAAAATTTGCCGGAAAGAATCCCATGCAGGTAGATGTGGTAAAATGGGAGAATAAAATTAAAACGGCTGCTGGAGAAGATAAAGATCTGATTTTCCCATTAGTTTTATATTTAAGTTCTGCACGTCTTTGGAATGAAAATAAGCAAAGTGCGAAAATGGAAAAAATACCACAGAGGATGGAAGCATATCAAAGGTGCTTGGACGGTAAGAGAAGTTCGCAGTTTGCTTTTGATTATCTTAGATTGCTGGCTAATCTGGAGACGGAAGAAAAGAGAAAAGAGCCATTTCCTGCATATTCAGTCATTATGAAAGCGATACAGCATTGCTTTACTGAAGAATTGGAGCCAAATCAGGAAATCTTTTTTTCTTCCCGTTTTGGAGAGATTGCCCAACGGAATGAAGATGGAACGATCATCCAATTCTCTGAATTAAGTGACGGGTACAGAAATGTTATAAAAATTGTATCGGATATTGCAGCGCGTATGTGTGTACTTAATCCGTATTTGGGAACCGATACACTTAAAATTACGCCAGGTATTGTTGTAATAGATGAATTGGATCTAAGTCTGCATCCAACGTGGCAAAGACGAATTGTACGTATACTGAAGGAATTATTCCCAAAGGTTCAGTTTGTATGCGCTACGCATTCTCCATTCATTATTCAAGCTTTGGAAAATGGAGAGCTAAAAATAGTGGATGCGGAATTAGAAGCGGAATATTCAGGTGTAAGTATTGAAGATATCGCTGCTGATATTATGGGCGTAGAGTTTGCAAGGTACAGTGAGAAAAAAGAGACTATGTATAAGCTTGCAAAGCAGTATTTCGAGGAATTAAAGAATGTATCTTCGGCAAAAGATTTGAATGAAATAAAAGAGCAGCTTGATTTAGTATCTTCAAAATATAGTGATAATCCAGCATACTGCGCACTGTTGGAACAGAACTATTTAGTTCGTAAAACAGAAATAGAGGGATAAATTTATGCGGCCAGTAAACAAAGGAGATACCCCGAACATTAAGTTTAAGGTGTATTCGGATGCAGAGCCATATTTGGAGGAAAGATTAGGGGCATATTGTTCGTACTGTGAATTTCCGATTGCACATGTTCCAGAAGTTGAGCATAGGATATCAAAGTCTAAGGATGGAAGCCTGCTGGCATGGGATAATCTATTGCTATCCTGTAAATACTGTAATACAAGAAAAAGTAATATAATTGAGTCGGGGAATAAGGGCCTTTATATATGGCCGGACGAAGACAACACATTTAAAGCTTTCACGTATGAGGATGGAATCCCGCAGGTGAATGAATATTGTGATGATCAGGAAACTAGGAGTAAGGCTACGAATTTATACAGTTTAATCAATTTAGGAAATATCCCACAGGAACCTAAAGATAAAGACAAAAGGTTTATTAAGCGAGGAGAAGCCTTTAATACTGCAAGAATAACTAAAGAGAATTGGGAAAAAGTTAAGAATTCGCCAGAGCGGGATAGTTTCCGGCAAATGCTTCTTCAACTAGCATCAGCATTAGGATTTTTTTCTGTGTGGATGGAGGTTTTTAAAGATGAACCTGAAATTTGTAAAGATTTGGTTGAAGTATTTCCAGGGACTGTAAAAGAATATTGCCTTGTATAAAATGTAATACATAATGAGGGACCGTTTGCACCGTGTAAACGGTTTTTTCATGCCCAGTTTTACCGGCCATTCCTTGTTTTCGGGATGGCTTTATTTTATTTCAAGAAAACTAAGGAGGAATGAGAATTGAACGCACAGATTATTGCAGTTTCAAATCAGAAAGGAGGCGTCGGAAAAACGACGACCTGCATCAACTTAGGCATCGGCCTGGCGAAAGCAGGGAAGAAAGTATTGCTGGTGGATGCTGATCCGCAGGCCAGCTTGACGATTGGACTGGGCAACCCGCAGCCGGACAGGCTTCCGGTGACCCTTACCGACCTTTTAAAAAAGATTTTGACAGACGAACCAATCTTGCCACGGGAGGGCACCATGCAGCACCCGGAAGGAGTTGACCTTATGCCGGCAGACATTCAGTTATCTGGCATGGAGGTTTCTCTTGTAAATGCCATGAGCCGGGAAACGATCCTGCGGCAGTATCTGAATACAGTGAAATATCATTATTCCCATATTCTGATCGACTGCCAGCCGTCTCTTGGAATGCTCACAGTCAATGCGATTGCTGCGGCAGACCGGGTACTGATTCCGGTTCAGGCGGAATATCTTCCGGCAAAGGGGTTGGAACAGTTGTTATCTACAGTGGGCAAAGCCCGCAGGCAGATCAATCCGGGCCTGAAGATTGACGGAATCCTGCTTACGATGGTAGATACTCGGACAAACTTTGCAAAAGAGATCAGTGCTTTGCTCAGGGATACCTATGGCAGCAGGATCAGGGTCTTTGACACGGAGATTCCGCATTCTGTCCGGACGAAGGAAAGCAGTGCGGAAGGAAAGAGCATCTATGCCCATGACCCAGGCGGGAAAGTAGCGGAAGCGTATCAAAACCTGACGAAGGAGGTATTGAAGATTGAAAAGCAGCGCGCAAAAGGTAAAGCTGGCATCAGTCGATGACTTGTTTTCCACAGAAGAGAGCCGATTAGAGGATCGCCGTGAAAAAGTTATGGAGATTCCCTTATCGCAGCTTCATTCTTTTAAGAACCATCCGTTCAAGGTCAGGGACGATGACGCAATGATGGATACGGTGGATAGCGTCCGGAAGTATGGTATTCTGGTTCCTGCCATAGCAAGGCCGGACCCAAATGGAGGGTATGAGCTGGTTTCCGGGCACCGCCGACACCATGCGTGCGAGCTTGCCGGGAAAGAGACAATGCCGGTGATTGTCCGTGAACTGGATGATGATGCGGCTACGATCATTATGGTTGACAGCAACCTGCAGAGGGAGGAGCTTCTGCCGAGTGAGCGTGCTTTTGCATTTAAGATGAAGCTGGAAGCGATGAAACATCAGGGGGAACGGGTGGACTTAACTTGTGCCCAAATCGGGCACAAGTTGGACGGAAAGAAATCACGGGATATACTGGCAGAACAAATAGGACAGAGTAAAAACCAAATTCAACGATATATCCGGCTCACAGAACTGATCCCGCCTCTTCTTGATCTGGTCGATGAGAAGAAGATGGCGCTCAATCCGGCATATGAGGTATCATTTTTAAAACCGGAAGAACAGGAGTGGCTTCTGGAAACGATTAACTCAGAGCAGGCCACGCCATCTTTGTCTCAGGCACAGCGCATGAAGAAATTCAGCCAGGCAGGGAAGCTCACGGAAGACGTCATGCTGGCGATTCTGTCAGAGGAAAAGAAAAACGATATTGATAAAATAACGTTTTCTTTCGACACCCTGCGGAAATATTTTCCTCAGAACTATACGCCGCGGAGGATGGAAGAAACCATCATACGGCTTCTGGAACAGTGGCAGAGAAAAAAGCTCCAAAAGGACCATGACAGATGAAGGGAACGGCTGCGTTCCACGATATTTCTGTAAAGAAATGAAAGAACATACTGACCGCTGGAATAGTTTCAGGACACTTGCGGAGCGGCGTAAATTAAGAGCATAAGTTTTTGGATGATACATGATATTGGAAATAGCTGCGGCTTCATGGAGCCTGCAGTTTTTTGCGCTCATTTTTGAAAGAGGTGAAGTTAATGGCTGTGTTTCGTGTGGAACGAACGCGGGATTACACCGTTATGAGCAACTGCCATCTGCGGGACAGACGGCTGTCCTTAAAGGCAAAAGGACTATTGTCGCAGATGCTGTCCCTGCCGGAGGACTGGGATTATACCCTCACGGGACTGGCAGGCATTAACCGGGAGAGCAAGGACGCAATCCGTTCCGCCGTGAATGAGCTGGAAAGAGCCGGCTATATCAGGCGGCGCCAGACAACCGATGCAAAAGGGAAATTCAGCGGGAATGAATATGTCATTTATGAACGCCCGGCAGAGAACCGGGACGGAATGGAGGAAAAAGGGAAACAGCCGCTGTTGGGGAACCCGTCGTCGGAAAACCCGATGACGGAGAACCCGGTGACGGAGAAACCGATGACGGGAAACCCGCTGCCGGAAAATCCCACGCAATTAAATACAGAAGAACAAAATACAGAGAGACAAAGTACGGATCATACCGTTCCTTTCTTTCCCGGGGCAAGGGATACATTGGGCAGGCTGCCGGATAGGAAGGGAAGGAAATGCGCCTCAGCGGAGGAAGTGCAGGCATACCGCGATCTGATTCGTGAAAATATTGGCTATGACATTCTTTTAACGGATTACCAGTGCGACCGGAAACTGATCGACGAGATTGTGGAACTGATGGTCGAGGTGGTAAGCGCGCGGCGGGAGCATATACGGGTAGCCGGGAGCGATTTGCCTCATGAGCTGGTAAAATCCCGGTTTCTGAAGCTGGGGCCGGGGCATATCCAGTTTGTACTTTCCTGTCTGAGGGAGAACACGACAAAGGTGAAGAACATCAAGCAGTACCTGCTGACGGTCCTGTTCAACGCTCCGGCCACAATCAGCAATTACTATTCGTCACTTGTAAACCACGACATGTACGGCAGCTGACTGCCATAACTTTATACTTGCAAGGAAAGGAGTGAATGGAGGATGCAGGAGGAAGTGGAAAACAGGAGTGTGACCCTGGTCGTGAGCGGGACGAAATTTACCGGCCGGCTTCTGCACTCGGCAATCTTGAAGTATATGGCGCACAGAAAAGAGAGAAAAGGGCAGAGGGACAGGGGAACATCCGTGAAACCGAAAGGGAAACAGACGGTGAAAGAGCTGGTGGGACAGGGAGAAGGTGCTTCCAGCATAGAGCTAAGCGACCCGTCTATCCGGGGCTTTGACCGGATCGCCCGCAAATACGGGGTAGATTATGCAGTAAAAAAGGACTCCAGAGCATCGCCGCCGAAATACCTGATTTTTTTCAAGGCGCGTGACGCGGATGCCCTGAATGCAGCGTTTACGGAATATTCCACACGGAAAATCCGGAAAGCATCACGCCCTTCTGTCCTCACGCGGCTGGCGCACTTTAAGGAGCTTGTGAAACATGCAGTGCCGGACCGGACAAGGCGGAAGGAGCGGGAGAGATGATAAACAGCAGGACAAAGCGCCTGGTCCTTCTGAATCTGCCGTATGCCATCCTGGGGCTGGCAGCCACAAAGCTGGGCGCAGCCTGGAGGATGTCAGAAGGCATGGGTTTTTCGGAGAAGATGCTCCATCTTACTGCGGGACTGGATACTGCGTTTTCCACCCCATGGCCCAGTTTCCTTCCGCAGGATGTGTTTCTTGGTGTCCTGTGCGGCTTCGGGGTATGGCTTGCGGTGCAGCTGAAAAAGAAGAACGCCAAAAAGTACCGGCACGGCATGGAATACGGTTCTGCAAGGTGGGGGACCGCCGCAGATATCGCACCGTATATCGACCCGGTATTTTCCAACAACATCATCCTGACGCAGACAGAACGGCTCACGATGAACAGCAAGCCGAAGGACCCGAAAACGGCAAGGAACAAGAACGTGCTGATTGTCGGCGGCTCCGGCTCCGGCAAGACCAGATTCTGGTTGAAACCGAGTGCGCCCGTAAGGGCGGTATAAATCCTACCTTGAGCAAGTAGTAGGTAAAAGTATCAAGCGGCACTATG
>CANRIG010000123.1 GCA_947630595.1 uncultured Lachnospiraceae bacterium | reverse complement strand
ATTATACCTGCAATTTTCAAGGTTCTTCGGAGCCTTTTTTCTGGCTCCAGATTTTCATAGATTACTTGACACTACCCTGCTGTGTTTATTGTTTCCTTATTTAAATATAATCCGCGTTTGTCGCGACCTGCGCGTCATGGGACGATATCTTCTGTATAAAGGCGACGATGCTTTCCTCATCCTCGCCTGCGTCAGCAGCCGCATAAAGAAAATGCGACGTCTTTCCAGGAAGCCGGGTCCGCTGCTTTTCATTGATCAGCAGAAGTACGATCACACCGGCATCGGTCAGATGCTCCGTCACGCTGCCGATCACGCGGATGTCCTCTCTGGAATCCGTCAGACCGGAAGCGTCGTACAGATACACAAATTTCCCTGCCAAAAGCAGTTTTCTCTCTGCTTTTTCCAGCAGTTCCCTGTTTACCGCGCTTCCACTGACAAACTCCACGGCGACCGCGTTCTGTGAGAACAGCGTTTTCCGGAGATTTCTGCTCCCGCTTTCCCTGCCTCTGGAATATTCCGTGTTTTTTATCACGCCGCAGGCGCATGTCATAAAGCTGATCCGGTCAATCAGGATCAGTTCGCCCAGTGTGCGGTGATGCTCAAACAGGTCTGCGACGATCCGGTCCGTCAGCCGGATCCTGCACGCGCCCAGCTCATTCTTCGCCAGATGGTTCGCCTTGATCCGCCCTCCGGTATTCACATCGGTCCGGTACAGGATTTCCGATACCGTGCACGGAATCTGCACCGTGCCAATCTTGATAAAGAAATTATTTCCTTCTTTCAGCTCCTGCGAGTCCATCCAGAGAATATCCGCCGTGAGCTGATTTACAGGAGCAATCTCCAGATCCCGGATCAGAACGCTTCCGCGCGAGATATCGATCTCCCTATCCAGGGTGACTGTCACCGGATCGCCGGCCACCGCCCGGTCAACTGCCTGATTCGTCCGGTAAATCTCCCGGACCCTTGCCTTCTCTCCTCCGGGCAGCGCCTGGATCTCATCTCCCACCGCCAGTCTGCCGGATTCAATCTGCCCCTGAAATCCCCGAAAATCATGATCCGGCCTGCATACTCTCTGTACCGGGAGATAAAAGCCATTTTCCTCCGTATTCTCCTCAATATCAATGTTTTCCAGATAATCAAGCAGCGCCGGACCGCCGTACCATGGGATTTTCGTTCCCTTTTTTGTGACATTATCGCCTTCCGTGGCGGAGACGGGAATGATCACGGAATGTTCCATCCCAAGTTCTGTTTTCAGCTCTTTGATATCGTCCGCGATCTTCTCAAACACATCCTGCCTGTAATCCACCAGATCCATCTTATTGACCGCGAAAACAAAATACCGGATTCCCATCAGCCTGCAGATTCTCGCATGGCGTCTCGTCTGGACAAGCACGCCTTTTTCCGCGTCCAGAAGCAGAACCGCAAGATCCGCAAAAGAAGCCCCCACCGCCATATTTCTGGTATACTGTTCATGTCCCGGCGTATCCGCGACAATAAAGCTTCTCTTTGACGTCGTAAAATACCGGTACGCGACGTCGATCGTAATGCCCTGTTCCCGCTCTTCCGTAAGCCCGTCAAGAAGGAGCGCATAATCGATGTTTCCTCCCCTGCTTCCCACTTTGGAATCAAGCTGCAGCGCTTTCTCCTGATCGGCGTAAATCAGCTTGGCGTCATACAGGATGTGCCCGATCAGCGTGGATTTTCCGTCGTCCACGCTTCCGCAGGTGATAAATTTCAGCAGTTTTTTCATCAGAAATATCCCTCTTTTTTCCTTTTCTCCATGCTTCCCTGGCCACTGTCCGAATCGATGATCCGGCTCGTCCGCTCCGATTCCACCGCGCTGAGCGTCTCTTCCACAATCTGATCCAGCGTGACCGCGTCCGAGAGAATTCCCCCGGTCAGCGGATAGCATCCCAGCGTGCGGAACCTGATCTTCCGGTACTCAATCTTTTCGCCCGGAAGCAGCCTCATCCTGTCGTCATCCGCCATAATGTAGGCGCCGTTGCGCTCCACGCAGGGGCGTTCCGCCGCGAAATACAGCGGCACGATATCGATCTTTTCCCGGCGGATATATTCCCAGATATCTTTTTCCGTCCAGTTGGAAATGGGAAAGACGCGGATACTCTCTCCCTTATGAATTTTTGTATTATAAAGCTTCCACATCTCGGGCCGCTGATTCTTGGGATCCCAGGCCTGTTCCGTATTTCGGAAAGAAAAAATCCTCTCTTTCGCCCGCGACTTCTCTTCATCCCGACGGCCGCCTCCGAAAGCGGCTGTAAATCCATATTTCGCGAGCGCCTGTTTCAGCGCCTGCGTCTTCATAATATCCGTGTAGGAGGAGCCGTGGTCAAACGGGTTGATTCCCTGCCGGATTCCTTCTTCGTTCCGATAGACGAGCATCTCAAGCCCAAGTTTTTTTGCCGTCTCATCGCGGAACCGGATCATATCCTTAAATTTCCAGGTGGTATCGATATGTAAAAAAGGAAACGGCGGTTTTTCAGGATAAAACGCTTTTATCGCAAGATGGAGCATGACGGAACTGTCCTTCCCGATGGAATACAGCATCACGGGCTTTTCGCACTCGCTTGCGACTTCTCTCATGATATATATGGCTTCTGCTTCAAGCTGGTCTAAATAGTCCAATCTCTTCTCCTCCGTCCTTGTTCATACAATATTCTTCACAGAGCGCGGCTGACAGCAATACTTCCGCTCAGTATGCGTTGGCCCTGCCGGCGTTCGTGACAAGCTGTTTCACACGCCCGAACCGGTCCGTAACCTCCCAGATATAGCCGGTATCGGTCTTTTTTACGGTCAGAGTTTCTCCCATGCCGGAAAGCTCCGGCCCCAGCACAAGGGAAACGGCGCATACCGGACATTCCTTCAGGCAGGCGGTGCAGCCCCAGCAGTCGTACGGCCGCTTCAGAAACGCTTTGCGCTCCGAATCCGCCGCGATCAGGTTCCCCGGACAAATATTTTTGCATCTGAAACATCCCACGCATTTGTCTCTGTCAATCCGAATGCTCATATTTCTCCCCTCTGCCTGTCAGCGGCCTGCGGATGATCCGTATCGTCCCGTCGTCTTCCATCCGCGAATTGATATACAGCTCATATTCTTTCTTTTTTTGCGGATGATCGCTGTTTTCCTGAAACGAATGCCACCGGGTCTCTTTTCTGGCCCTCAGATGCGCGATCAGCGCACCCGCGACGATCAGCCGTTCCCGGAGCTCATATATCTGCAGCAGTTCATCCATGGAATGTGCCCGCAGTCCTTCCTGCAGAATCTGCAGTTCCCGGATCCTCTCATCCGCAATCGCCAGTCCGGCCTCATTGTAGCTGTAATTGGTCCGGATTCCCCCGGCATACTCATCCATCACCTTCTGCATGGCTTCCTCAGCCTGCTGCACGGAAAAAAATGATTCCGGAGCGGAAAAATGCTTCTGATACTTTTCCAGTATGCCGGCTGCCTGCACGTCATCTTCGATTTCCGCTGATTTTGCCCCAGGGTTCTTTCTCCTCTTCGCCTCACTCCTGGACACGATCGCTTCCGCCGCGATCAGCGCCTCCGCAAGAGCCCCCGTCACATATTTCTGGGGCGCCCCTCCGCAGACGTCGCCCGCCGCGAACAATCCGTCGATGGTCGTCTCTCTGTCCGTCGACACCCAGTAGCCGCTCGCCGCATGTCCGCCGACGACATAAGGCTCGCTCCCGTCTATCTCCACATTTTCCGAGGCCGGGCCTTTCCCGCCGGCCAGCCATTTCAAAGTCTGCACCGGCGCCATATTCAGATACGCAAGGTACAGATCCTCTTCCTGCTCCCCGGATATCCCCTTTGTCGCAAGGCAGCATGGGCCCCTCCCCTGCTTCTTTTCTTCAACCGTTCCCCAGACTCTCTCCGCTGTGGAGCTGCCGTATGTTTCCTCGTAGCTTTCTCCCTTTGCGTTGACCTGTACGGCTCCCACGCCCTGCGCGATCGTCCCGGTCGGGGCCAGCGTATCCTTGCAGCGCAGCGCGATAAACCGCATTTCCAGCGTCGTCATCTCCGCTCCCGCGAGAATCCCCATCGCGTAGCCGGCGCCCGTATTGAACGGACAGTACCACATTTTATGCCGCGCGCTCCCCGGATTGTTCGGCCTGTACAGGCCCGACGCACCTCCGGTCGCAATCAGGACGCCATCCGCGTACAGCAGATAAAAAACCTCTTTTTCGGTACTGAACCCGGCCGCCCCGCGGATCCTGACTTTTCCGTCTTTCTTTTCCGTCAGAAAATCCGTGATATTGACGTGATTCAAAACCTTTACATGTTCGGATTTTCCCGCGTATCCGGCCAGCAGAGGCTTTATATTTTCCCCGTTTATCTTCAGGTTTCTCCATCCTCTGCTCACATAATTTCCGTCCGCGTCCTTCAGGATGGTCAGTCCCATCCTTTCCAGGTCTTTTGTGACTTCATTCAGCCTCTCGCTCAGCGTCATCAGCAGATCTTCACGGACAATTCCCTCTGCGTCTTTCCTGGCATATTCCACATAATCCTCCGGCGTATGCCCGGGCGTAATGTAAGCGTTCAGAGCGTTTACCCCCGCCGCCAGGCAGCCGCTGCGCAGGATATTTGCTTTCTCGGCGATCAGGACGGACAAACCGGACCGTTCCGCGATCTTTCCGGCCGCATAGCAGCCGGCGGCTCCGCCGCCGATGATCAGCACATCGTTTCGGATGATCTTTACTTCCATCTTCTCTCCTTAGATGACAATGCTGTTTTCCTTCAGGGAAGAATTTTCAACCAGACGGACGCTGTCCTTTCCTACGAGAAACATCCGGTACACAAAGACCCATACCTTTTCGCCAATCTCCAGCGGCGCGTCATTGACGCTCCGGATTGCCGGGAGCAGATTCCCGTGAATGTCGACCCTGACCTCAATGCTGCTCCCGCGGAATATGATGTCCCGCACATAACCTGTGTCCGCAGATTTTGCATATCTGACAGCCTCGGAAGTCTTGTAAACTTCCACAAATTCCGGGCGTATCACGCCCACCCTGTCTTCTCCCGCCCCAAAGAAGGAACGAAAGTCATAATAATTGTCCACCAGCACGGAATTTCCGATAAATTTTACGACAAACGGGGTCCTGGGACGGGAATACAGTTCCGCCGCCGACCCGCTCTGCTCGATCCTTCCTTCGTTTGTCACGATAATATCATCCGCCACCTCTATGGCCTCATTCTGGTCATGCGTGACAAAAATACTGGTAATTCCAAGTCTGGTGATCATTTCCCGCAGCCACGATCTCAGCTCCAGCCTGATTTTGGCGTCGATCGCGGCAAACGGCTCGTCGAGGAGCAGAATCCTGGGATTCGGGGCGAGCGCTCTCGCAAAGGCAACCCTCTGTCTCTGCCCGCCTGAGAGCTGTCCCGGATATCTCTTCTCAAGGCCCTCGCAGCCGATCAGCTTTAAAAGCTCCTTCACCCGGCTGGCCACTTCCTTTTTCGACACCTTTTTTACCCGCAGTCCAAACGCGATATTGTCATACACTGTCATATAGCGGAACAAAGCGTAGCTCTGAAATACAAAGCCAATCCCACGCTCACTGCCCGGAACATCGTTTACCACCCTGCCGTCGATCAGGATTTCCCCTGAATCCGGCTGTTCCAGTCCCGCGATCATCCTCAGGATCGTGGTTTTTCCGCTTCCGGAAGGCCCAAGCAGAGCCACCAGCCTTCCGCCCTGTATCGTAAGATTGATGTCTTTTGATGCCTGAAAAGAGCCAAAGCTTTTGTTTATTCCCCTCAGTTCAATTGAACTGCTGTTTTGAGTCTCCATATGGTCTGTCTCCTATTCGTGCTCTTTCTTTCCTCTCCGCTCCAGGATCACCCGGAGAATAAGAACAATAATTGCGAATATCATCAGAATCGAGGAAGATGCAAACGCGCCTGTAAAATCGTATCCCTGATAAAGCAGCTCGATGTAGAGCGGCAGCGTATTCGTCTTTCCTCTCAAGTGTCCGGAAAGAACCGACACTGCCCCGAATTCTCCCATCGCCCTCGCCGCGCAGAGAACAATCCCGTACAGCAGGGCCCATTTGATATGGGGGAATGAGATATTCTTAAATATGGTGAACATATTCGCCCCCATCAAAGCCGCCGCTTCCTCCTCATCTGTCCCCTGCGCCGTCAAAAGCGGAATCAGCTCCCGTGAGATAAACGGAAACGTCACAAAAATAGTGGCCAAAATGATTCCCGGGACAGCGAATATGATCTGGATTCCCATATTGTCCAGAATCGGATAGAGAAAGCTCTGTCTGCCAAAGGTAAGGATATAGATCAGCCCGGCAATGATCGGGGAAACCG
>CANRIG010000122.1 GCA_947630595.1 uncultured Lachnospiraceae bacterium | reverse complement strand
CCGCGATTTCTCGTCCATTTTTTATTGCGGATTACGAGTCCCAAACGCTAGAGGGTTAAAAATTGGGGAAGTTAAGGGAAAGCGAAGAAAATTGATATACCGTGTAGTTTTCTGAGTTTATGTTTTTGTATTGGGGGTATTGGATGGGGAAAGCAAATCTGGCTGTCAATCAGCTGCTGGAGCGGAAAGACATTTTCGCGGATTTTATAAACGGGACTCTGTTCTGTGGAGAGCAGGTATTACGGGGAGATGATCTGACCTTATTGTCCGGACATGCCGGTATCATTGCAGAGCGAAATCCAGAGAAGAAAGCAGACAGGCATTCGGCCCAAAGCAGGGTGAAACAAAACAAAAAAAATCAAAACCATGCATCTGTCGGAAAGCTGAGTGCTTTTGAACGGTACGGCGATATTCGGATGGAAGCAGGCTTCAGTACATATTCGATGATTTTCGCCCACGAAACGCAGCAACATGTCCATTATGCCATGCCGGTGCGCAGCATGGTATATGAAGCCATGGAGTATGTCCGGCAGGCACAGGAATTAGAGAAACTACATCTTGCAAAAGGCGAAAAGCTGCGCAGCGATGAATTTTTGTCCGGCCTTACGAAAGATGACCGCTTAAAGCCTGTGGTCTCGGTGGTGCTGTATCTCGGCGACGACTGGAACGGCTGCAAAAGCCTGTATGAAATGCTGGAGATCGACGAATCAGACGAGAAAACCGGGCAGATTCTGCCCTACCTGCCGAGGAATCAGCTAAAGTTGATTTCTGCAAATGATATCAAACACCTGGAATTTTTCAGAACGAGTTTACAACACATTTTCTCTATGTTAAAGTATAGGCAAACGAAAGACGAATTATACGAATACATTCAGAGGAACCGCGCCGCACTGGAGCGGATGGATCACGTGGAAATCATGGCAGCTTTTATCCTGCTGGGCGAGCAGAAGCGAGTGGAAGAGCTGTTCCGGTCAAAAGCAGAAAGGGAGGAAATTGGTATGTGTAAAGCGATTGACGATTTGATCCATGATGGGGAAATGAGAGGCGAAAAGAAAGGCGAAAAACGTCTGGCAACTTTATTGAACACTTTGATTAAGGACGGCAAGCAAAATCTTCTTTCCAGCATTGCGAATGATGAAGCATTAAGAGCGGAACTCTATTTGAAGTACCAAATTTAAAATATCAGGTTGAAAATGTCAAATTTGATCCGGAAGTGAACCATATTCGACTCTTGTAAACAAGACCCCTGCGTCGGCAGGGGTCCTGTTCCGTGTAGATTTCTTATTTACTGTTTCTTACATATGCCTGTTACTCTGCATCTCTTCTTTTCCTGCGCTTAAACCCGATGATCAGCAGCGCTGCCGCCGCTACCACGAATGCAACTGCAAACGGGATGATCGGGGTCTCGTCGCCGGTCTTCACGGATTTCGTATCCGCCTCCAGCGCATTCTCCTGGTTCCTGATCAATACCGAGCCGGACACATTCGCCTCATCCATCGTCACAACCGCTCCGTCCACGGTCACGTCATAGCGGAACGGCGCCGCATTCGCCACCGGGGTGCCGTTCGCATCCACCTCAGTTACATACAGTACCTGCTGGCCGCCCGGCACAATCGCCACCTGCACGGTCGTGCTTACGCTGGAGTTCCCGTTCAGGTTCAGCGGTATGATGTTCTGCGATACCTGGTCGGACAGGGTTGTGTACCCCGGATCCGCAAAGATGCCTGCGTAGAACGTCTCGCTGCTGTTCTTCGGGCTGCCGTCCATAGCGAACAGCTGCTTCGTGATCGTCAGGGTTCCCTCACGGTAGAACTCCTGCTCATTTTCCACGTTCGTGATGGTCGCGCTCGCCGATGTGTTCGCTTCATCCATCGTGATGACTGCGCCCTCCACGGTCACGTCATAGCGGAACGATGCCCCGTTCTCCACCGGCACGCCGTTCGCGTCCGTCTCGGTGATGTACAGCGTCTGCGTGCCGCCCGGCACGATCGCCACCTGCACGGTCGCGCTTACACTTGAAGCCCCGTTCAGCCTCAGCGGTACGATGTTCTGCGATACCTGGTCGGACAGTACCGTGTGCGCCGCATCCGCAAAGATTCCTGCATAGAACGTCTCGTCGCTGCCTTCCATGCCGCCGGTCAGGCTGAGCAGGTTCTTGGTGATCGTCAGCTCGCCCTCACGGTAGTACTGCCTGTCGTCTTCCATGTTGTTGATGATCACGCTGCCCGTCCGGTTGTTCATATCCAGCGCCACCGTGCCGCCTTCCACGCTGACCGCATACTGGAACAGCGGGGAAGTGCTTACCGGCACGCCGTTTTCATCCGTCTCGGTCACATACAGGTTCGTCGGTGTGCCGTCCTGGCTGAGTCCTACCTGGACCGTCACGCCCGCCATCGGCTGGCCGTTCATCACCAGGGCCACGACGTTCTGCGATACCTGGTCGGACAGGGTCGTAAACGCCGGGTCTGAGAAGATTCCCGCATAGAACGTCTCATCGCTGTCCACGAAGGAACCGTCGCTGCCGAGTACCCGCTTGGTGATCGTCAGTTCTCCTTCCTGGTAGTAGTCCGGGGTCGTATCGAACATGTTGCGGAAATATACCACCTGCGTCCCGTCGCCTTCGGTGACGGTCACCGCGTTGCCGTCCGTGAACTCCACGCTGTAGAGGTCCCCGTTCGCGGTCACACCGCCTACCCCGTTCTGTACGTTGCCTGCCGCGTCCACTTCCGCCACATAATAGGTCTGGCCGTATGTGAGGCCGGTGAAGGTAACGGAGGATGTGCCAGCGTTCCGGAACACGATCGGCATGATCTCTGATACCGGGCTCGTCAATGCCCCGTCGCTGAACAGCTGTACATAGAAAGTCTCGTCAACCGCTGTCCAGCCCGCGCCTGTCGCGTCGGTAAGGGACTTCGTCACAACAAGCGACGTGTCTGCCTGATCCGGCTGGTTGGTGACAGCCAGTTCCACATCTGCCTGTGCCGCCTCGCCCATGGCAACCGTAAACGGATACTGTACCGGTTCCCCGTTCTCATCCGTTTCGGCAGCATATCCTGCCGGCGCCTGTGTCTCGATGAAGTAGTAATCGCCTGCAGGCAGGTTCTCCACTCTCAGCGTGCCGTCCACGCCGGTCGTGAAAATGCCGTCATTGCCTGCGCCACTGTACGGCGCACCGTCCGCTGTGTAAAGCTGGAAGACCGCTCCCGCGAGTGCCCGGCCGTCCGCGCCGCTGCGCTTTGTCAGGGTCACGGAGCCTGCAAACGTATTCCGGAAGACAATGCTTCCCTCCGAAATCGCCGTCCCGTTCAGAGTACGGGTCTGGTCCACCTGCAGCGTGCCGCTGCCGTCATCCGTGATTTCCACTTTAATCTGGTAAATACTGGTATCCTTTGCAACGCCGGCCGCATCGGTATCCGCCTCAGACACGTAGTAATACTTCGTAGCCTGGCCGTCCGTTTCAAGGTCGTCCTGCGTGTACTCGATGTCGTCAAAGCTGATGCTGCCATCCGCCGCATTGAGCTTCGTCTGGATCGGCTCGCCCGCCGGGCCGTCCGCATCGCCTTCATACAGGTTGAATGCAAACTGTCCTTCGGCAAGCTCAGCGCCGCTCAGGAATTTCCGGATGTTGTCAAGGGTCAGCCGGCCGGATGCCTTGTAATCATTGATAAACTCCATGCCGCCTGCCGGATAGCTCGGGCTCACAACAAGCGTTCCGTCGCCGCGGTCGATTACCAGCACTTCTACTTCTGTACTGTGTTCATCATAGGTGATATTCGGGTTATAACCCTCCTCGCCTTCTTGCGGGATGACCTCGCTCACCATGTAGGTATGCGTCCCCACGTCGTTCGCACCGTACTCGATCTCCGGGAACTCGATCGCACCGCCCTCAAGCGTCTTGCCTGTCGCTACCTGCTCGCCGTTCTCCGTTATCACGAAGTTGAACTCGCCGTCCTTCACTGCTTCGCCACGGTTGCCCGTCAGCGTCTTGTTTCCGTTCAGCTTGAACTTTCCGTCTGCCTCGTACGTATTGTTGAAGCTTCGGTGATTTCCAATGACTTCCTTCTGCACATCAAGGCTACCGTCGCCGTCGTCCGTTACCGTTACCATTATCTTTACAGGCTCCGTGTCATAAATGATGCCGCCAGCTTTTGCAACTTCGTCATCAGGATCGTCATCTTTCGTCTGCTCCACGATTACGTAGTAGAACGTTCTCGTCCTCGAAGCATAGTTTTCCAGATCCTCAAGCGTGTACTCGATGTCCTCAAAGTCCACCGTACCCTCTTCGCCATCCGTCGCTGCGCCGTTCTTCACCGTCTGAAGCACTTCGCCATCCGTCGTCCAGTCCGCACTGGATTCTCTCAGCTCGAACG
Organism: uncultured Lachnospiraceae bacterium; assembly: GCA_947630595.1. GTDB lineage: Bacteria > Bacillota > Clostridia > Lachnospirales > Lachnospiraceae > Choladousia. Next base: position 2,414 of record CANRIG010000122.1, on the reverse strand, counting down.
TGAACTCTTCTGCGCTCAGGTCGCGCCCGGTCAGCGTCTTTGTTGTGTCTACATTTACGCTGCCGCTCGCCGTGTATGTGTTGTCGTAGCTTACGCTTACCTCCGGCTTCTCTACTACCTCGCCGTCTACCGTCACCGTCAGTTTCAGCGTCCCGTCGTGCTCGTCGCTTTCTACCTCCACGCTGAACAGGTGATCTACCGTCTCATCCAGCGTGTAGCCGCCTTTCTTCGTATCATCCGTTACCGTGTTCTTCCACGCCTCTGTGATCTTATACTCGTAGGTCTTCCCGATGTCGTTCTGCGTGTAGGACAGCGCTGTGAAGTCGAACTTCCCTTTCCCATCCAGGCCCTTCGTCCCCACACTCTCATACGTACCGCCCTCAGCCTGCTTCCACAGCTGGAACTCCACCTTCTCATTCAGGCTCACGATCTGCTCCGCCGTCAGGTCTTTGCCGTTCACCAGCTTAAAACCGCCTACCGGTATGCTGGTTTCTGCGGCATAGACGTTTTCAAAGGTTACATTTACTGCAGCAGTCTGAGTCCCGTCCTCGCCTTCGGAGGTCGTAATCTCATCTGTCTCCGCACCATCTTTCTTCGTTACGATGCCTGCCGTAAGGTGCCCTTCTCCATCATCTATAATTGTCACCTCGATGGTATAGACTGCCGTATCATAAGTTACATTCGGTATACCGTTCTCCGGCATAACCTCATGAATCGTGTAAATAAATGTGCATCCGCGGTCCTCTAATTTGAAAGTATCTTCCGCAAAGGAAACTGTTTCATCTGCCGCATCAAGGGTTACCTCTGCCGTATTCGCTTCATGATAGGTCGTCTCATTGCCATCAGCATCACGCCTGATTACGGTTTCCTCAAAGGTATACGTATCCAGACCTGCCACCGGCGCGCGCCCGGTCAGCGTCTTTGTCACAGACGGCTGGAATTTCACATCATTTGCAGTGTACGTATTGGTGCAGGACACAGTTACCTCCGGCGTTTCAGCTCCAATCGTACCACTTGCATTCTCAGAAAGTTCTGATGTGTACGCACTATCCTCCTTCTCACTTACCTCATATTCGCTGCCATACAGGATGCCTTCAATCAGAGCTTCATCGCCGCCCTTCAGACTGATTTCACCGTTTGTCACCTCAATGACCGTCTCATCATTGACCTTCGCAGGCCCTACATATGGCTTATCGCTGATCTTTACATAGAAGGTAAAGATATCTTCAGCCTTGCCGCCATCATTTTCCTTGGTAATGGTCAGGCTGCCTGTCTTCACCTCGTTTACGAAGGTGTATCCCGCACCTTCCTTATCCGGCAGCGTAATCTTTCCGTTTGTTACCTCTACTGGTGTCCCATTTACGGTTACCCCCGATACGGAGTATCTGTTGCTGTCCGCATTGTACACCACCGTCACGTCCACGTCATAGCTTACGGTATCGTAGGTGATGTTTTCATCATCCCCCGGAACCTCGCTCACGGTGAAACTGTATGTCCCTTCCTTGCCGAAGGTAATGGCTCCAAAGCTGAACGTTCCATCCGGCGCGGCAGCCGTCGCTGTCGTATCCGCCGGCATCTCCGCTTTCGGGCTGTCAGCCGTCGCTTCCGTCACTTCAAACGTGAAGTCGTCGCCTTCCGCAATCGCACGGCCCAGGAGGCCCTTCGTGCCGTCAATCCCAAGGGTGACCTTGTCCGGGTAGGTGTTCGTCACCGTCACAGCCTGTACTGTAACATCTCCGCCAAGCCGTACCGCCGTACCGTCTCCGCCTACCTTGTAGGTCATCTTGAAGCCTGCCTGGCCATCCTCGGTTACGTCATATGTGCCTGCCGGGAGGCCTTCCACGGTCACCGTGCCGTTAATGTCTACCGAGAACGTCACGCTGTTGTCCTCTACGGCCGCTTCCGTACCTGCCGTCATGCCTGTTACCGTCACGCTGCCCTGTGTTTCCAGGCTCGCCTCGCCTTCCGGCACATCCGTCCTCGTCACGGTTACGGTATAGCTGCCTTCTTCCGGTGCGCTGCTTCCTGCTACTTCCTTCGTTATTGTCAGCTTGCCTACGTTCGGGTAGGTGTTCAGGATTTCCACCTTCCTGGGCGCATTGTTGCTGAGCTCTACCGTCGGTGCGGTTTCCCCGTATTCGCCGCCGTCCACGCTGTACTCCGCCTCAAAGCCTGTTCCGGATTCTGTTACGGTGTAGCTGCCCGGTTTCAGGCCCTTCACCTTCACGGACGTCTCCTTCGGCATATGCAGCGTAATGCTCTTGCCATCTGCCGCTTTCGCTACCTTCTCAGGATCTTCTGTAACGTTCTCCTCCTTAAAGAATACCTGCGCGCCGCCCATATCGGACCCGCTGACAGTCACTTCATATGTCCCGGCATCCGGCGCCCAGCTGCCGGCCGTATGCTTCACGATC
>CANRIG010000121.1 GCA_947630595.1 uncultured Lachnospiraceae bacterium | reverse complement strand
TTTATGGACAGGACAGAAGTTCTGATGAAATGGATCCAGAGTCTGTCTTATGAAGAACAAAAGAAGCTTTGGGTCTGTAACGATAAGATCGCCCGGCAGAATGCCGAGCGATTTGCGCATATGGATCTTCTGAAGAATCTGACACCAGCAATACTGGCCTATGACGGCATCCAGTACACTTACATGGCTCCAGCTGTCTTTGAGGATGGCCAGTACGATTATGTGCAGGAGCATCTGCGGATTTTATCTGGTTTCTACGGCGTGGTGAGACCGATGGATGGTGTTGTGCCATATCGGTTGGAAATGCAGGCAAAGGCTGCCGTTTCCGGTTATAAGAACCTTTATGACTTTTGGGGCGGCAGCCTCTATCGGGAAGTAACCCATAGCAGCAGAATCATCATCAATCTTGCTTCGAAAGAGTACTCAAAGTGCATTGAGAAATATCTTCAGCCGGAGGACCGGTACATCACTTGTGTTTTTGGTGAACTGGAAGGTGATAAGGTTGTTCAGAAGGGTGTCTATGCCAAGATGGCCAGGGGCGAGATGGTGCGCTTCATGGCAGGGATCCATGCGGAAACTCCGGAGCAGATAGAAGCCTTCAACTGGAGCGGGTATCGTTTTGACGCCGGCCGTTCTTCCGATCAGGAATATGTTTTCACCCGCACAGCGATACCGGGAAAGGAAAGACAATCATTGTGAGCAGACGCGGGCCTCCTGGCGACGGCATCGGCAAAGAAAAAGGAGAAGATCCGGCCGCCGAAAAAATTTACCTTTGATGTTCTTAAACAGGACTATGGAATCTATGCCGTTCGCGGACCGCGCGGTATTCCAAATTCCTTAAGTGCCGCTTTGAAGAAATGAGGTGATTGTTATATGCCATCGGGGACCTGCATCTACATTAATAATTTTTATTCATTCTATGTGCTGATACAGATGAAGACATAGCAAGATATTCTGTTTTACATGGTAATGAGCAGCTGTTTGCTTCAAAATATAAACTTTATCTGCCAACGGATGAAGAACTTCGGGCAGAAATTGAGACACAAAAAATGATGTTTTATTTGCAATAGCAGGATCGTGAAAATAATTTATTACCGCATTGCACGGGCCTTATACTAGCTTGTACCAGGTTATACGTGCTTGTAAACGTAACTATGTATTGTGTCAATATGAACAAACTTATTGAAAATAATGATCTTCCGGGGGTTGTATTCCACAGCCTGCGCCACAGTAGTATTACTTATAAGCTGAAACTGAACGGCGGCGATATGAAATCTGTTCAGGGAGACTCCGGACATGCGCAGGTGAAGATGGCAGCGGATGTGTACTCGCATATCATAGACGAGGATCGGAGACTGAACGTGCTCGCGATAGCAAATGAAATCGCTATGCGAGTTTCACTTGCTTGAAAACACTGGTATAGGCGATATGAGGAAGATAGAAAGAGCAGGGCGGCTGCCTTGCTTTTTCTGTGTGGAGAAAATTTGTATGGTAAAAATACGGAAGATTTGGTACAATAAAAAATAAGAAGACATAATAGGCCATTTAAAAAAGAAACGGAGAAAGAACAGATTGAATTTTGAATGGGATGAAGAAAAAAACCTGTTAAATCAGAGGAAGCATAAAGTTTCATTTGAGACGGCAGCATACGTTTTTGAGGATGAAAACTATATAGAAATGTATGACTTTGAGCATAGCATAGACGAGGACAGGTATATTGCTATCGGATGCGTTGAAGATGTGTTGTTTGTAGTATTTACCGAAAGAAAAGAAACAATCAGATTGATTTCGGCAAGATTGGCAACTGAATCAGAAAGGAGACTTTATTATGACCAAAACTTTCACTATTAATAAAGGACAAAAACCTACTGAGGAACAGCGACAGGAAGTGATGGAGGCGAAAAAATATCCGATTGAATTTGATGAAGATTGTCCGGAGCTGTCACCTGCAATGTATAAAGCCTTTAGAAGCGCTGTGATCCAGAGGAACCGAAAGAAAAATGCTTGAAAAAGCAAATATAGTGGTTATCACTATCTTGCACGGACCTTATACCAGCTTGCACCAGAAATAACCAACTTATATTGGCATGACCGGGCTTGTCTCAGTTTGACCCCTCTGGGGCGAACTCCTAAGCGAAAGGCCGCGCGTTCGAATCGCGCTGGGAACGCCAGAGAACAATGCCGGAATTCTGAGGAGAGTTCCGGCTTTTTTGAATGAAAAGGAAGGTGATCAGACAATGAAAAAGGAACAGACTCGGACTATTTATCGAAAAAGAAAGACAGCACGGCTGATTCTCATGGCTTTCGTTGCGGCTGTTCTGGTATGCTCTTCCGCCCTGGCAGCGGAACAGAACCTCTCAGTGGATGGCGGCGCACAGACGGATTCTGATCAGATGCAGGATTCTGTGTTGTCCAGGCAGCATGACCGGGATTACCATACCTCCGCGGACAGTGACGTTCAGAAAATATTGGACGATGCTGCTTCCTGGCTGTCGGATTTTCAGGCAGAACGGGCGGAGCTCTCTTTTTCCGGGCAGGCATATTATGTGTCGAACACGGGAGATGACCAGGCGGATGGCAGAAGCCCGGAGACTGCGTGGGCGACCATCGGCCGAGCTCTGAGCGAACCGCCTGTCCCTGGGGACTGTATTCTTCTGGAACGGGGCGGCAGCTGGCGTATTTCGGACAGCGGCCTTGCTGATATCAACAGTGATACGATCCAGTTCCCGGAGGGAGTGTCTCTGGGAGCTTACGGGGAAGGGGAACGGCCTCTGATCAGCGGAGAGGCGGAGGATGGTTCGCTGCCGGCAAGTTGGGAACTCTATTGTGAGGAGAACGGAAAGCGTATCTGGAAATTTCACCGCAGTATGAGAAGCGCCTGCGTGATCGTCCTGAACGGCGGGGAAACGTGGGCGGACTGTATCATGCCGTGGCTGACATACGACGATGAATACATCGACAGGAACGGAAATCCGTTTGTTCCTGAGGAAATGCTTGTCAGTGACCTGACTTTCTGCACGCTGCTGGAGCATCCTGAGCGGATTCTGGACAGCAATGAAGGCAGCGCCAGGACAGGGACGCTGTATTTCCGGTGCGATGCCGGGAATCCGGCCGAGGTCTTCCGGGAAGTGGCGATCCCGCAGGTGAGCTGCGGCATATCCATTCTTGAAAATTCTGCGGTGGCCGGGATTTCCTTCCAGTACTTTACGTGTACCGCAGTGGGGCTGGCTGATTACGACAGGCTGAGTATAGAGGGAGAAAAGAAATTTTACTCGAATGAGGTCGGGTGGTGCGGCGGCATGCTGAGCAGTTATATTGAAAATGGAACCGATTACCTGAATCCCTACACAGCGGGAGGAGCGCTCCAGACTTCCGGCGAAGATCTCACAATCAGCGGGAACTGGATACATGACTGCGGGCCGATGACGAATATCATTTCTATTCATGTGGATAACGACCAGCTGGAACTGACAGAGTATAAGAATATGGAGATCAGAGACAATCTGATTGTGAGGTGCGGTGCAGGCTTTCATTGGGCTGACTTTACGTCGGAAGACATGGATGGTGCAAAGGGGCTGCTCACCAATATTCATTTTGAAGAGAATTATGTGCTTTACAGTGGTTCCGGATGGGTGGCAGGCATGCTGGAGCAGGAAAACTGGGAGGAGAACAAATCTCACTGGTTTTCTTCCGCGGTCGAGAATCAGATGGGGGCCAGTGACATTAACGGAATGTTTATCAGCGGCAACGTCCTGTGTTTCAGCGAAGGGTATCTGATCGATTACTCCGATTATATTATGGGAAATCCCGAATGGACCGTGAACCAGCGGCCGGTATTTTCAGGAAATACATATGTATACAGCGGGGAGCACGCATTTGCCATGCTGAATAATCAGGAGGTGGATGCGGAAACATTTCTGAGTGAGATGGGAGACACGGACAGTATGGTGCTTATGGTGCCAACGGAGTGATTCATTTCAGAGAGCAGTGCCGGGATTTTGAAAAGATTAAAAAAAGAGATAACCAGATGGATTTCAGAAAAAGCGGACGGCATATACCTGGCTTTTAATTTCCTGGCCAGGGTTATGCCGTCCGCTGCAAACGATGTATCTGAATTGAGTGAATTAGTCAAAAAGGTGCATGAACAACTGACTGACCTGCTCAGGAGCATACATGTAGTATCGGATCAGAACCAGGGAGATAACAGCTGCTGCCATTCCTATTCCGGCTTTTATATAAGAAAAAAGATTTTTTGCTTTCATTTCTGTGCGCCTCCTTTTCTTTATTGTGCTTGCATTATAGCGGATCCCCATGTATAATACTTGCCAAATTAAAACAAAAACCAGCCAAATATTGCAGGGGAGGCAGTTATGCAGGCTATCTACAAGGATATGCAGAACGATTTTTCAATTTATACCAAAAGAAACAGTCACACGCCGCCTCATCTGCACTCTTATCTGGAGTGCGTATACATGCTTGAGGGCTCGCTTGCCATCGGACAGGAGCAGGAGCTCTATCCTATGGAAACGGGCGATTTTGCCGTTATTTTCCCGGAAACCATACATCACTATCAGGTTTTTTCCGAGAAGAGCAGCCGTGCCGTTTATTTTATGGTTTCACCGGAAAAGCTGGGTTCTTTTGCGGAATTGTTCCGGCAATGCCTGCCGGAGAATCCGGTAATCCCGTCTGCAAAGCTCCATGCTGATGTTCGGCATGCTCTGGACTCTCTGCAGAACGTGCAAAATGCTCCTTACCAGGAAGAACTTTTTTACGGCTATCTGTTTGTGATCCTTGCGCGGATCCTGCCGGAATTAACGCTGCGGGACCGTCCGGCGCCGGAAAGCGATGACCTGGTTTATCAGACCGTCTCTTATATTTCCCGTCATTTTAAAGAAGATATCACGCTTGGAACAGCGGCACTTGCCCTCGGTGTCAGCCCTTATGTGCTTTCGCGGATCTTTTCTTCTGTTTTTCACATTAATTTTAACGGATACTTAAACGGTATCCGCTTAAGCTATGCCTGCAGCCAGCTTGAGAATACGGATTTTCCCATAACAGAGATTGCGATGGAATCCGGTTTTTCCAGTCTGCGGACCTTCAACCGCGTCTGCAGGGACCATCTGCGGATGTCTCCGCGCGACTACCGCAAACGGCTTGCGGAAGAAGCGGAAGCGGCGGAAGGAAAGAAAAATCGTTACAGTTCACATCTTCACTGTCCCGCGAGGTGATTTCTGTGCGTTCGAAAAATCGGGAACAGCCAGGATTAAATCCGGCGGGAACGGCAGAGGATATCCGTATAAAAATTTGACGGCGGAAAAACACGCCGGGAGAGGATGGATTATGAATATCATAAAGGAATACCGGTTTGGAGATATGATGCTGCGCTACATAAGCGATGCAGAAAAAAGAGTCGGTCTGATGTTGTATCCGGCGGATTGTCCGCTGCCGGACTCCGTGGAAAAACACGCGGAGATCGACGCTCTTGTGCAGGTAAAGCTGGTCGGGGACGTCTACATGGGCGCCTATGCGCCCGGAACTACGATGCGCCAGTCGGAGAGCACGATGAGGCTGCGTCTGAAGGAGCAGGAGATGAAGCGTGACGGAACAAAGCTCTGTGTCCGGACAATTCTTTCGGACGACCGCGGTTACGAGGCGCGGCACGACGCCGTATGGGAGGAAGGAGACCGTTTTGTGCGGATGCGCTGCGCCTTTGTCAATCAGAGTGAAAAGCCGGTACGGCTGGAGCTGCTCTCAAGCTTTTCCCTGACGGGGATCTCTCCTTATCTTTCCGGGGACTGCAGCGGGGATATCGTGCTGCACCGTTTGCAGTCCCGGTGGAGCCAGGAAGGACGCCTGCTCTCGCAGTCAATGGAGGAGCTGCAGCTGGAATCCTCCTGGGGGCTGGGCGCGGTGCGCTGCGAGCGGTTCGGCCAGGTCGGCTCCATGCCGGTGAATCATTATTTTCCGTTCTTTGCGATGGAGGATACGAGGAATCACGTTTTCTGGGGCGCTCAGCTTGCGCACCCGGCGTCCTGGCAGATGGAGGTATACCGATACGATGAAAATATCGCGGTCAGCGGCGGGCTGGCGGACCGGGAGTTCGGCCACTGGATGAAGGAGCTCGCTCCGGGAGAGTCTTTCCTGACGCCGGAGGCGGTTGTGACGGCAGCGTATCTGCCGCCGCTGTCCGACGCGGAGAATCCGGACGGAGGCGTACGGGAGAGCTTCGGCGAAAACGCGCCGGACGGATCTTCCGGAGGAAATCCGGCGAGAGGTTCCTTTGCCGCGTCGGGGGTGGACCGGTTTTGTCAGCGTCTTGTGGAGGCCGGAGAGCGCGCCGCGGATGCCGCGCCTGAGACGGAACAGCATCTTCCGGTTCTATTTAATGAATACTGCACCACCTGGGGCTGCCCGTCGCACGAAAACATTGCCGGAATCCTTGAGGCGATCCGCGGGAAAGGGATTGAGTATTTTGTGATCGACTGCGGCTGGTATAAGGCGGACGGCGTCCCATGGGATATCAGCATGGGAGATTACATCCCGTCAAAGACTCTGTTTCCGGAAGGGCTGGAGAAGACCGTGCAGATGATTAATAACGAGGGCATGAAGGCCGGCGTCTGGTTTGAGATTGAGAATGTCGGCCATGCGTCGGACGCGTTTCACATGACGGAGCATCTGCTGAAACGTGACGGAGCCGTGCTGACGACGAACCGCAGAAGATTCTGGGATATGCGCGACCCGTGGGTGCGGGATTACCTGCGGGAGCGGGTGATCAAAATGCTGCAGAAATACGGTTTTGAATATATGAAGATCGACTACAATGATACGATTGGCATCGGCTGCGACGGAGCGGAATCTCAGGGCGAGGGCCTGCGCCGGAATATGGAGGCGGCGATGGATTTCATTGAGGAGG
>CANRIG010000120.1 GCA_947630595.1 uncultured Lachnospiraceae bacterium | reverse complement strand
TCCAGGAGGAAATCAATATGAGAACGAAATGGGCGCGAGATGGCCGCAGAATGACGAGGCGGTTCAACTCGGGGGGGGCGCCGTGCACTGGCAGGACTGCTGAGCGCAGCAATGGTGCTTGGCTTGGTTAATGTTGCTCCGCTCGCGGTGAATGCGGAAGAGAAAGTGGATTATGAGGCGGAGAAAGCAGCGCGTAAACAGGAATATGAAGAGAAGTTTAATCTTACGAATTTGACATGGAAGAATAACTCTGCCCGCCCGTATCTTTATTGGCAAGCTGGATATTTCGGCGGAATCCCTTATTATAATAAGATACATGTATTTGCTTTTGAAGGAGATACGATCTGCTTCGGTTCCAACATAGACGCTTCCACTTTGGATATTGCGGGCACAGGTTATCTGAGCGAAAATAAGGGTGATCAGCAGACGGTAAAACATCAGTTAGGCGAAGAGGCTACAGTAGATATTGTGCTGGAGGATCTGAACGGCAACCGTGTTATCTACGATGTGGTAAAGAATGGAGCAGGTCATATTCCTGACGTGCAGACAGAGGTATTGGCTAAGACCATGGAGAGCGTCAGCGGCCATAGCGAGATGGTGGAAGGCACTCAATACACATATATTCCGCTGACCTATACCGTTCATGAGACCGGTGTATATACGATTGAATTTCACTCCGTTGATAAAGGCGGTACCGAAGGTCAGGCGACAAAGAATGAAGAAGATTTTTTTAATGGAACCCCGTCGAAAAATCAAACTCAGGGTAATGCTCAGGGTGTTCTGGTTGCCGCCTGGGATGTGAGTGTATTTAACGAGCAGGGTTATAAGGAGACGGGACGTGTCTATGCCGACTCCCTGACCATGCAGGAGAATGGTACGTATAAAGTTCAAGAGACCTATTACGTTCTGACCTCGGATAGTTACATTTATAAATGGGATTTCAATGGCGTTGTCCCCAATACATACGGTTTTTTGCCAATAATCAGGGATTATTGGACAATGCCACCGGCAACATTCTCTACAAATCGGTAAAGGCCATTGATAATGGCAAAATGAGCGACTATAACATTTACGGCGTGAATTTCACATTCCCCGGAACCCCGGACACGGATCTGGTCAAAAGCTTCAAAATCTTTTTCGAAATGCCCGATAATGAACTGGAGGGAGAACTTTACGATAAAGCGGTGGCTCCGGATCCGGCGGAGAATCTGCGGTTTGTAACGGAGATTCCGGACCCGGATGACAGTACTGGTCAGAAAAAGATCCCCGGTACGTATGTGGATATGGGGGGATATTTTGCTTTCGACGTGAAGAACGCTACCACGGCTTCGCTGGTGCTGGATTTTAAAGACATTAATGGGCAACCGCGGACTTCCGTGGAGATTTCCGGAGTGGTGAATCCGTATTCCACGAATTATTTTTATTGGGATGGCAAAGACGGAGACGGCAAGACGATACCTGAAGGAGACTACAGTATTGAAAACATTGCCTGGACAATTACCACCAAGGCCGGCGAAATTCATTTCCCGTTTAATGATATGGAATACGCTGCGGATGGTTTTACCATCACCAGAGTCAGCCATATTTATGATCAGGAAGGCAAAGTGCTGGATGCTGATGATGAACTGGCTCCAGGAGCCAAAGCTTCTACGAGCAATAATATCTACACCGCGACCCGCAGCGTGGTCTACTATAATAGTTCCAATATTTTCTATGGGGAGAAAACGGGTTCCACAGGTATCCCGGAGAGTGAGATTGACCTCACTACTGAAAAAGCTGGTGTCGGGTACAAAATTACTGATCGGATCGGATGGAAAGAAAAACCGGAAGATGATCAAGGGAGTTATCTGAACGGAAAATATTATGAATTTAATGAAATGCGTACTGCTGGTAACAGTATTATCGGCAGCGAAAAAAATGCATATGACCATTTCTATGATGCTGAAAAGAAGGCTTCCTGGAGGGTGGGTGACCATAGCCATACCACTCATATTATCAATTACTATGCTGGCACTAATCTGGTATCAACTATAAGTGAAACGCAAAAGAAAGTAATTGACTGGTTAGACAGCGCGCAAAACCCCTTGGGTATCGCAGCCAATGGCGCTGATAATAATGACACTGCGGATATTTATGTAAGTGAAAATACTGCCGACTACGGCATTCAGAACTACTGGACTTTTGTGCCCGGTCAGCCGGTTCAGGCTGCTTTCAGCGACGAAACGAACATCCGTATCATAGATAGAAAGGCATTTAATCTGACCGGCCTGGTATTCTACGATAATGGCGATCCCAACGGCATATATAATCCGCAGGCGGATATGGATACCGTTCTGGAGAATGTGGAGGTTAACTTATATAAAAAGACAAACGATAACATTCCACAGGCGGGAAAGCGCTACATTACTGTTGAATCGGATGGCAGCAATGGCTACAAGAAAACAGTTGTCAGTACTTTTGAAGCCGGGGACGAAGTTTACGAATGGATTGATACCGGTACCACTACTATAGAAGGACGCTATGTTTTCAATAACATTGAATATGATGAGAATGGTACGGAATTCGTCTATGAGGTCGTACGTCCCGATGCTTCCTGGAGTGTAACGTCAGGAAGTCAGAAGGGAAACGCCAAGTCCAGTAATGGTCATTCCTACGGCAATTACGCTCTTTACGCCTATGACAAGAACAGTTACGGCACTGAACTGCAGAAATTCACTGTAGGCGGCACGGGAAATGTAAATCCGGATTCGAATCTTACCGGAGTGGCGAACCATACGGTCACCGCTATTGATGTCGGCTACCACTATACTGCCATGCAGTCTTTAAAGGCAGTCAAATCGTGGGCGACGGAGGCAAGTACGACAAACCCGGAGAACGTGGTGTTTGAGCTGAGCTATTACACGACAGACGCCGCATCCGGCGAGAGCAGGACCCATGTCTACGAGGAACGTTCGCTGTCGTCTATCATGAGTTGGGAAAACACATGGAACTATCTGCCGAATATCATTGATGGCAAGGCCGTGCAGTATTATATTTCCGCCGAGTATTATCTGGTGAAGAAGGGAGATGGTTCCGGGACTCTCTACAAGCACATCTTTGAACTGGATACAGAGGCTTCCGGAATCGCCTATAGCAGTTTCATCGGCAAGGCGTTCTCCAGAGAGCTTACGGCGGAGTCAGCGGCTGCGCTGAATTATGAGAGCTATGCATCCCTTAATGGTGATGGAGAACTGTGGACGGAAGCGGAGAATCCTCCTTATACCGCGGTGCTTGACCGGAACGAAGGTACTGCGGAAACGGTCGTTACCGTCAGCAATTCCGATAAAGCCGGTGTTATTGAAATCCTGAAATATACCGGCGCTGTGGACGACGGCAATTTCCTGGCCAACGCTACGTTCCGCCTCTATACCGGTCAAGGAACGGATGAAATAACCATTGAAGAGGTACAGAGGCTGATCGACCAGGGCGATGCCGGCGTTGCCGGACTTGCGGAGCTTCAGGTGGCCAGCGGCAGTACCCGGAATAATGGCCGGATGACATTCTCCGGATTGGATCCGGATAAGCATTATGTCATTCGTGAGATGTATCCCCCTGCCGGTTACCGTGCGAGGGAAGTGCTGTATATAGTACATCCGGCGGGATGTTATGGAACAGAAGGCGGCCACTACCATGCGGAAAAGCCTGCAGACATGGATGATGCCGTGTGGGATACCTGGCAGCTGCAGAACCTTTACTTTAATGAAAGCCAGGCGTCCGTGCAGATTGCTAATATTCCTGCCAGCGGCGATATGGCAATCCGCAAGCAGATTGAGGGACGCTCGTGGAATGCTGGCGATGCGTTTACGTTCGATATTGCATTCCGAACGAACGATGGAACCGCCATACAGAAGGAAACAGAGATTGATCTTCAGGAGAATGGCGCCAGCTATGTGATCTCCGATTCCGGCGCCGTGCGAATCAGTCAAGAGGAGTATGGACTTTTCGCAAAAAGCAGCGGGAATACGCTTGAAGAGAAAGTGAAAGCTTTTCTTGACGGTTTTCATTGCGAGGGGGAAGCGGATATTACGATCAATGATGCCAGCGAGTATGCCCAGGATGTTATATCGGTACATGGCATGCAGGATGTCAAGGTGTCCCTTTCGGATACTAAGCAGTCCGTGAATCTCATCGTCAACGACGAGCCCCATGAGCTTGCGGATGGATCGGTCGATCCTGCATACAAGCCGGCTGATGCGCAGCTGAATACATCTTCGAATGAGCAAAGCGGCTCTGGAGGCGTACAGAAGCCGAATGCACATCTTTTCCCTGCTGCGGGTACATATACGTTTACTGTCAGCGAGAATCCGGGGGCAGGTACTACTACAGACTATACCACACGTGTGTATACGATTGTGGTACTGGTAACTCGTGTGCTGGATCCCGGCGAAACAGGTGCATCGGCCAACCTGGAGAATTCCTATCTTCATGCCGAAGTACAGTCCATGCATTATCAGGAGATCCAGGAGGGAACAGAGGGGAGCAGTACGGGATATCCGACCGGTTACGGCAGCCGCGTCTACTATGCCGGGGTGGCGCCCACGTTTACGAACCGTTACCATATTCAGCCAGCCGTCCAGTCTACCAGCTATGCGGTTCAGGTGAACTTTACCGGACGTCTGAACGAGAACGGTCAGCCCATTGATGTGGGAGAGAAAACAGAGAGCTGGCTTGCAGAAGACCGCTTTACCGTTACGATTGTCGGGGACGATGAGGTCACACAGAACGCGCTTAAGGACGGCAAGATTTACATCGGCGGTTTGCTGGGCGACCCGGAGAATCTTCATGAGTTGAAGCGGATCGATTTCAGACAGCGGGATGTCGTAAACGGATATGACGATACGAAAAAGACGGATGAACTGTATCAGGACGAGGACGGCAAATGGAATCACATTTTTAAATTTGAGGAACTGGACTTCAGGAATATCGAATTCCCGGTAAAATGGGTATTCCTCGATGTGGCGACGATCAACGGAGAAAGCTATCAGCCCGGCGACGTTGTGCCGGAGGAGGATGCGGAAGCAGGCAGGAATCTTGTTGTAGAACTGTCTCCGGAGGAAGCTGCCAACCATGGTCTGCAAATTGATACGGATACATATTATTTTATAGAGAACGCTGATGTAGAAAGCGAACCCAATAATCCAGATCAGTTCCATCCGGTGGAATCCCGTACTATGGACATGGTCTACAACCTGACCGTCTCCATGCAGTCGGAGGAGGACAATGGTATTACATATGATTCAAGTGCGTACTCCATGGAGATCGTTCTTAAGAATGTATCCGCTGGAGGAACGGTTACGGACGGCATCATTGATGAAATGGATTTGGTTGTTAATAAGACGGAGCCGGGTAAGGAGCCGGTGAAATATGCTACATGCGAAACTGACCAGCATATTGTAACGACATTTGACGACTGGACGCAACCGGAAGCGTATTTTGGTAGGATGACCTTGCCTCAGCCGGAAAGCGGGGCAAGTGTAAAATACATTCAGTATTATATCAACGCCGATGACGTGATACGGGAAGTCGAAGTAGTAGAAGATCCGGCGGGCGGCGCAAAGCATTATTATGTCTCTGTTGCCGAAGGCAGCGGACAGAGACGATTTGAGATTGTGAAGGAGGGCGCCGATCGGACGCGGAACCAGATCAATTTCGATGAGCTTATGAATGAAAATGGCGTTACGTTCGTCATCAAGAGGGAAGTACACGAAGGCGATCATACCATGGTTTTCAGTAATGCGTATGCGTCCGAAGGCACATGGACACCGTCCATTACCAAGACTCTGCAGGGCCGCGATTGGCTTGATGACGAAGCGTTTACATTCAGCCTTACTTGCGGCAAGTGGCCGGGAATGGGCGAAAATGAAACGAAAGACCTGACTTATAATCCATTAAAGGTCGACGAGGATGCTCCGGCAAAAACGCTTTCGATAACGAATCTGATAAACAGCGATGTGAATACCGGAAGCTTTGGCGATATTCATTTCAGGTGTCCCGGGGAATACAAGTTTACTATTTCAGAGACAGGGAAGGGTTCCGGCCTGGGACAGGGGAATATGATGCCTGCAGGGCATATCGATATCACCGTGACTGCCGCAGATGACGACGATGGCGTGCTGAATCTTACTGTTACCGGAGATGGAGGGACAGTGTATGGCAATGAGACGCCTGACGTCCGTTCCGCTATCAGCTTCGTCAATACCTACGATGAGAAAGGCAGTTTTCCCATGGCTGTCCAGAAAAGCCTTACCGGACGGAACTGGGAAACCGGAGAGTCGTTTGTATTTGTTATTACGCCGAATGAAGACACAAAGGCAGTGATCGAGAGTCGTACAATCACTGTTCCCACTGAATGGGGCCTTGCCGACGGGAGCGGCAGTTACACGGTTAAGGTGGATCAGACAGCTGCGGAAAAGATGGATGATGGTCTGGACTGGACGACCCGTGTATTGAATCTGGGTAACCTTCAGGTAGGAAACCTGAGCGGAAAAGGGGCCGCTTACGGGTTTACCATAACGGAGAAGACGGATGGATTCGCGGCAAAGCAGCTTTTCTGTGCCCAGCCGTCTGTCAGTCTGACAATTACGGTGACGACATCGGATATGGCCACAGGTGAACTTGCATTTTGGGCGACCTATGCCTATCTGTCTGATGACGGTACGCCTGGAGCGCCAACCACCACGGAAGGCAGTGTGACGCTTCCCTTCACCAACCGCTACTACGCATCCGCGTCCCCGTCCGGGAATAACAGCCGCCTCACGATTGGCAAGGTGCTTACCGGCCGGGAGTGGCTGTCGGATGAGAGTTATGACGTGGAGCTGACGCTGAATGAAGCAGGCGGTAACGGCAAGGCGGAGAACGTCCAGTATATTGCATATACCGGCGCCGCTACGCCAGGCAACGCGTATAGGGA
>CANRIG010000119.1 GCA_947630595.1 uncultured Lachnospiraceae bacterium | reverse complement strand
CGGAGCCGAACGGATACCTGCATATCGGACATGCAAAATCGATTCTGCTGAACTACGGGCTGGCAAAAAAATACGGCGGAAAATTCAATATGAGATTTGACGACACAAACCCGACCAAAGAAAAAACGGAGTTTGTCGAATCAATCATGGCCGATGTGAAGTGGCTGGGCGCAGACTGGGAGGACAGGCTGTTTTTCGCCTCGGATTATTTCCAGCAGATGTATGAGGCGGCGGTGAAGCTGATCAAGAAAGGCAAGGCGTTTGTCTGCGATCTCTCCGCCGAGGAAATCCGCGCTTACCGCGGTACGCTGACGGAGCCGGGCAAGGAGAGTCCGTACCGGGACCGCAGCATCGAGGAGAACCTGGAGCTGTTTGAAAATATGAAAAACGGTCTCTACGAAGACGGCAGCAAGGTGCTGCGGGCAAAGATCGATATGGCGTCGCCCAATATCAACATGCGCGACCCGGTCATTTACCGCGTGGCCCACATGAGCCATCACAACACCGGCGACCAGTGGTGCATTTATCCGATGTACGATTTTGCGCATCCGATCGAGGACGCGATCGAGGGCGTTACTCACTCGATCTGCACGCTGGAGTTTGAGGATCACCGCCCGCTGTACGACTGGGTGGTGCGGGAGCTGGAATACGAAATGCCGCCGAAGCAGATCGAGTTTGCCAAGCTGTATCTGACGAATGTGGTGACCGGCAAACGCTATATCAAGCGCATGGTCGAGGACGGCATCGTGGACGGCTGGGACGACCCGCGTCTGGTTTCGATTGCGGCGCTGCGCCGCCGCGGTTTTACGCCGGAGTCGATTCAGCGCTTCGTGGAGCTGTGCGGCATCAGCAAGAGCAACAGCTCGGTCGATTACGCGATGCTGGAGTACTGCATCCGCGAGGATCTGAAGCTGAAGCGCCCGCGCATGATGGCGGTGATCGATCCGGTGAAGCTGATCATTGACAATTATCCCGAGGATGAAATCGAGTATCTGGACGTGGAGATGAATCTTGAAAATCCGGAGCTGGGGATGCGCAAGGTGCCGTTTGGCCGCGAGCTTTACATTGAGCGCGAAGATTTCATGGAAAATCCGCCGAAGAAATATTTCCGCCTGTTCCCGGGCAATGAGGTGCGCCTGATGGGAGCGTACTTTGTGAAGTGCGTCAGCTTTGAAAAGGACGCGGACGGCCGCGTGACCGAGATTCACTGCACGTATGACCCGGAGACAAAGTGCGGCAGCGGCTTCGCGGGGCGCAAGGTCAAAGGCACGATTCACTGGGTGGCGGCGAAGACCGCGATCCGGGCGGAGGTGCGCCTCTACGAGAACATCATCGATGAGGAAAAGGGCGTTTACAATGAGGACGGTTCCCTGAATCTGAATCCCAATTCGCTCACGGTGTGCAGGGACTGCCTGCTGGAGCCGGCGCTTGCGGAGGCAAAGCCGTATGACAGCTTCCAGTTTGTGCGTCAGGGCTTCTTCTGCGTGGACGCAAAGGATTCCAGACCGGATGCGCTGGTGTTCAACCGCATCGTTTCGCTCAAGAGTTCGTTCCGGCTGCCGAAAGCGTAAGGACGCTTTGAGAAACAGCAAAGCTGTTTTCAGATCGACAGGAATCGAAAACGTGGAATGTCCTGTATAATAAATGATATGTGATTATGAATGAGCTGACTATGAATCTGGATGCCGCGTCATCCGTACCGCTCTATGAGCAGATTTACAAGTATATCAAGAAAGACATTCAAAACGGAGGGCTGCCTTTTAAAAAGAGGCTGCCCTCTACGAGACAGCTGGCAAAATATCTGCAGGTCAGCCGCACGACGGTCGATCTGGCCTATGCGCAGCTTGTGTCTGAGGGGTACATTGAATCCGTCCCCTGCAAAGGTTATTTTGTATGCGAGCTGGAAGGATTATATCGACTGGAATCGAACTATATGCCGGAAAACATATCGATAGATATGGAACTGAAAAAGCCTGCGTATGATTTCTCTCCGAACGGGGTCGACCTGAATAGCTTTCCTCAGAATATCTGGCGCAGACTTTCCAAAAATATTCTGCTCGAAGAAAAGCAGCTTTTGTTTCAGCTCGGCGACCCGCAGGGGGAATGGAAGCTGCGGCAGACGGTTGCCGGTTATCTGCATCAGGCACGCGGCGTGGAGGCGTCGCCGGAGCAGATTGTGATCGGAGCCGGAAACGATTTCCTGCTGCTTTTGCTCTGCAGCATGTTTGGCGCGGGCAAGACGCTGGCGATGGAAAGTCCTACCTATAAAAAAGCGTATGATCTGTTCCGAAATCTCTCTAATGAAGTGCGTATTGTGGAGATGGACACGCAGGGAATGCGCACGGACCGCCTGGCGGAGACGGATGCGCAGATTGCGTATGTGATGCCGTCCCATCAGTACCCGCTTGGCATCGTGATGCCGGTGAAGCGCAGGATGCAGCTGCTTGCCTGGGCCGCAGCCGCGCCCGGCCGCTATATTATCGAGGACGATTACGACAGTGAATTCCGCTACCGGGGCAAGCCGATTCCGGCGCTGCAGGGGTATGACCGCCATGACCGGGTCATTTACATCGGCACATTTTCCAAATCGATCGCCCCGGCCATCCGCGTCAGCTATATGGTTCTGCCGAAGCATCTGCTGGGCCTGTACCGGGAGCGCGGGAGCGGGATTTCCTGCACGGTCTCGCGCATAGATCAGATGCTGATCGAACGGTTTTTAGACGAAGGACATTATGAGAGACATTTAAATAAAATGCGCGCGATTTACAAGGGGCGCCATGACGTGCTGCTCGAGGAGCTGCGCGCGTTCCGCGGCATCTGCCGGATCAGCGGAGAAAACGCGGGCGTGCATATTCTGCTCACCTTTACCAACGGGATGCGGCAGGATGAGGCGATACGGCTGGCGGAGGAGCAGGGCGTCAGAGTATACGGCCTGTCGGGTTATTTTGTCGGCGAGGCGCAGCCTGCACAGGCGGACACCGTGATTCTCGGCTATGCGAATCTGCCGGAGGAGGAAATCCGGGTGGCGGCAGCGAGCCTGAAAAAAGCGTGGGGAATACAGAAATGAAATTTTATCAGTGTATCACGGATTTTATTTTTGTGGAGGACGAGCCGCAGCCGGCCGACATCATTTTTGTGCCGGGCGGCAGCTACCCGGAGGCGGCGCTGCATGCGGCGGAGCTGTATCACCGCGGATTCGCCCCGTATATCCTGCCGTCCGGAAAATACGGCAAGCTGACCGGACATTTTGTGACGCCGGAACCGCCGCAGGTGAAATCGCAGGCCGTGTGTTCCGATGCAGGAAAGCCAGAAGAACGGATTGTATATTCGGATGTAAGGCAGCCAGAAGAATGGATTGTATATTCGGATGTAAGGCAGCCAGAAGAACGGACTGCATATTCGGATGCAAAGCAGAGAGAAGAACAGACTGCATATTCGGATGCAAAGCAGAGAGAAAAACGGACGTGGGAAACAGAATGTGACTATTTGTGTGCCGTCCTGACGGAAGCCGGCGTCCCGGAGCACGCCCTGATTCGGGAGGATCAGGCGACCTTCACCTACGAGAATGCGATTTATTCCCGCAAAAGGACGGAGGAGCTGGGGTTGACTGTCCGGCGGGCGCTTTTGTGCTGCCAGGCATTTCACGCGCGGCGGAGCCTGATGTATTATCAGGAGCAGTTCCCGGATACGGAGTTTCTGGTCTGCCCGGTGGTCACAAGAGGGATCAGCCGCGACAGCTGGCACTGCAGCAGGGAGGGCATCGACGTGGTGCTCGGCGAGGTGGAGCGCTGCGGGGAACAGTTCCACGAGATTTTATATTCTTATATTACACAGGCGGCAAATGGTAATACACGATAAATATTGATAGGTGACAATATTGATAAGTGATAAGTATTGCCAAATGATAAATATTGATATGTGATAATATTGATAGGTAATAAGTATTGTCAGGTAATAAATATTGCTAGGGAATAAATATTGCCAGGTAATAAATATTGCCAAGTGATGAATATTGAAGTGATAAATATTGGTAAGTGATAAATGCCGGATGCCGGATGATAAAGAATAGACGGCGGAATTTGACAGTGAATCATCACCCGGATCATCACACAAGGAGAAATCGATATGATAAAACTGGTAGCGACAGACATTGACGGAACACTTATCCCGGAGGGAGCGGAGACGCTGCCTGAGGAGCTTTTTGATACTATCCGCGAGCTGAAAAAGCGGGACATTCTTTTTGCGGCGTCCAGCGGGCGGCAGTATGCAAGCATGCGGCGGCTGTTTGCGCCGGTGGCGGATGATATTATATTCATTTCAGACAATGGCTCTATCGTGATGTGCCGCGGCAGGGTGATGGCGAGCAGTTTCATTGAAGCCCCGCTGGCGGAGGAGCTGGTGCGGCTTATCCGGCGCGAGGAGGGCTGCGAGCTTCTGCTGTCCACGCCGGAAACGATGTATGTCGATACGAAAGACCGGGAATACTATGAGCTGTTGGTGAACGGCTACCACAACAAAGTAGATGCGGTGGACGATCTGCTTGCCTGCTGCGGCCGGTGCGTCAATAAGGTGTCTCTGTACCGCAGGAGCGGGGTGGAGGACCTGGCCGTTGAAATGAAAGCAAAGTACGGGGACCGGCTGAATATTGTCATTGCGGGCAGTTTGTGGATTGATTTCATGAATCCGGCGGCGGACAAGGGCCGCGCGCTGGCCTCGATTCAGGAGCTGATGCGGATCGGCGTGGATGAGACGATGGCGTTCGGCGACAACGACAATGATATCGGAATGCTGACGCGGGCCGCGGAGAGCTATGCGGTGGAAAATGCGCAGCCGCGGGTCAAAGAGGCCGCGAGGTATCTCGCCGCTTCCTACCGGGAGAACGGCGTGATTCAGGTTATCCGGGAGGAACTGCTGAGATGAGAAGTTTCGGGAAAGTATCTGAGGAAATGCCGGAGGAATTACCTGGAAAATTTTGGGAAAGCATCTGAGGAAATGTTAGAGGAATTACCAGGGAAATTTTGGAAAAGCGTCTGAGAAAAGGTTAGAGGAATTACCAGGGAAATTTTGGGAAAACGTCTGAGAAAATGTTAGAGGAATTACCTGGAAAATTTTGGAAAAATGTTTGAGAAAATATCAGAAAAAGCAGCCAGCAAAGTGCCGGAAAACACAGCACCCGGCTGGACGGAAAAGGAGAGCACAGTATGAATTATAAAAAAGAATATCTCGAGACATTTTTAAAGCATCAGGGCCAGCTGTTTGATGAGCCGGTGGCGCAGACGCTGGAGGAGGCCGATGAATTTCTGGACGAGTGCATGGCGTTCGTGGCTTCCAATTACCGGCAGGTCAAACAGTATTTTGAGGAAAACGGCGGCGATACGGCCGGAATGTCGAAGGAGGAGCTGCTCGCGCAGGCGGAGGTGTTTGCGATGCCGGACGGGAAATATCTGATCGTGGAGGGGTGACGGCTTTACAGAGAAGTGTAAAGATGTCAGAAAATGCCTTTGTTGATAATGCAAAAGTTATGGCAAAAGGGCAGGTCACAATCCTAAAAGATGTTCGGGAAGTTCTTGGAATGACAAGCGGTGACCGCATTTCTTTTATCGTCGGGGGAAAATCAGTCCGTAAGGATAGCATCAGATCAAAGGAGAAGGGAAATAGTAAGCTGAGGGTCAAAGGTGAATGTTATAAATTATAAAATTTTGATGATAGACGATGACAGGGAATTGCTGAAAATGCTGAGCTGTTATTTTGCATTGAAGAATTATACGGTAATAACTGCGGAAAATGGCATGGAAGCCTTGGAAAAGATCAATGCAAAACCGGATATTATTCTGTTGGACGTCAATATACCGGGAATGGATGGACTGGAGGTGTGCAGACGAATCAGAGATGCGGTTTCCTGTCCGATTCTCTTTCTGACTGCAAAAGTGGAGGAACAGGATCGGGTAATGGGGCTGCTGTCCGGCGGAGACGATTACATTTTAAAACCGTTTAGTCTGAAAGAACTGGACGCCAGAATCGTCGCCCATTTAAAGCGGGAAGAACGGCTTCACAGAAAAACAGAACAGCGATTTTATGGGGATTTGGTCATTGATTATGCCTGCAGGAATGTAAAAATCAAAGGACAGGCACTGGATTTTACAAAACTGGAATATGACATTATTGAATTTCTGTCCGTGAATCCGGATATTGTGTTTGATAAAGAACGGATTTACGAAAAGATCAAAGGATATGATGCAGAAGGAGACAGCCGGGTAGTTACAGAGCTGATTCGCAGGATTCGTAAGAAGATGAAAGAGCATACGGAACATGAATACATTGAAACGGTCTGGGGAATGGGTTACCGATGGAGAAAATAAGGGATAAGATAAGAAATCTTTCTGTTAGAAAAACGATTCTTTTGTATTTCATTCTAAGCCTGCTCATCAGTTTTCTTTTATACGCCTGTATCGCATGGGCAGCCTCTGAAGTCCAGGAACAAATCTGGTGGAAATATGCGGATGAAGATGCCTATTTTGCGGCAGTTGAAATGGAGAATAACGGCTATATGGCGCAGATTCCCCGTCCGGAAAGTTACAAAATGAGCCGCATGGATCTTGTTATATCCGAAGTCTGTGATTTTCTGCAAACCTGGTCCGTACTGGTATTCTCTGTTGCCGGCAGTTTTGTCTCCGTATATCTTTTTTACCGGAATAAACTCCAAAAACCGATTGAGGAATTGGAACTGGCCTCCAAACGAATTGCAGAAAATGATCTTGATTTCCGGATTACTTATGAAAACCGGGACGAAATGGGCCACCTCTGCCATGAATTTGACCGTATGCGGGAGCAGCTGGAAGAAAATAACCGGCAGTTATGGCATATCGTTGAAGAGGAACGGGCGCTGCGGGCCGCAATCGCCCACGATATCCGCTCACCGCTCTCTGTTCTGAAAGGGTATCAGGAAATGCTGATTGACTATTTCCCGGATGGGACGATTGACAAGGAAAAGGCTGTGGAAATGCTGCAGGAAGGAATGAAACAAATCCGCCGCATGGACGTCTTTATTGATTCCATGCAAAAAATGAACA
>CANRIG010000118.1 GCA_947630595.1 uncultured Lachnospiraceae bacterium | reverse complement strand
TGGCGGAATTGGCAGACGCGCAGGCTTCAGGTGCCTGTGGTAGCAATATCGTGTGGGTTCAAGTCCCATCCTCCGCACGCGGGAAATCCCGGAGCCGGTTGGTTCCGGGATTTTTCATTGCATTTTTTTTGCATTTTTTTCTCCTCACTTCACCCCGCCCGGGCCGTCATCCGCCTTCTCCTCCGGCAGCGACCGGAAAAACATGACCGCAAACGGAACCGTGATCGGCATCGCCAGCGCCTGCGACAGCGGCTGCGCCTCCTGAATCCCGGACAGGCCCCGGAAATGCGAGAGAATCAGAAGCAGCGGGATGAACAGCAGGCCGCTGCGCAGCGCCGAGAGGAAGGAGGCGCCGAGCCTCCGCCCCGTGCTCTGGAAAAGCATTTCCGTCGTCATGCACGCCGGGAGCAGCAGCGTGGCGGCCGCCTGCAGCCGCAGCGCCCGGGTGCCGATGCGGATTACCTCCGGGTCGTTCCGGAACACCGCGATCAGGCTGCCGGAAAGCGCAAACAGCGCCGTGCAGCCGACGACGATGATGCCCTCAGAGATGAGCGCCGTAAACAGGTAACCCCTGCGGACGCGGGAATACCGGCCCGCGCCGTAGTTGAACGCCGACACCGGCTGAAAGCCCTGCCCAACGCCGAGCGCGACGGAAAAGGCAAAGAATATGATACGCGAGACGATGCTCATGGCGGCGACCGCAGCGTCCCCGTACACGGCGCACTGCGCGTTCAGAAGCACCGTGGTGATGCTGTTCAGCCCCTGCCGCAGCAGGCTGGGAAAGCCCGTCGCCATGATATTGCCAAGCGCAGCCGGGCCAGCCTGAACCGCCTTTTTGAGGCTCAGCCGGGTCTCCGCCTTTCCGCTCAGGAACATCCACAGCAGAATGCCCCAGCTGACGATCTGGCTGGCCGCCGTCGAGAGGCCCGCCCCGGCAATTCCCATGCCCAGGCCGAACATCAGAATCGGGTCGCCGATCATGTTCAGCACGGCTCCCGTCATGAGCCCTACCATGCCCAGCGCCGCTTTTCCCTCATAGCGGAGGATGCTGTTCAGGGTAAGGCTGCTGCTCATAAACGGCGCGGCGATCAGAATATAGGATATGTAGGTCCGGGCAAACGGGGCGATCGTCTCCGTGCTCCCGAGAAACATCACGATGTCGTCGAGCCAGGCGAATCCGACCGCGGTAATCGCAAATCCGCAGAGCATGGAGGCAAAAAATCCGGCGGACGCGTGCACCGACGCCGCCTCCCTGTCCTGCCGCCCCAGCGCCCGGGACAGAATGCTGCCCGAGCCCTGCCCGAACATAAAACCGAACGCCTGAATAATCGCCATAAAACCGAACACCACGCCGACTGCGCCGCTGGCGCTCGTCCCCAGCTGCCCCACAAACGCGGTGTCCACCAGATTGTAAATGTTGTTGATCAGCATGGAGATGATGCTGGGAATCGACAGGGTCAGAATCAGCCGCGGAATCGGCGTCCCTGTCATTTTATCGTACTGCGATGGTGCTTTTTTCTCCTGCATAATCCATTTCTGCCTCCTAAACTGCGGCTTCTTTCACTCCGTCTTTGCCGTTTTGAATATATATTTCCGAATTTGCTCTGCGTAAGCAGCATTATTCCCGGTGCAAATTCGTGCGCATCCCCCGGCGGGACTGCAGCAAACGGAAATATATTTGACGTTTGCTATAGTATATTAGCACAAATTCCAAATGTTAACCATATCAAAACTGCCCCAAAATACGGCCCGGTTTCAAATTTCTTTTGAACCTGCGAAAGCCTGCGGCTTCCGGTTCCAGATCTCGCCGCTCTTGCCGCCCTCCTTATGGCAGAGATAGATTTCCCCGATTTCCATCGTCTTGTCCAGCGCCTTGCACATATCGTACACAGTCAAAAGGGCGACGCTCACGCCGGTGAGCGCCTCCATCTCCACGCCGGTTTTTCCCGTCACCTTCACGGTGCAGAAGCAGTGAATTTCCCTTTTTTCCGGATTCTTCTCAAACCAGACCCGGCAGTTGGTGATGGGGAGGATGTGGCACATGGGAATCAGCTCCGCGGTGCGCTTGGCGCCCATAATACCCGCGGTGGTCGCCACGCCCAGAACGTCTCCCTTGCCTACGGTGCCCGCCTCCACCGCCTCGTATACCTCCCGGTTCACCGTTATCTTACCGGTGGCCGTGGCGGTCCTGTGCGTATCCGCCTTTTCCGTCACATCCACCATGACGGCCGTCCCTCTCTCGTCAAAATGCGTCAGTCCCTTATTTTCCATTGGCTTTCTGTTCCTCTCCGCAAAAGATCACCCTGCCGCTTTCCCGGCAGTCGTATCCGCCCAGCCGCTCCACGCTCTCGCGAAACGCGCTGCCTTGCAGCACCTCCAGAAATTCCTGCATTTCGCTCAGTTCCAGCGCAGAGCGCAGCATCGCGAAATCATATTCCTCCTCGCCCACTGGAATGAAATCCAGCCCCAGAGAGACCGCGGCCGAGAGAATCCCCATGCCGGCGTCGGCGTTTCCGTTCTTCACCAGCGCGGCCACCGCCATGTGCGTGGCGGCCTCCGTCTCATAGCCCTCGATCTCCTCCGGCCGGATGCCCAGCTCTTTGAGCCTGTAATCCAGCAGCACGCGGGTGCCGGCTCCCCGCTGGCGGTTGATGTAGCGCACGCGCTTCAAATCCCCGATGCCCTGAATGTTGTGCGGGTTGCCTTTCTGCACCATGATCCCCTGAATCCGCCGGACACCCTTGACCAGGGCCATCTCCTGCCCCGGGAAAAGGCGCTGCAGATACGGGATATTGTAGACTCCCGTCTCCTCGTCCAGCAGATGGATGGGCGCAAAATGCGTCTCCCCTCTTTTCAGGGCCATCAGGCCGCCCATGCTCCCCACATGCGTGCTCGACAGAAAGACGCCGTGCCTGCGGTTCGGCAGCAGATCCGCCAGCACATCCAGAATCAGGTCGTGGCTGCCGATACACACCAGGGTGCGGTTGATCTCCTCCATGGGCCGGTAAAGCTCCACGGTCACCGTCTCGCCGGCCTCAAAGCCCTCGCTCTCCTGCTCGATGACACAGAAGCCGTCCGCGCGCACCAGGCTCATCGCCGCCCCGGCGCCCCGGGCGAGGGGAGCCGCCACCAGCTTTTCGCCGACCCGTCCCACCTTTACGCGCACATACTCCCGGTGCTTGAGGGAAGATACCAGTCTCCGGGAAATGACTGCCTCAGCCCGCTGCGTTTCGCCCTGCCGGTCTCCCGTGTAAAGCTCCAGCACCGGATATACGAAATTTACGAAGTCAATGTAGGCGGAGACAGGATAACCGGGCAGGCCGATGACCGGCTTGCCGCCGGCGCGCGCGAGAATGACCGGCTTGCCCGGCTTGATCGCCACGCCGTGAATCAGCACCTCGCCGATTTCCCGGAGAATATGCACCGTATAGTCCTCGGTTCCCGCGCTGCTGCCCGCGTTCACAAGAACGACGTCGTTCCGGAGCAGAAGCGACTGAATGGCCTCCTTTATTTTCCCGTAATCATCCTCCACGATGGCGTGGCGCTCCGGGATGCCGCCGGCCTCCGTCACCATGGCCTCAAACATCCGGGAATTGGATTCCAGAATATTGCCCTCCCCCGCCTGCTGGTCCGGCTCGATGATCTCCGTGCCAGTCGGGAGAATGCCCACCCGGGGCCGCTTCAGCACCCGGATTTTCACGATTCCTCCGGAGAGCAGCACGCCGATGTCGATCGGGCGGATTTTGTGGTAGCTGCACAGCAGCATTTCCCCCGCCACAATGTCCTCGCCGATGGGACGGACATGCTGCCAGGGCGCGGCCGCGGCCAGAATCCGCACCTGCCCCTCTCCCGCGTCCAGCAGGTCCTCCGCCATGATCACCGCGTCATAGGGCGGGCGGATGGGATCGCCGGTGTCCGCCGGCAGATAGTCTTCGCCCTCGCGCAGCGTCAGCGGCGCGTCCTCGGAGGCTCCCGCGGTGTGCTTCGCGATGACCGCGATGCCGTCCATCGCCGCCGCATTGAAAAGGGGCGAGGAACAGACCGCATACACGGCCTCCGCTGTGACCCGCCCCAGGCTTTCCGTGACCGGAATCAGCTCCTGCTGCGCGCTGCCGGCCACATCCTGCTCAATCCAGTTCAGATACTGCCGTTTTGCCTCCTCCACCGGAGTTGTGTTCAAATATAAATTTCTCTTGCCCATCTGTTCCTTCTCCTGTTCTCTATCTCCACAGGCGGACGGAAACGGTCTCTCCCGCTTTCAGTCCCTCCTGGTTTTCTTCGATCGTCAGATAACCGTCCGCTTTGGTCAGCGTCGTAATCATGCCGGATTTCCCGAATATGGGGACGGCTTTCATCGTTCCCTCACCCTGCTCGAGCCGCACCATCTGGCAGGTCCGTCTTCCCGGCGCGCCCGCTACATTGGTCTCCAGCACAGCCGTCACGGGAACCGTCTCGCTCTGCCCCGTTCTCTCCCGGTAAAACCACAGAAGCACCTGCTCAAAGACCAGCATGGCCGCGGCAGGGTGCCCCGGCAGGCCGGCCAGAATCGTGTGGCTCTCCCGGTCGTAGCCCAGAATGGTAGGCTTTCCCGGTTTCAGGGCCAGGCCGTGGGTGAGCACGCCCTCGCTGGCGAGCTCGTCGATGATCTCCGCCGTCATGTCCTTCTTTCCCTGGGAGCTCCCGCCCGAAATCACGATCAGGTCGCTGGTTTCCTTGGCCTCCGTGATCCGCCTTTCCAGCTCTTCCCTCACGTCCGGCACAATATGGCAGGCGGCGATTTTCATGCCCTCCTGCTCCGCCTGCGCGCAGAGGCCGTACGTGTTGATGTCCCGTATCTGCCCCGGCTCTGGCTGCTTTGACGGCGCAATCAGCTCGTCGCCGGTGGAAAGCACCGTCACGCGCCAGGGCCGGTAAACGCAGATTTCCGTCTCGCCCAGAGCCGCCAGGGCTCCGATGTCCTGCGGGCGCAGCTTTCTCCCCGCCGGGAGCACCAGCTCCCCCTCTTTCATGTCCTCCCCGGCCTGCACCACGCCGGCGCCGGGCGCTGCGGAGGTGTAGACGGCGATTTCCGCGGCGGAAAAGGCCTCGCAGTATTCCACCATCACCATGGCGTCCGCCCCGGCCGGCAGCATGCCCCCGGTGGGGACGTAGACGCACTGTCCCGGCGCAAGCGAAAGCCGGGTGCTCTCTCCCAGGCACACCTCCCCGATCACCTTTAAAAAGGCCGGGGCGCTCTCAGAGGCCCCGCCCACGTCCGCGCAACGCACCGCATAGCCGTCCACGCTGGAACGCCGGAACGGCGGAATGGCTTCCCTGGCCCGGACGGGCTGTGCCAAAACCCGGGAAAGGGCCTCCCGCAGCCCGACCCGCTCCGTCTCAAAGAGGCATGCCTCCGCATGCTCCAGCAGTTTTTCCCTGGCTTTCGCCAGTACGTCAACCTTCAGCAGCTTCATGCTTCACAAATCTTCCCTTCTCCATATAATGTACCATATCAAACAGGCGGTTCACATGATCCCACTGGTGATTGACAATCAGCCAGGTGGCGGGATCTTCCCGCTGGCGCGAGGTAATCAGCTCCTTGAAAAGCTCCTCGCTCTCGGCGTCCAGGTTTGACAGGGTCTCATCCATGATAATGATCTTCGGCTCAAACACCATCGCCCGCAGAAACGACAGCTTCTGCTTCTCTCCGCTGGACAGGCCGCCGGCGTACTGCTTTTTCTGCTCCAGAAGTCCGGCCTTTTTCAGCAGCTCGTCCATCTTCGCCTCGTCCGGCCGGATTCCGCGCAGCTTCAGCGGATAAATGAGATTTTTGTAGACGCTGGTGCGCATCATGTAAGGCCGCTGGGGCATCATGGTGATTTCGTCCGGCCGGATTCCCTCATAGTCGATCCGTCCGCCGTCGGGCTCCAGAATCCCCATCACCAGCTTTAAAAACACCGTTTTCCCGCAGCCGTTGGGGCCTACGATGCCGTGTATCTTTCCGGGTTCGATCGAAAGGCGCTCCACCTGGAGCGTAAAGCGGCCGAGCCGCTTCTGCAAATCAGTAATTTTCATCCTGCACCTCCCCGCTCTGGAAAAAGTCACAGAGGCATTGAAGAATAAAGGCCATCACAAGGAGCAGGATGCCCAGCCCCACGCCCTCCGTAAAAATGCCCTGGCTTTTTAAAAGGGAGATGGTGGTGGTCATCGTCCGGGTGCTGCCCTTGATGTTGCCGCCCACCAGCATCACCGCCCCCACCTCGCTGATGGAGCGTCCGAAGCCCGTCACCATACAGAAATAAAGCTCTTTCCGAAGCTCCGAAAAAATCAGCTTCACGGTCTGCCATTTCCCCGCCCCCATGGTAACGGCAAAAGCGCGGATCGACGGCGCAAACCGGCAGGCGTAGGAGTACACCATGCCGCTGATAATCGGCGTGATGATCAGGGTCTGCGCAATCAGCATGCCCGGTATGGTAAACAAAAGCGCAAGAGAGCCCAGAGGCCCCCTGCGCATCAGCAAAAG
Organism: uncultured Lachnospiraceae bacterium; assembly: GCA_947630595.1. Lineage (GTDB taxonomy): Bacteria > Bacillota > Clostridia > Lachnospirales > Lachnospiraceae > Choladousia. The sequence continues at coordinate 1,209 of CANRIG010000118.1, read as the reverse complement.
ATAGACGACAAGTCCCACGACCACCGGCGGCACGCCCATCAGCGTCCGGTTGACGCGGACGACAATCCGCTTCCCCGGAAAGGAAAAGCGTTCCAGCAAAAGGCCGATGGCGGTCCCGAAGACGGAGGACAGCAGAGTGGAACCGAAAGCCAGCAAAAAGGTCACCCGAATGGCGGACAGCACCGCCCTGTCTGAACATACTTCTCTGATCCACTCCGCCATACCTGCGCCTCCTTTTTATAAACCGACTCAGTTGTCGGTGCCGGCATTCGGGGTAAACAGCGCCTGGCCGTACTCCTCCACGCCGTACTCTGCGATCAGTTCCTGCACCTCGTCGGAGCAGATCCACTCGATAAAGTCATTTGCGCCCTCGTTGTTGAGCTCCGGATATTTCTCCGGATTGACCGCGATCACGCCGTACTGGTTCAGAAGGTCCGGGCTGCCCTCGCAGACAATTTCCAGCTCGATGTTCAGGTCCGCATCCTTTTTCTGTTTCAGCCAGGTGCCCCGGTCGGTCAGGCAGTAAGCTTCCATCTCGTCCGCCATGGTGATCGTCGCGCCCATGCCCTGTCCGGATTCCACGTAATTGGGGTCTGTGGTCGGATCCAGCTCGAGCTTGCTCCAGATTCCCTTTTCTTTCTTGTCCGTACCGGAATCGTCGCCTCTGGACACGAACGGCAGCTGCTCGTCGATGATCTGCTTGAAGACGCTCTCAATGTCGTCGGTCTTGGCGATGGGCTCCGCCGGGCCTGCCACGACAAAGTCATTGTACATGACCGGGAAGCGCTCCACGCCGAAGCCGTTTTCCACGAATTCTTCCTCGCTGGCCTTCGCGTGAACCAGAACGACGTCCACGTCGCCGTTCTCGCCGAGCTTCAGAGCTTCGCCGGTTCCCACGGCCGTCCACTCCAGATCCCAGCCCGTGTCTTCCAGGAACAGGGGCTTTAAGTAGTCCAGAAGTCCGGTATCCTCCGTGCTTGTGGTGGTAGCCATCATCAGTTTCCCTTTCGCCTCAGCGGCCGGCGCCTCGGTGCTCTCCTCGCCGTAAGCCACCGATCCCATACACAGAACCGCCGTCAGTAACACTGCAAACCTCTTTGTTTTTCTCATTTCTTTTCCTCCTTTTCCTCCATGGTAGTGTCAAAAGCTACCTGTTTTTTTGTTGCAAAATATAATAAAAACCTTGATTTTAAGGGAAATCTGCAAAAA
>CANRIG010000117.1 GCA_947630595.1 uncultured Lachnospiraceae bacterium | reverse complement strand
CCCAGAAATATCGAATTTTTCTGGGATTTTCAAGCTGTTTTGACTCTGATTTTATGATGAAACTGTAAAACTCGGGGCAGGAAATAGGCGCGGTTTTTGTGAGAACCGATAAAAATTTATAAAAATAACGCAATTTAGCTGTATTTTCTGTGGAAAAAGGCGGAAGAACATGCTATAATGTACGCGAAACTAACAGAATAACTCCGAGTTCTTTCTTCTGACGCTGCCGCGGCCGCGGGAAGTCAGAACCAATGGGTAGTGCTGGTAACGGCGCTGCCTGCCGTATTTGCAAAGGAGTCCGCTGTGAGAGGGCAGGAGTATGCCCGTCACGGCGGATTTTTGTATTCAGGAAGGAGGCTTGAAATGGCGAAGCAATTGATGATCAAACCAGAAAAATGCCTGGGCTGCAGAACCTGTGAGCTGGTATGTTCCTTCGGACATAACGGCACTTTCAATCCGCGGCAGGCAAACGTAAGCGTCATGGCATACGAGGAGGCGGCTATCTGCATCCCCGTGATGTGCATGCAGTGCGAAAACCCAAGCTGTATGGAGGTCTGTCCGGTGGGGGCGATTTTCAGAAACGAGCTTGGCGCAACCATTATCAACCAGGAGAAATGCATTGGCTGCAAGATGTGCATGAACGCATGTCCGCTCGGAAACATCGGCTTTAATTCCGAGACGAGACAGCTTCACAAATGCGATCTGTGCGGCGGCGATCCCAAGTGCGCGAAATTCTGCCCGTCCGGCGCGATTACCTTTGAGGACCCGGACGACGGAATGGAGAAAAGGCAGGCAATTGCGGATCGGTTTAAAGATGTGTTTGGCGAGGAGGTGCGCTCATGAACGGATATACAGGTACGATCTTAAGAGTAAATCTGGAGAAAAAGACGGTCGTAAAGGAGCCTCTGAACCTGAAAGCCGCGCATGATTTTGTGGGAGCCAGAGGCCTGGGGACCAAGTATTTCTGCGACGAAGTGGATCCCAAGGTGGATGCGCTCGGACCGGACAACAAACTGATCTTTATGACGGGCCCGCTGACCGGCACGGCTGCCAGCTGCAGCGGACGCTATGAGGTCGTGGCCAAGGCGCCTCTCACGGGGACCATCGGCGCGGCCAACTCCGGCGGACACTTCGGACCGGAGCTGAAATATGCCGGCTATGACGGCATCATCTTCGAGGGAGTCAGCGATTCCCCGGTCTATCTGTACATAAATGACGACAAAGTGGAACTCAGGGACGCTTCCCATCTGTGGGGCAAGACCGTGTTTGAGGCCACGGACGAACTGAACAAGACCTGCGGCGCTTCCTTCCGGGTAGCCTGCATCGGCCCCACGGGCGAGAATCTCTGCCTGTACGCGGGCGTGATGAACGACAAGCACCGCGCGGCGGGCCGCGGCGGCCTCGGCGCGGTCATGGGCAGCAAAAAGCTCAAAGCCGTGGTAGTGAAGGGCACCGGCTCCATCAGTGTGGCGAGACCCGAGGGCTTTATGGAGGCCATAACGAATGCGCGGACGACCTTAAAGGCGCATCCCGTGACCGGAAACGGACTTGCGGCTTACGGCACGGAGATTCTGGTCAACATCATCAACGAATCCGGTGCGCTTCCGCTCCGGAACGGCAGAGACGGATCGGTGTACGCGAACGCGGACAATATTTCCGGCGAGACGCTGGCTGACAAATATCTGGTACGGAACAAGGGCTGCTTCGGCTGCTGCATCGGCTGCGGCCGCGTGGTGCGGATTCCCGACGGCCCGTTCAAATCCTTCGGCGAAGGGCCGGAGTATGAGGCAGGCTGGTCCTTTGGCGCGGACTGCGGCATCGACGATCTGGAAGCGGTCTGCAAGGCAAACTTTATCTGCAACGAATACGGTTTCGACCCCATCACCCTGGGCGCTACCATCGCCTGTGCGATGGAGCTGTTTGAGGCGGGCTATCTGACGGAGGAGCAGACGGGCATGCCGATCCGCTTCGGCGACGCGCACACCATGGTGAAGCTGGCGGAGATGACGGCGAAAAACGAAGGCTTCGGCAAAGAGCTGGCGCAGGGCTCCTACCGTCTGGCGGAGAAGTGCGGACATCCGGAGCTGTCCATGACCGTGAAGAAGCAGGAGATGCCGGCTTACGACGGGCGCGCGCTCCAGGGCATCGGTCTGGAATACGCTACCTCCAACCGCGGCGGCTGCCATGTGCGCGGCTACATGACCTCCCCCGAGGTTCTGGGACTGCCGAGCAAGATGGATCCGCTGGTGACGGAAGGCAAGGCCGGCATGCTGAAGGTATTCCAGGATCTGACGGCGCTGATCGACTCCGTCGGTATCTGCCTGTTTACCTCCTTTGCCATCGGGCTGCCGGAGGTGGCTGCCCAGTACCGCGAGGCAGTGGGAAGCGACGAGTCCGATGCGGACATCCTGCTGAAGGGCGAGCGGGTCTGGAATCTGGAAAAGAGATTCAACATCGCGGCCGGCGTCGAGAAGGACACCCTTCCGCCGAGACTTCTGAGAGAGGAGCTTCCGGAAGGACCTGCCAAAGGAAAGGTAAACGAGCTGCATACCATGCTGGAGGAATACTACCGGCTTCGCGGCTGGGACAGCGAGGGTATTCCCACAGCGGACAAGGTCAGAGAGCTGGGATTGTAAATGCAGGTGAAATTTTTTGCATACCTGAGGGAATATACCGGATGCAAGACGGTGGATTTCCCTTACGAAGAAGACATCTATCATCTGGCGCACGCACTGTGCGCCAGATATGGGGAAAAACTGCGGAATAAAATGCTCGCTGAGGACGGGGAGCATCTGGGAGAAGAGATCATCATACTGGTGAACGGGCGTCATGTGGATCACCTCGGCGGCATTCATACGAAGCTGGCACCCGGGGACGTCGTAGCCATATTCCCGGTAGTCGCAGGGGGCTGAAAACAAAGGTGGTGTAAATGTGGAAGTAACCGAAAAAAATGTGAGGGAAATCATCGGGGGCTATGCCCGGGACCAGCGGTATGCGCTGGCGATTATGCAGGATATGCAGCGGACCTTCCAGTATGTGCCGCGGGAGGGCCTTGAGCTTCTGGCGGAGCACCTGGGCTGCCCTGTGTCCGCCCTGTATTCGATGGCGACCTTTTACAGGGCCCTGAGCCTTGTGCCGAAGGGCGTGCATATCATCCGGTGCTGCGACGGCACCGCGTGTCATATTCGCGGGGCCTCGACCCTGATCGAGGGCATTGAGAGAGAACTCGGCATCGGTCCGGGAGAGACCACGCCGGACGGACAGTTTTCCCTCGAGACCGTAAACTGTCTGGGCTCCTGTGCCCTGGCGCCTGTGATGGTGCTGGACGACGTGTATTACGGCAAAGTGACGCTGGAGCGTTTGAAAGAAATCCTCAGTGAAGTGCGGGAAGGAGGCGGCGGCAAATGAGAAAAACCGTACTGATCTGCTGCGGGACCGGCTGCCGCGCGAATGGAAGCCTGGCTGTGGTAGATGCGGTTCGCGACGCGATCCGCGAGACCGGGGCGCCGGCGGACGCGGTGGCACAGGTCAAGACGACCGGGTGCAACGGCTTCTGCGAGAACGGCCCCATCGTCAAGGTGATGCCTGACGACATTACTTATTATAAGGTAAAACCGAAAGACGCAAAAGAGATTATCGAGAAGACGGTTGTAGCCGGAGAGCCTGTGCTGCGGCTGCTGTATAAGAACGAGGCCGGAGAGCGGGTGCGCTCCCAGGAGGAAAACCCCTTCTATGCGCAGCAGAAAAAGATCGCACTGAGCGCAATCGGAAAGATTGATCCGGAAAACATAGACGACTATCTGGAGATCGGCGGCTACGAAGCGCTGAAAAAAGCGCTTGCCATGACGCCGGACGAGATCATCACGGAGGTGGAGAAATCCGGGCTTCGCGGAAGAGGCGGCGCCGGCTTCCCGACGGGCCGGAAATGGCGCACGGCGGCCGGATACGACAACTACCCCAAGTACGTTGTGTGCAACGGCGACGAGGGCGACCCCGGCGCATTCATGGACCGCTCCGTGCTGGAGGGCGATCCCCATGCAGTCATTGAAGGACTTGCCATCGCCGCGCTGGCCATCGGCGCGGAGGAGGGCTTTTTCTACATCCGCGACGAGTACGACCTGGCGGTGAAGCACATCCGGAAAGCGATTGAGGACGCGAGGGAGCGGGGCATTCTGGGCGATTCCGTCATGGGAAGCGGGCATAAGCTGAACCTGTCCGTGGTCCGCGGCGGCGGCGCGTTTATCTGCGGAGAATCCACGGCCCTCATGGCATCCATCGAGGGAAAGGTGGGAGAGCCGCGGGCAAAATACATCCGTTCCGTGCAGCGGGGCCTCTGGAACCAGCCCACTGTGCTGAACAACGTTGAGACCCTTGCCAACATCCCCTACATCATCAGCAACGGCGGCGAGGCGTTCGCCGGGATCGGCACCAAGGGGAGCAGCGGCACCAAGGTGTTCGCCCTGGTGGGAAAGGTGAAGCGGACGGGGCTTGTGGAGGTGCCGATGGGCACCACGCTGCGCCATCTGATTTACGACATCGGCGGCGGCATCATCGGCGACCGGCCGTTCAAGGCCGTGCAGACCGGCGGACCCTCCGGCGGCTGTATTCCGGAGTCCATGCTGGATCTGGAAGTGGATTTTGATACCCTGTCAAGCTACGGGGCCATGATGGGCTCCGGCGGCATGATTGTGATGGACGACAGAAGCTGTATGGTGGAGGTCGCCCGCTATTACACGCAGTTCCTCTGCGAGGAGAGCTGCGGCAAATGTACGCCCTGCCGGGAGGGCCTGCGGAGGATGCTGGAGATCCTCACGGACATCTGCGAGGGCCGGGGCCGGGAGGGCGATCTGGAGCTCCTGGAGCGGATCGGCCATGCCCTGCAGGATTCCTCGCTGTGCAGCCTCGGCAAGAGCGCGCCGAACCCGGTGCTCACCACGATCAAATATTTCCGCAGCGAGTATGAGGCCCACATCCGGGAGAAACGGTGCCCGGCCGGCGTGTGCCGGAAGCTCACCTCGTACGGAATCGACAAGACGAAATGCGTCGGCTGCGATCTGTGCGCGAAGGGCTGCCCCGCGGGCGCCATCAGCGGCGGAAAGAAGGAGCCTCACGAGATCGACCCGAATATCTGCATTACCTGCGGAAGCTGCCGGGAGGCGTGCAGATTTGACGCGGTGGTCACTCTGGGAAAGGGGGCGTCCATGAAATGATGGAGATTCAGATCAATGGAAAGACCTGCGCCTGCGAGCCGGGAGAATTTCTGTTAAAGATCGCCAGACGAAACGGCATCTATATTCCGACCCTCTGTCACCACGAGGGCGTTGCGGAGCAGGGCTGCTGCCGCCTCTGCCTGGCGGAGGTGGTGGAGCGCGGAAAGAGCAGGATCGTGGTGTCCTGCGTCTATCCGGTGGAGAAGCCCATCGAGGTATACACCGACAGCGAGCGCGTCCGCGAAAACCGGGCGGTCGTGCTGATGCTTCTGCGGGAACGCGCGCCGGAGAGCGAAGAAATTGCCAGACTGTGCGAGGAGTACGGCGCTATGGACGGCTCCCGCTTTAAGGCCCTTGACGGCGAAAAATGCGTGATGTGCGGCCTCTGCGCCAGAGCCTGTCAGAGCCTGGGCACCGGGGCCATCGCGACCGTGGGCAGGGGCACCGGCAAAAAGGTGTCCACGCCTTATGACGAGCCGAGCAAAGACTGCGTCGGCTGCCTGAGCTGCGCGCGCATCTGTCCCACCGGGGCGATTCCGTACCGGCAGGACGGTGAGAACCGTGAGATATGGGGCCGGAGCTTCCGGCTGGTTCACTGCGCAGACTGCGGCGAGGTCATCGGCACGGCGGAAGAGCTGGCGCTGGCGGCAAAGAAAAGCGGCAGGGAGCCGGATACGCTCTGCGCCTCCTGCCGGCAGAAGCAGATGGCGGATGTGCTTGCCCATACCTACGGACTGGAATAAAAGGGGACGCTATGTTAGACCAGTATGGAAGAACCATCGATTATATCCGCATCTCCGTGACGGACCGCTGCAACCTCCGGTGCGTTTACTGCATGCCGGAGAAGGGCGTGGAGCAGGTAGGACATACGGACATTCTGAGCTATGCCGAGATTGTGCGTCTGTGCGGCATCTTTGCGCGGCTGGGCATCCGGCATATCAAGCTGACGGGCGGGGAGCCTCTGGTGAGAAAGGGGCTTCCCGGCCTGGCCGGTGAAATCCGGTCCGTTCCGGGCATTGAGGATGTGACGCTGACCACCAACGGCGTGCTTCTGGGCGAGCAGATGGAGGCGCTCTATGAGGCGGGCGTCCGCTCCGTCAATGTGAGCCTGGACACGCTGGACGCGGATATGTTTCAGACAATTACCCGCAGGCCGCTGCTCGACAGGGTGCTGGACGGCATAAGAGCATGCGCCGCTTACCCCGGCGTGCGTCTGAAAATCAACTGCGTGCCGCTGAAAGGCGTCAATGAGGACCAGTGGGCGAGGATGGCGGAGATCGCCAGGGATTACGCGGTCGACGTGCGGTTCATCGAGCTGATGCCGATCGGGTTCGGGAAGCAGTACTGCGGAGAGACGCAGGAGAGCATCCAGAAACGCCTGACGGAGATTTACGGGGAACCGGAAGCGCTCGCGGGACATTTTGGAAACGGGCCCGGCGCCTACCTGGCGTATCCGGGCTTTGCGGGGCGGATCGGATTCATCAGCGCCGTCAGCCACAAGTTCTGCAGCCAGTGCAACCGCGTGCGCCTCACCGCGGAGGGCTACCTCAAGCTGTGTCTCCAGTACACGGACGGCGTGGACCTGAGAGGGCTTTTGCGGGACGGCAGGAGCGACAGGGAGATTTTCCTGACGCTGCAGGAGGTCATCGGCCGGAAACCGCGGGAGCATCAGTTTGCGGCGGCGGCCGGGGAGCGTTTTGAGCAGCATGAGATGTACCGAATAGGAGGATGAGCATGGGAAGAGTGATGGCCGTCTGTACAAGTCCGGCAAAGGGAACCCAGAAGCAGGATGTGGGACACGCGGTGTTTATCGAGGATTTCGGGATCGAGGGGGACGCCCACGCCGGAAAATGGCACCGGCAGGTGAGCCTTCTGTCCTATGAAAAAATAGAAGAATTTCGCAAAAGGGGCGCCGAGGTAGCCTTCGGGGCCTTTGGGGAGAACCTGGTCGTGGAGGGAATCGACTTCCGGTCGCTGCCCATCGGCACGAGATTCCGCTGCAATGACGTGGAGCTTGTGCTGACCCAAATCGGAAAACAATGTCACCATGGATGCCAGATATTCCAGAAGATGGGCGACTGCATTATGCCCAGAGAAGGCGTATTTACAAAAGTGGAGAAAGGGGGAGAGATTAAGGCAGGCGACATGTTGGAAATCATAGCCTGAGGAGCAGCGTACGCCGGCCCCGAGGGACAAAAACTGAATAGAGCTTGGGAAATTCGAGTCCGTTCTTTCTAAAGCCGCAGGCCATGAAGGCGGACCAATGGGGATGCCCTGAAAAGGGCATGCCTTCCGCATTTGAAAAGAATTCCGCAGAAAAGCACGCATTTGCAAATAAGTATGGTCTTTTCCGGGAGGAGAAGGCTTTTTTGCGTCACGGCGGACTGTGGCGCAGGATTCTGTTTACAGCCAGGGGAAGCTTCATCCTTCATTTTCCTCTGACAGAATGCGATGTTTCAAGGTGGAATGAGCATGGAGGAGGTAGTGTCAAGTAATCTATGAAAATCTGGAGCCAGAAAAAAGGCTCCGAAGAACCTTGAAAATTGCAGGTAT
>CANRIG010000116.1 GCA_947630595.1 uncultured Lachnospiraceae bacterium | reverse complement strand
AATCTCGCAGGCCGCATAAAAGCGGCAAAAGCCAGGAATTATCAGCTAAAAAGGAGTCAAAAATGGCTCCTTTTTAGCTTTGTAAGTGGCAAACTCGGGTTATAACAGGATACGCCCGCAAATTCAAATGCTTTTCGCATCTGCGCCGGAACGGCACAGAAAGAATAAAGGGTGGAGGACAGCCTGACAGGAGAGCAGAGAAATTTGGAACAGCTTGACGCAATTAGTGACGTTGAAATTGTAGCTTAGCATGGAAACAATTTTTTTCGGATTCCTCTCAGAAAATCTTTTTTCAGATCTCTTTTAGAATGAAATATCAGTGTTTCTGAACGGGTCAAATTTCCTGTTTGTGATTTCAAGCGGAGCAATTCTAATGTGCAGATTAAATCGGCGGCCTGAAATAGTTTATAATCGCAAGGCAGTACTTTTCTGACATCATAATCAGTCAATTCTGTAGCCAGGACGGTATTCAGGATTCGGTTCAGCTCATGCTGACCATTGTCGTAATACAGGATTACCTGTTCAAATCCCTGGAAATATGTAAGGTTTTCTCTGATAAATAAAGAAATCTCCCGTGCCATCCGTCCTTCCAGTTTAAAGGTATTCTCGAACTCTTTTTTCTGAAAGACGAAGGATTTATATTGAATGTCACATTTGGTCGTAAAGTAGTAGAGCTTTGTAAAAATGCTTCTGCGTTCATTTGGAGATAGGTTTTGGTAATCCTCTTCTCGTCGGATTAACGGTTCTGTATGAATAACATGATTTTCGTAACCTAAATTAACCAGCTCGTTATTTAATCTTATAATCTCCGATGAAATATCATTTGATTGGTCATGCAGCACCATTGCAACTATATAATATGGGGAATGTGTGCTGTATTCTCCAAAATCACCGGACTCATCTACAAAAATACTCAGTTCGCTCATATTTCTCCTTATAATAGAAGTGGCGGGGAGTCTCCCCGCCGACTAGGTTGGACCCGGGTCATTTGACCAGCCCAATATAATTTACGCTTGCGTAAAACAGATTCCATATCTGTGCTTTTATTATATGCAAACCTATAGAAAGTGTCAACGGATTTTCGAAAAATTAAGTGGAACCAAATTAAGTGGAATACCTCATTTGTAAAAGTAAATTCCACTCACGGGTTGAATTTACTCTTTTCAAATATCTGGGCATCATCCCACGTTCATTCCAGTTGCTATGATTTGTTATTCCGTGTATATTTATATTGGCATTTTGTACAGAAATAGTGGATCACAATCATCCGCTGCAGCGAAGGAGGAATGGCTTATTGATACAATTCTTGTACTGGAAGATGATTGGGAATTGAATCATATGATCTGCACCGCTTTGCAAAAAGAAAATTATCGCGTTTCCCATGCGTATACCTGCAAAGACGGGCAATCTCTTGCAGCCGGGCACACGTTTGATCTGGTGATATTGGATGTCAATTTACCTGACGGCGACGGATTTGAGTTCTGCAGATGGATCAAGGCGCGAAGCGATGTCCCGGTCTTGTTTCTTTCCGCCCGGGATTTGGAAGAAGATGTTTTAAACGGTTATGAAATCGGGGCAGACGATTATGTGACGAAGCCCTTTTCCATGAAAATCCTGTTAAAGAAAATTCCCGTCATCCTGTCAAGGGAATCAAGGGAAACGAAAAAATCCAATATCTATGACGATGGATTTTTAAAAATAGATTTTGAATCAGGAACGGCCCGGATTGAGGGAAATACCTGTACCGTCACACCCACGGAATATCACATTCTGAAAAAACTGATGGATCATAAAGGGCAATTGTTGACCTATTCAGTTCTGCTGGATTCCCTGTGGAAAGACGGGGTAGAGCTTATGGACAAGCACGTTCTGGCTGTTCATATCAACCGCCTGCGCAAAAAAATAGAAACAGAAGAGCATCGTTATATTTCAAACGTATATGGAATGGGGTATGTATGGAAATAGTTTATATCTTGATCATCCTGCTGCTGACGGGAATCGTTTTCTGCCTTTTGTGGAAAAACCGCTGTCTGAAACGGGATATTTATGAGTTCACAGAGAAACTGGAAATAAGCCTGCAAGAATTGTTGAATGGCAAAAAGCCGGATAAAGCAGAATACAGACGGGATGATCTGTGGGGCAGGGTATACGACAGGTTATGCCGCATTTCTGACCTGTATACGCACAGAAATCAGGAACTGTGCGAGGAAAAAGAAAATTTAAAAGAGCTGGTATCCGATATGTCCCATCAGACGAAAACACCGCTTGCAAACATTAAGCTGTATCAGGAACTGCTTTTGGATGACACAAATGCAGCGGAACGCGCGGAATATTTGACCAGAATGGGCAAGCAGGCGGATAAGCTGGATTTTCTGCTTCAGAGTATAGTAAAAATCTCAAGATTGGAAACCGGAACAATTAAAATTGCAAAATCAGAATATCCCATATCGGAAACCCTTGCATTGGCAATCGGAACGGTTGTTCCAAAAGCGGACCGGAAAAACATTCGGATTCATGTCACATATGATGAAACGCTCCATTTGGAGCATGATAAAAAATGGACGGCGGAAGCGGTTTTTAATGTTCTCGATAATGCAGTCAAATATACAGACGAAAACGGGAATATCGATATTTCTGTATGTCAGGGAGAGATTTTTACAAAGATCAGCATTACCGATACGGGAAAAGGGATTCCCCTGGAACGGCAGGGAACCATCTTTAACCGGTTTTACCGTGAGCCGGAAGTACATGATACGGAGGGTGTCGGGCTTGGCTTATATCTGGCACGAAAAATCATATCGATGCAGAACGGCTATATAAAGGTGGATTCAGAACCGGGAAAAGGAAGTACTTTCCATATTTATCTGCCGAATTAAACTGTGCGGGAAAAATCACAATTTCGTGATTTTTTCTTTTTGTGAACGGTTTGTGATTTTTCTGTTTTATGATGGACAATGAAGAAAGCACCGGTGACGCCTGCGTCAGCCGGCGTTCGGCGGAACTCATCGGGACGGCGGCCAGGATGATAAAACAGAAAGATAAAACAGAAAGATAAAACAGAAAGAGGAGAGCGTCTATGGAAAACATAATCGTAAAAACAAAATCTTTATCAAAGCATTATCATGCCGGCACGCATACGGTGATTGCTCTGGACGGAGTGGATTTTGAAGTAAAAGAACGGGAATTGGTTTCTATTATCGGGAAGTCGGGCTGCGGAAAAAGCACACTGCTGCATATGATCGGCGGCCTTGACCGCCCTGCTTCCGGGACAGTGATCGTAGACGGCATGGATCTTTCAAACATGAACGAAGAACAGCTCGCCCTTTTCAGAAGAAGAAAAGTGGGATTTATTTTTCAGCAGTATAATCTGATCCCGGATTTGAATATTTATGACAATATTACGTTTCCGCTGGAGCTTGACGGCACTGTCGTTGACAGAGAATTTATTCAGGAATTGGTGAATACGCTTCATATTGCGGACAAGCTGGAAATGTTTCCCTCCATGCTCTCCGGCGGAGAGCAGCAGCGGGCCGCCATTGCCAGGGCCCTGGCGACAAAACCGGCGATCATTCTTGCGGACGAGCCGACAGGGAATCTTGATACCTCCGCCAGCCATGATGTCATAGGACTTTTAAAAGTGATCGCGGAAAAATATCAGCAAACGCTGATCGTGGTCACCCATGATCTGGATATTGCGCAGATGGCGGACCGGATAATCCGGCTGCAGGACGGAAAAATATGGAAGGGAAAGTGATGTTATGCTGGCAAACAACAATCGTTCCGTGATAAACAGACTTGCTGAAAATACCGTGCGGACAAATAAACGGCAGTTTTTGATTCTGTTCGTTACGATTCTGCTGTCATCTTTTATGCTCTTTTCTATTTTTACGATCGGACGGACTTATCTGGGCCTGAGCAGATTGCAAAATACCCGGCTGTATGGTTCGGAATATGACATTGCCATTATGAATGGATTTACAGAGGAGCAAAAAGAGACCCTTATCCATCATTCCGGTGTAAAAAGCGTCGGGGCGCTGGCGTACTGCGGAACTGTAAAAAGCTCTGATGCGGACCGCAGCGTCAGTGCCGGTTTCTTGTGGGGAGATGAAACGTATTGGGAGAGTCAGAAAGCGCCGGCGGTCACGGAAATGAAGGGGCATTATCCACAGGCCCGGAATGAATTACTGGCCACGGGAGAAGTCCTGGAAGCCTGCGGGAAACGTTCTTTGTCTGTTGGCGGTCGCCTTTCTCTGACGTACGAAGATCAGACAGGGATTCACACAGCGGATTTTGTGATCAGCGGTATCTGGAATGGGTACGGCGGGGATAAGGCGAACTTTTATGTTTCAAAAGATTTTTATGAACAGACTGGTTATGATCTGGCATCCGACGGGATTTTGCAGGTGAAATTGAAAAGAAATTACGTGCCTGGCAAAACGATTGAAAACTTGAGAGAAAGTCTCAATTTATCATCGGCGCAGGTTTTTCAGGCTTCGGATTACATCGAAAAATCGCTGACCATATTAGCTGCGGTATTGGGCCTGTGCTTTATGATCTGCCTCAGCGCGTATCTGCTGATTTACAATATCCTTTACCTGTCGGTTTCCGGGAAAATCCGGTATTATGGCCTGCTGCAGACGCTGGGCATGACTAAAAGACAGCTGGTTCGCTTGATCTGCAAACAGATATGGCTGGTTGGCGCGGCCGGAATTTTTGCAGGCATTATCCTGGGCGTATCGGTTTCCCTGATGCTTGTGCCTTATATTGTGAAAGTTTTGGGGATTTCCCTTGGAAATACAGGTTTGTATTTTTATCCGGAAGTGCTGGCGTTCAGTATTTTGGTTACAGGGACCGCAATCGTGTGCGGCGTCCGAAAACCGATTCATATTGCCGCGGGCGTAACGCCGGTAGAAGCCGTAAAATACCGGGGAAATCTGGCAATTCCCCACACAGGGAAAAAGAGACAGAAACAGAAAAAGAAAACAGGCAGTTTGTACCGGCGCATGGCAAAAGACCAGCTGAAAAACAATAAAAAGAGAACGGCTGTTGTTTTCCTGTCTCTTGCGATGAGCCTGATCGTATTTTTCTGCCTGACGACGCTGATTGACAGCCAGGGCAGGCGAACTGTATATCCGAATTATTGGGATGCGGATTTCATTATACACAATGTTACACAAACCACGGAGGAAATCGCCTCTCTGCAGCCTGCCATCGATGATGTTTTTTTATCCGATATACGGGGAACAGAGGGTGTGGCGGAGATCCATGCGGTAAAGGGGATTCCGGTTATTTTTCCCTATGAGAAAGGCGGCTTTTCGGATTTCTGGCTCAAGGGCTGTACAGAACGGAAACCATATCTGACATACGCTGACGCAGCTGCAGAGTATCAGCAGAATCCCGAAAAATATTATGGAATGTTAAAAGGAATTGACGGAACAGAATTTGACTATTTAAACGAAAGCCTCGGCGGCATCCTGAATCGGCAGGAATTTTTAAGCGGCAAAACGGCGATTCTGCAGTATGCCGGGTTTGAGATACCCTCAAAATGGATTGGAAGCAGCATTTCATTTTCAACAGGGAATCAAACGCAGGAAATTGCGATCGGGGCAGTCAGCTATGAGGATTATTACGGGGCGAGTGCAAATTGCGGGGCGAATTTAATCGTAAGTGAAACCTGGCTGGAATCATTAGCCTCAGAACCGTATGTTTTAAGCCTGAATATCAAATACAAACGATCCTACGATTCCGAAACAGAAAAGGAAATTAAAAACATCATGGAGGCGAACCCATACCATAAGGATTTGCTTTCTGTCTCAAAATATGACGATATGAAAACGATCCAGGATTCGCAGAGCGGTATGTTTGAAACCGGCGCGGTCATTTCACTTCTTCTGCTGCTGGTGGGGATGCTGAACTACATCAATACGATGGCAAACAGCATGCAGAACAGAAAACTGACTTTTTCTATTATGGAAAGCGTCGGTATGTCAAAGAAACAGATCAAAAAATTATTGTTTCATGAAGGGATGTTATATGCAGGCGGTTCTGTTTTTATTACCCTGACGGTCGGGACGGGTATTACTTATTTTATGTTTCAATCCATGAATTATATGAAGATTCCGTTTGCCATACCTGTGTTTCCGCTGCTGTGCGCAGTGCTGCTTGTCACGATACTGTGTGTTTTGACGCCGGTCGTTGCGTACAAAAGGACAGTGAGAAACCGTTCGGTCACGGAACGCCTGCGGGAATATGAGTAAATTACAGACGTGAAAAGAGTCGGTTTTTGATGTGGGAGTGCCCGGAACCGCCGGTTAAATTTCTTGACTTTGCATAGCCGCTATACTACAATGAACTCGGTTTCAAATGTATTTTGCATTTATGTTAAGGAGGAGATGCAATGGCGGTATTGGTTACAGGCGGAGCCGGCTACATCGGCAGCCATACGTGCGTGGAACTGCTGGAAAACGGCTACGATGTGGTCGTGATGGACAACCTCTACAATTCCAACGAAAAAGCGCTGGCGCGGGTGGAGCAGATCACCGGGAAGCCCGTCCGGTTTTATCGGGCTGATATGCTGGATAAAGAGGCGATGGAACGGATTTTCGAGCAGGAGACGATCGATTCCGTGATTCATTTCGCAGGCTATAAGGCGGTGGGCGAGTCCGTGCGCAAGCCGCTCGAATATTATCACAACAACATCACGGGCACGCTGAATCTCTGCGATGTGATGCGTGCCCACGGCGTCAAAAACATCATTTTCAGTTCCTCGGCCACGGTTTACGGCGATCCGGCGTTTGTGCCGATCACGGAGGACTGCCCGAAAGGGGAGATCACCAATCCCTACGGCCAGACCAAGAGCATGCTGGAGCAGATTCTCACCGACCTGCATGTGTCCGACCCGGAGTGGAACGTCGTGCTGCTGCGCTACTTCAATCCGATCGGCGCGCACAAGGCCGGCATCATCGGCGAGGACCCCAAGGGGATTCCCAATAATCTGGTTCCGTACATTGCGCAGGTGGCGGTCGGCAAGCTGGAGAAGCTGGGCGTGTTCGGCGACGATTATGATACGCCGGACGGCACCGGCGTGCGCGATTACATCCATGTGGTGGATCTGGCGCGCGGCCACGTAAAGGCGATGAAGAAATTTGAAGACACCCCGGCGGTGCGGATATACAACCTCGGTACCGGCAAGGGCTACAGCGTTCTGCAGGTGCTGCACGCGTTTGAGAAGGCCTGCGGCAAAACGCTCCCCTATGAGATCAGGCCGCGCCGCGCCGGCGACATCGCGACCTGCTACGCCGACCCGTCCAAAGCGCGGGACGAGCTGGGCTGGACCGCGGAATACGGGATTGACGAAATGTGCGCGGATTCCTGGAGATGGCAGTCCATGAACCCGAACGGATATCAGGACTGATTTCTCTGATACATTAAAGCGATAAAATTCCATACAGATATTTCCAAAAAGGTCTGGACGAAACCGTCGATTTATGAGAAAATACATTTAAATATGAATAACTGAAAGGAGTAATACAATGATTTATTCACGTGAAGTAGAAGAGATGTGCCCGGTTGCACAGGGCGTTCATCACGGCGCGGCCCCCATTCCGGAAGAAGCGAAATGGGTGCAGGTTAAGGAAGTAAAGGACATTTCCGGCCTTACGCACGGCGTTGGCTGGTGTGCTCCGCAGCAGGGCGCATGCAAGCTGACCCTGAATGTGAAGGAAGGCATCATTCAGGAGGCGCTGGTTGAGACGATCGGCTGCTCCGGTATGACCCATTCCGCAGCAATGGCGGCAGAGATTCTTCCGGGCCTGACCGTTATGGAAGCCCTGAATACAGACCTTGTCTGTGACGCGATCAACACCGCTATGAGAGAGCTCTTCCTGCAGATCGTCTACG
>CANRIG010000115.1 GCA_947630595.1 uncultured Lachnospiraceae bacterium | reverse complement strand
CGAATCCCTGCAGGCCTTTATTTATGGGCATTGCAGGGATTTTTTGACATCGAAACTGTAAAACTCAGGTTATAGCATGTTCTTCCGCCTTTTTCCACAGAAAATACAGCTAAATTGCGTTATTTTTATAAATTTTTATCGGTTCTCACAAAAACCGCGCCTATTTCCTGCCGCATATTGCACATGCAGGGTCTTTCTGCACCGGAATCTCCTCCAGCGTCATGCTCTCCCCGTCGTAGCTGTAGAGTCCGCCGCGGCCTTCTGAGATGCCGGCCAGATATGCGAGCGCAAGCTGCGCCTCCAGCGCGCCGATCACCATGGTCACGGGAGCGAAGGAAACAGGGGTGCCCTCCGGCGCGGCCTGCATCGGGTTGACGCAGGAAAGGCAGGGGTCTTCCCCGCTGAGCACCGCCTGCACGGCGCCGTACATCCCACCGATGGAGCCGTCCGCAAACGGAACCCGAAGCTGTGTACAGACCTCGTTGATGCGGGCGCGGGTCTCCACGGAATCCACGCAGCTCAGGACAAAATCGTAGCCGGAAACCTCCCGGCGAAGCTCCTCCGTGCCAAAGACGCAGGAGTAGGCCTTCACCTGACAGTCCGGACGGAAGCGCTTCACCCAGCGCGCCGCGCATTCCGCCTTGGGCGCTCCGACGTCCTCCGGCGCGTAGAAAAACTGACGGTTCAGATTGGAGATGTCCACGGTATCCCCGTCCGCAATCCCCAGCGTGCCCACGCCCGCCTCCGCCAGAGCGGTGATCGCCGGACAGCCCAGCCCGCCGGCGCCGACGACGAGCACACGCGCCCTGCTCAGGCGCTCCTGCCCCTCCAGGCCGAAGCCCGGCAGCCCCAGCTGCCTTACGTAGCGGTTGGATTCTTTTTTATGCTCCGCCAAAGCGATGCGGTCCCCGGGAGCCAGCGTCCCGCTCTTTATGACCTTGGCAAAACAGCAGGACCGCCGCAGGCGGCACTCCAGCCCGCCCTTTTTCCTGGGACAGTCCGGGAAGCACTCCTTGCCCGCCTGCGTAACTTCCAGAACGGCGTCGCCCGCCGAGAGCCAGTCGCCCCGGGTCAGACTGGACAGATCAAACGAAAGGGTGCTGATGTTCTCCCGGAATCTGGAAAAGCAAAGCCCCGCTTCCTCCTGCTCCTCCATCCACGCGCGGCACTCCTGCTCCAGCAGGCACACCTGCAGCTCCGGCTCGCCGTAATGCCGGTCTCCGCGGATTCCCCTGCCCGCGACAAGCTCCAGGCTCTCCCGCTTTTCGGACGGTTTTCCTTTTGCCCCCTGAACGTACAGGGCGCAGATTCCGCCCCCGCTCATGACGCGCTCCCTCCGCACTCGCCGTCCAGGCCCTTGAGGATACCAAGCCCGTGCGGGAGCGCGGGCAGAATAAACTCCAGACATTCCTTCACGGCCTTTGGGCTGCCCGGAAGATTGACGATCAGCGTCTCATTGCGGATCACGGAGGCGCCGCGGCTCAGCATGGCGCGGGGCGTCACCCTGAGGGAAAGCGCGCGCATGGCCTCCGCGATCCCCGGCGCGTTCCTGGTCGCCACGTTCATGGTGGCCTCCGGCGTCCTGTCCCTCTGTGAAAAGCCGGTGCCGCCGGTCGTGAGAATCAGATCCGCCCCGTCCGTGTCGGCGCAGGCGCGCAGGGTCTCCTCCAGCTTTTCCTGCTCATCAGGTACAAGCGCCTCCCGGATGATCTCGTAGCCCTCCGCTTCCTCCAGAAGCCTGCGGATCATGGGGCCGCTTTTATCCTCCCTGGTGCCCTGGTAGCCGCTGTCGCTGACTGTGATAATTGCCGTTTTCCATTTCATCATTGACTGTCTCTCCTTTCCGCGGGAAATCATGGCGGGCCGCCGATTCGCTCCGGCGCGGTTTCTGCCCGGCCCGGCGCGAACGCAGCTTATCCCGGCTTTATCCCGATTTTATCTCCGGTATTTTGCGCAATTCTATCGAAATACGGTTTTTACCCGGTATTTATGACGCAGAGGCTTCATCGTCCAGTCGTCGAACCCAACGATTCCATCGTTCTGCAGTCTCCCGAGGACGATCCCCGGGTCGCGGTCAATCTGATTTGCAAACGCTTTCACAGCCTGCAGGCTGAATTCCCTGCGTTTCAGAAAATCCTGATATTTTTCCGGCGGTATTAAGCTGTCTTCTGCATATCTGTCAGCCGCTTCTTCCCGCTGCCCCGCTTCTTTTTCAAAGGAAATCCCATAATCGCCCTGAATAATATGACCGATCTCATGAAAAAGGGTAAACCAGAAAGAATCCGCATTCAGCCTCCGGTCATTCACCATCAGCATAATGTTGTTTCCGATTTTTTTCGTGGCCCCGTTCGTTTTTGAGCCGGAAATATTGGGCAGAATAATAAAGATCACTCCGGCCTCCAGAAATGCGTCCCGTATCAGCGGGTAAAATTCCCTGTGATTTTTCGTCAGAGTCAGCGCGTATTTCACGGCGTCCTCAAATTTTCTTTTGTTAAATCTCGGCGCCTGTGCCCGCAGCGCCTGATTGA
This sequence comes from uncultured Lachnospiraceae bacterium, assembly GCA_947630595.1. Classification (GTDB taxonomy): domain Bacteria; phylum Bacillota; class Clostridia; order Lachnospirales; family Lachnospiraceae; genus Choladousia. The sequence continues at coordinate 5,667 of CANRIG010000115.1, read as the reverse complement.
CTGCGATCTGAACCATCACATTCGCCTTGAGCACGCTTCCCTCCGCAATGGCATCCGTGGCGCTCCGAAAGCTTACCGCCATATCTCTTTTGGTAAACACGGAAAGCGTCGCCACGTTGAGGAATTCCCGAACCTGCTTGATCTGCTCATCCCTTTTGCGCGGCAAATCCGGCAGGCCGTAATTGTCCCTGAAATAGCCGTAGTCCAGATAGGCGAACGCCCTGCGCTCCCTTTCCAGTTCTTCTTCTGATTTAAACGCGGCGATCAGTGCGTCGTAGGCATTCTGCAGATTCAGCCAGTAGGATACGCTCGTGCCTGTCATTCTGGACAGCTTCATGGCGATATCGATGGAAAGGTTCTGCTCTCCCCTGACCAGCAGGCTGAGATTTTTGGGCGTAGTGTCAAGCCGCTTGGCAAAATCCTCCTGCGTCAGTCCGCTTTCTTCAATCATTTCCTTAATGTAATATCCCGGATGAAAAGCAATCTTATCGTTATACTGAATGTAATTACTCATAATGTCTGCTCACCTCCGCTATCTCAATAATTCTCACAAGTTCCGCTATTTCGTCAATATTGCAGGAATCATAAGGCTGCCTGTCTTTGTTCAGCGGCTGCAGAATAATTCTCCACGGCTCCCTCACCGTTTTCACATCAATGGCAAAATATCCTTCCAGATTCCTTCCCTTTTTATTTTTCAGTCTGTGAAACCTGAACGCGGGCTGGACTATAATATCCTTAATGTTCCCGGCGCTTTCGAGGGCGTTGATCCTTGCCAGCAGGCTCCTTGTCAGAGCCATATTGCCCGCGAAAAGCTTATTTGCCGCCTTTATGCCGGTACACTGCAGTTTGACCTTTTCAGACGCATATTCGATCTCCAAATTAAATTTCCCCCGTTTTTGAAAATTACCTGTAGGGTAATTTAATTCTACTGGTTCCCATGATAATTGTCAATAAAAATTTTCGCATTTCCACATATCAAAAACAATCCATTTCAATTTTCTTGTTTTTCCGCGCACAGTGTCGTATAATCCAGAATGTATAAAGTTTCATTATCCAATGAACAGAATCCTTACAGACAAGGGAGGCGCAACCATGTTCCGACACCATATAAAATCAGCTGTTTTTTCCTTCCTTTTCACCGTCCTTCTGTTTTCCGTTCCCTTTCAGGCGAAGGCCGACGGCTTTTCGCTTCACCTGCTCGACGTCGGGCAGGGGCTGTCCGTACTCGTGGAAGCCGACGGGCATTACCTGCTCTACGACGGCGGCGGCTCTGCGGCGTCCTCCTTTGTCGTGAGCTATCTGGGCAGGCAGGGCGTGCAGGAGCTCGATTATATTACGGTTTCGCATTACGATGAGGACCATCTGAGCGGCATCGTGGGCGCGCTGCATGTTTATGCGTGCGATACGATTCTGGAGCCGGATTACATGGCCGAAACCGATATTTACCAGTCTTATCTCTCCGCTGCACAGCAAAACGGGGCGGATATCGTCACGCCGTCCTGCGGAGATGTCTATATGCTCGGAAATGCAAAGGTGCAGGTGGTCGGCCCGTCCGGTTATGACAGCCCCTCTGAGAACAACCGCTGCGTTTCTCTGCGGATTGTATACGGGGATACCAGCTGTCTGATCTGCGGTGACATGGAAGCGGACGGGGAAGAAGACCTGGTCGCCTCCGGGCTTGAGCTGTCATCCGACCTCTACGTCGTAAACCATCACGGAAGCGCCTCATCCAGCAGCTTTTATTTTCTCGATCAGGTGCTCCCGGAATACGCGCTGATCAGCTGCGGACAGGGCAATTCCTACGGGCATCCCGCCGCCGAAACGCTGGAGCGGCTGCAGGCCATGGGCTGCAGTCTCTACCGGACCGACAGGCAGGGGACCATTGTCGCGCACTCCGACGGCAGCTCCCTGTGGTTTGACACAGAGCCCTGCACCGACTGGAGCTCCGGCGATTCCGGCAGAGACCAGAGCTCCGGCGACTCCGACAGCGGCTGGAATCCCGACGACTCCGGCAGCGGCAGGAGTTCCGGCGATTCCGGCAGCGAAAACGCAGCCGCACAGGGAACGGAAACTGCCGCATCGGGTATCACCTATGTCTGCAACATGAACACGCACAAATTTCATTACGAGTACTGCGACAGCGTAAACCGGATGAAAGAATCCAATAAAAAATATACGAATGAAAGCCGGGAGGCCCTGATTGCGCAGGGCTTTGACCCCTGCCAGAATTGCAATCCATAACATGCAGGAATCTATAAGAATAAAATGTCCTGCCAAAATAAAACACCCCGCTGGAATAAAACACCTTACCGAAAAAACGCCCCGCTGCCGGCATTCAGACCTTGCGCCTGAACCTGCCGCAGCGGGGTATTTGCTTTTTCTGTCAGCCCTCTTTATGCGAATCCGATCATAACCGCCAGAATCACGGCAATGCTCGCGAAGATGACCAGGAAGCCCTGAAACTTAATCTGGAATTTCGCCCAGTTGCCCCAGTCCAGTCTTGCCGCCGCCAGCGCGCCCAGCAGGCAGCCGGAGGTCGGAACGATAAAGTTGGTGAAAGCGTCGCCCAGCTGGTAAGCCAGCACGGCCACCTGGCGCTCCACGCCCACCAGGTCCGCCAGCGGAGCCATGATCGGCATGGTCAGAGCCGCCTGTCCGGAACCGGAAACCACGAAGAAGTTGAATATGGACTGGAACACATACATAAACCATGCGGACAGCACCGGCGACAGGTTCGCCATCGCGTTGCTGATGTTGTAGAGGATCGTGTTGAGCACGGTGCCCTCCGTCGGGCTCGTGCCGCCCAGGATGATGATGATACCCTGCGCCATACCGACGCACAGCGCCGCGCCCAGAAGATCCGCCGCGCCGCGGTCAAACGACTTGGCAATGTCGTTTACGCGCATGCCGTTCAGCTTGAAGGCCACGCCGATGATGCCGGCCACCAGGCCCATCACGAAGAACTGGGATGCGATCTCCGGGATATAATAGCCCTTTACCACCACGCCCCAGATGGTCCAGATGATCGTGAGGACGATCGTCAGAATGACCAGCTTGTGGCCGAGCGTGAACGGAAGGTCTTTTTTGCTGTCGTCGCTGAACTCGTTGCGGTAAGCCATATCGGATTCATAGGCCGTGGACAGCCGCGGGTTTTTCTTGATCTTCTTCGCGTAGTGCATCGTGAAGATGATGGTCAGGCCAGTGAAAATAATCCACAGCGGGATGCGGAACCACGCGCCGGACATCACCGGAACGCCGGCAATACCCTGCGCCACAGCAAGGCCGAAGGGGTTCTGCCAGGAGGTACCGAAACCGATCTGCGTCGCCACATAGGAGCACATGATGCCGACAATCGCGTCGTAGCCCATGGCGATAAACATGGGCACCAGAATCATGACGAACGGAATCGCCTCCTCGCCCATGCCGAACACCGCGCCGCCGAGCGAAAAGAGAATCGTCAGAATCGGAATCAGCAGGATTTCCTTACCATTTAATATGGTAATAATCCGCATGATGCCCGCGTCAATCGCACCGGTCCGCAGCACGATGCCGAACGCGCCGCCCACCACCAGGATGAACGCGATAATGCCGACTGCGGTTCCCCATTTGTCGCCGACCGTCATGCCTTCAAACACGTAGTTCAGAATACCCTGGCCGCCGAAATCCTCCGTGCCGAACAGAGGCGCGACCTTCGTCACCTTGTTGCCGTTCTCGTCGAGGACGTATTCAAAGCTGTCCGGGTCGATGACGGTTCTGGTGCTCTCCGTCCCGTTGACGGTGTAAGTCACCTCGGTCGTCTCGTATTTGCCCAGCGGGACAAACACGGTCAGCAGCGCCGCAAATAAAATAACCCCGAAAATAATCACATATGTGTGGGGAAACTGAAATTTTTTCTTTTCCATTTTGTTCTCCTTTTATTCAAACGTTCCTTTTACAAGTATTTCCTTCTGCCGGATCATCAGCACGCCCTTCGCCATCACCGTCTCCAGCTTCAGCGTCTTTGCGTCCGCCAGAATCAGGTCGGCGTCCGCCTGCTCCTCGATTTTTCCTTTCGCGGAGAGCTTCAGCAGCCTGGCCGGGTTCGCGGTAACCGGCATGAGCGCGTCCTCCAGCGCCACGCCGTCCTGCAGCACAGCGTCCCGCAGCTCGCGGTACATGGACGTCACCTTGCCGACGCCGAGCCCGAGGAATGTTCCGTTAGCATCAAAGATCGGCAGGCTTCCCTGACCGTCCGAGGAAAACGTGATCTGCTCCACGGGAACCCCGGCGTCGAGCGCCATTTTCAGTCCCGTGCTCGCCTTCACCTCGTCCGGCTCCAGGAAATCCGGGTCCGAGCTGGTAGTCAGATCGATGTAGCCGCCCATCGTTTTCGCGTAGTCGATGCCGTCCTTCATCAGCGTCGTGCTGCGGTTGATGTGCGTGGGCAGCATATTCTCCGACGGAATCTGCGTGTTTGCCAGCACATACCGGAGGAAATCCAGCTTCTCCGCGCCGTCGCCCATGTGAATATTCACCAGGCCCGCCTTCGCCGACAAAATTCCGCCGACCCTGGTGTCGGCGACGATTTTGGCAAACTCCTCCTTCGTCGGCTGGGAGGAGCGGTGATCCGAGATGGCAATCTCGCCCGTACCCACCACGCGGTCCAGAAGAATGATGTCATCCTGAATGTTGCCGGTCAGCGTCCGCACCGGCACCTGATAGGAACCGGTATACACATAGGTCGTGATGCCTTCCTCCTCCAGCCCTTTGGCCTTGGCGAGCAGGTTGGTCATCGTGCGCGTGCAGCCGTCCGTGCCGAGCGTCCCGACGACGGTCGTCACACCGCCCGTCGTGATGTCCGTCAGCATGATCTCAGGTGTCCTCGTCTTCGCGCCGCCCTCGCCTCCGCCGCCGACGATGTGCACATGCGCGTCGATCAGGCCCGGCATCAGGATTTTTCCGGTGCCGTCGATCACCTCCACGCCGTAGGCCTCCTCCGCCGGAAGCTCTTTTGCAATCTTCAGAATCCTGCCTCCGCCCGTGAGCACGTCGCGGCAGCCTTGCGGCTGCGGGGCATAGACCTGAACATGTTTGATCAGATACAATTTCATACCTCCATTTCTCCCTTTCATATTTAAAAAATTCAGAAATATTATAACTTTTTTTCTTTAAAAATTCAACCCATCGCAGCAATAAAGTCGCAAAAAATCCATTATTTGCGAAAATTTATACAAAAAGAGACGGCGCAAAACCGTCTCTTCTCATCTTTATATGCCTCTGTCCGTGTTTCCGGAACATTCTCACTGGAAATCTATGATGTCCGCCCACCGCATCAGGAATTCCTTTTCCTCCGGAACGCCCTTGGTGAGCTGGGCCGCCGCCGCAATGGGCATCCATTTCTGGACGTACTGTCTGGCGGTGTCACTCTTGCGGCAGAAAATATCCAGATAAAGGTCGGCCTTCTTCTGGTCGTTCAGCGCGAACTGCAGGCCCGTCTTTGGTAGTTAGCGCCATATTTTTTAGAAGTAAAATCTACATATGTCTCTTACAAACGCCCATATATTCGGGCTTTTTTTATTCTTCAAAACACTTGCAAAATTTATTTTTATGCGTTATAATAATGGCGTTAGTGGCGTTATATTCAGAAAGGGGTTTTCTTATGGCTTTTTATCTCAAAAAAACAAAACT
>CANRIG010000114.1 GCA_947630595.1 uncultured Lachnospiraceae bacterium | reverse complement strand
GTATATCTTGTATGCACAGGGCTTTATGAGAATATACAGGAAGTCAGCAATGTTAAGAATCTTACGTTTTTCAGAAGAGCGGCAACAATAAAAACGGAACCGCTTAATATGGTACGAATGTCTGAAATGTATAAGAAATATCTTTCTGTAGACAGCCGTGAGGCCCGTGAAATGGCGAAATGTACGAAAGGATACGCCTATGCGTTTCAACAGCTTGGTGTGTTGTATTTCAAAAAGAGAAGTGAGGAGAGCCTGTCAGACATCTTGCCGGATTTCAAGGCGGAACTGTTTGCCTATTCCTATGAGAAAATTTGGGAAGAAATGACAGAGGCGGATCGTTTTTTAACATCGCTTCTGGCAGATAAAGACGAGTATAAGCGGGAAGAAGTGCTTCGCCGGATGGGAGACAAGGCGGGCAATTATTCTATGTACAGGGACAGACTGATCAAGCGCGGAATTCTGGAGAGCCGTCAGGCGTATGTATCTTTGGCGCTGCCGTATTTTGCAGACTATATTAAAGAATATTGTCTGTGAGCCGACAGACTGGCTGAATGGGCTATTTCTTTTCGGGATTGCCCATTTTAAGCAAAGACGGATGCGCAAATGTCAGATTTGCAGGTGAATAGAATGGAAAATTGTGATTGGTGTAACCTATCTGAAGAAGACAAACAGTTTCAGGTGTACGAAAGTAAATCATGGTCTGTTTTCCTTTCAGATGAACAGGATTATATTGGACGATGCATATTGGTTTTGAAGCGTCATTGCAATTCGTTGTCAGAGCTAACAGATGGCGAATGGGACGAGCTCCGCAATCTGATTTGTAAAATGGAGGCATGCTTAAAGGCTGTTTTAGGAGCAATTCTATGTAATTGGAGTTGTTTGATGAATAATTTTTATAAAGAATCAGCGCCTAATCCTCATCTTCATATTCACGTAAGGCCAAGATATGATAAGCCCGTGATGCTCAATGGGAACATTTATTCTGACAGCGAGTTTGGTCATCATTATGCGGTGAATAAGAGTGGGGTAATAGCTGTGAAAGATAAGGAAGAAGTGTTTACTCGACTAAAAGAATGGCTGAATCGCTAAATTCCCGATTTGCCGGGGGGGAGAGGATGCTGTGTCCAAATACAAGTCCAAATACAACATAGACAAGGAACTGGCGGAGATAGCAAAGATCAAAATGCCGGACAACCCGGCGCTGCTGCCCGTGATGAACAGGATCATTGGCTTTTCCCAATGCCGCTCAGACGACACGGCTGCCGTTACCAGGCATAAGACTCCGGGGTATGGCGAAGCTGTATGCTTCAAGACTGCCGTGCAGATCATCTGTGCCTTTTTTGTCTATGGAGTGAGTGCATTCTTTCCGGGCGTAATGGGTGTGCTGAAATACGCTGGTGCGGCATACATCCTGTATCTGGCCGTCCATATTGCAGTCAGCCGTCCTGCGGAATCACAGGAAGGAAATTCCGCATCCTTTACTAAGAGCTTTCTTCTCCAATTCGTGAATGTGAAGATATATATGTTCGGTATCACGGCCTTAACCGGTTGGTCGGAAAGAGGAGCAGAGCGGTAATATATTTTTGAAAATCTCGCGCCGCTGGCGCGAGAAATGGAGGTGCGCATGGGAAAGAATGAAATTACAGGATATGAGCCCTTGGTAAATTATCTAAAACAAATGATTCAGCAAAAACAATATCGTGTATTGCAGATGGTTAATTCTGAAACGATAAATCTTTATTGGGAAATTGGGGAGGAAATATATAGACAGCAGGAAGAAAAAGGCTGGGGAAAATCTATTGTTCAAGTATTATCGAAAGAACTGCAAAAAGAATTTCCGGGTGCCAGGGGATATTCCGCAGCAAACCTTTGGAGAATGCGCAATTTTTATCTGACATATCGCGATTCAGAAAAACTCGCACCACTGGTGCGAGAAATCAGTTGGAGCAATAATATTATCATTATGGAGAGATGCAAGGATGACTTGCAGAAAGAATTTTACATACAAATGGTAAAACGATATGGCTGGACGAAGCGCATACTGAGCAATTTTATAGAAGCCCAGACATATGAAAAATATCTGCTGAGCCAGACAAATTTTGATCTGACACTTCCGAAAGAACGGAGGGCCCAGGCAAAATTGGCAATAAAAGATGAATATATGTTTGACTTCGCAGAGCTTTCTCCAGAGTATTCAGAGCATGAACTGGAAATGCAGCTGGTAAATAACATCCGGGCATTTTTAATAGAAATGGGCGGTGATTTTGCATTTATTGGCAATCAATATCATCTGGTTGCAGGGAGCAAAGACATATATATTGACATGCTCCTTTTCCACAGAAGATTGAGAAGCCTGATTGCCATAGAATTAAAGATCGGTGAGTTTGAAGCGGAATATGCCGGGAAAATGCAGTTATATCTGACCGTATTAGATGAACAGGTAAAACTTCCGGATGAAAATCCATCCATAGGGATTATTATTTGTAAAAGTAAAGATAAAACTTATGTGGAATATGCCCTGAAGCGGGCAAATGCACCGATTGGCGTTGCAACCTATCAACTGCACAATACATTACCGGATGAGATGAAAGCAATGTTACCGGAGCCGGAAGAAATCGCAAAGCGGTTGAAGATATTTGATGATTGAAAGAAGTGCCGAATCTATATTTGGAATCCGAGAAGAAGACGACGTATGAGTTTCAAAACTTCATGCAGGTCAAAGAAAATCACAAGGGGCAATAAAATCAACATTTGACACTATTCTTAAGTGCACCAGTTTTGACATGGAAAAGATCAAAAAGGAAATCATAAGCAGGGAGAAAGTGCCGTTTTACTGTACGGCGTGGTCTAATGTCAGATCGGTCAGAAACGCGGTTAAGAGCGGATTTGTTCCAGCCTTTCGGGAAGTGAATCGGAGCGAAAAATCGTTGTTTGCCGGGGAGGGGGATATTGTGTCCAAATACAATATAGACAAAGAACTGGCGGAGATAGCAAAGATCAAAATGCCGGACAACCCGGCGCTGCTGCCCGTGATGAACAGGATCATTGGCTTTTCCAAATGCCGCTCAGACGACACAGTTGCCGTTACCCGGCATAAGACTCCGGGGTATGACGGCGCAATTCTTGACACTTTAGTGATTGAACCCGTCCATCACAAAGGTGAACTGCCATGTATGGTACTGTATCACGGCGGCGGTTTTGTGCTGAAAGCATCTTTTGCCCACCACAGTATGGCGAAGCTGTATGCTTCAAGACTGCCGTGTAAAGTGATATATACCGACTACCGCTTGGCGCCGGAGTATCCTTTCCCTGTCCCGGCAGAGGATTGCTGCTGCACGTACAAATGGGCATTGGAGCATACGGATGGCGCGCATATGATTATTGCCGGGGACAGTGCCGGTGGAAATCTTGCCCTGGCCGTGTCCCTTATGGCAAGGGACCGGGGCCTGCGCATGCCTGATGCTGAGCTATTAGTCTATCCGGTCACGGACAGGCGGATGACGACCGATTCGATGAAGAAATATGTTGACACCCCGGTTTTTGACGCAAAGCTGTCCAAAATGATGTGGGATGCGTATCTTGGGCGCAGACAGCCGGAAAGAATCGAGTATGCTTCTCCCCTGGAAGCGGCGTCCTTTGCCCGGTTTCCGCCGACGTACATAGAAGTCGCACAGTTTGACGCACTCCATGACGAGGGAGTATTGCTGTGCCAAAAACTGAAGGCTCAGGGGATACCGGCTGAATTACATGAGGTAACAGGCGCATGTCACGGATTTGAAACAGCAATAAAAAGCAATTTGCTGAAAATCTGTGTGGAGAGACGAATAGATTGGCTCAGATCTACTTTGAACCATGTGGATAAGGGAGCGTAAGACAGCTTCCCGTTTTTCGGGAAGTGGAACAGAGGTGCGACATGGAAGAAAAAGTGCGGCTTTCGGATATTGCTTCGGAGCTCGGGCTCAGCACGGCGGCGGTGTCGTATGTGCTCCACGGCAAAACCGGCATGGTGTCGGAGCGAACGGCTGTCAGGGTGCGCCGCGCCCTGGAGGAGCGGGGGTATCTGCCGCGGGCGGCGGAGGTGCTGCTGGCGGAAAATCCGGCGAAAATTGTGGGAGTGGTCATCCATGCCCATGAGAAATATGAATCTCACATCCTGGAGGATGCCTTTATCGCCTCTGCGCTCAACGCCCTGAGCGCGGAGACGGCCAGCCGCGGCCTGCAGATGATGGTGAGGACCGTGAACGACCTGGACGAGATCGTCTCTTTTGCCACCATGTGGAACCTGGAGGGGCTGGTGCTGATCGGCTTTTGCAGTGCGGATTACAAACATCTGCGTGAAAATGTCCGCATACCCTTTGCGGTCTATGACGCCTGCGGCGTCACAGCGGAGCGCGTCTGCGCTGTAAACGTCGACGACCGGCACGGAGGATTTCAGGTGGGCGAGTATTTCCGTCTTTGCGGGCATCGGCGCGCTCTGTGCCTCTCGGACAACGATATCGACATGGACCTCAGACGCTGGAAGGGATTCCGGGAGGGCTTCGGCCCCGGCGCGGTGTTTATGAAGATCCCGATGACCAAAACAGAGCGGACGGCCTTCTACCGGGAAAAATTGCCGGAAATCAGGAGTTTCTCTGCTGTTTTTGCCGTATCAGACTACTACGCCGTTGATCTCATCCATTTTTTGCAAAGCAGCGGCGTCGATATACCGGGCGAGATCTCTGTCGCCGGATTTGATGACACGCCTCTTTGCGGTATGGTTTATCCGTCTCTTACCTCCGTTCGTCAGGACAATGCGGAACGTGCAGGGACGGCACTGGACGCTATCGCAAAAATGCGGGCCGGTGAGCCGGTGGAACCGGTCATTACCCTCCCCACGTTCCTGGTGGTCCGGGACAGCACGGGGAATTGCGGAACGGATTGATTTCGGCATTATATTATCATTTTCAACAAAAACGACGTTCCATTTTTGTCACAGCTTACGTATTTAAGTTTTGAAAAAGCTCCTCCCGTCAGTTTATACTTGACTGACGGGAAATTTTTTGTAAACACGGAGGCTGAAATGGAACGAAAAATCATACTCAAAAAGGACCGTACTTTTTTGCGAAATGTCATTGCCCTGGCCGTACCGGTGGCGCTGCAATCCATGCTCCAGGCGTCCTTCGGCGTGGTGGATCAGGTCATGATCGGCCAGCTTGGAGGCGTGGAGGTGGCCGCCGTCGGACTGGCGGGAAAATTCACGGGGACATTTAATGTGGTGGTCTCCGCCGTGGGCGCTGTGGCGGGGATTATGATCTCCCAGTATATGGGCCAGAAAAATACCGCCGAGACACGGCGGAGCATGATCCTCAATCTGCGGGTGTGCCTGATCATCGCCGCACTGTTCACTTTGGCCGGCGTCACAGCCCCAAAGCAAATCATGGGCCTCTACATCGAAGACCGCATGACCGTGGAGGCGGCGGGACGGTATCTCGCCATCGTGTCCGGCACCTTTCTCCCAGCGGCGGGGGTCGCCATCCTGTCCACCCACCTGCGGTGCATGGAGAAGGCGGCCCTTCCGCTCTGCGCCGGGATCGCGTCGGCGGCGGTCAACACCGGCCTCAACTGGATACTGATCTTCGGAAAGCTTGGCGCGCCGGCCCTCGGCGTCAAGGGAGCGGCGCTGGCGACGCTGGTCTCGCAGCTTGTCTATTTCGCGATCATATTGGTGATGTATCTGAAATACCGGGAGAGAGCGGAGAACACCGCGCCTGGTCCCTTCGCATGGGGCCAGTACCTCTCCATGCTGCTGCCGCTTCTGGTCAGTGAATTTATGTGGGCCCTGGGCGAAAACGTGTACGCAGGCATTTACGGCCATCTGGGCACCGATGCCACCGCCGCCATGACTCTGACGAACCCCGTGCAATCCCTGGCAATCGGGGCATTGTGCGGTCTGAGCCAGGCGGCGGCGATCCTCATCGGCAAGCGCCTTGGCGACGGGGACAGGGAGACGGCCTATCAGGAAGCGAAAAAGCTCCTTCTCTACGGTCTGGCGGGCTCCCTGCTGCTGTCTGCGGTGATATTTTTTGCAAGTCCCTGGTATGTGCGCATTTTCAAGGTGGAGACGGGTATCCCGGAACTGACAGTCCAGATCCTCGCCGCTTACGCCGCAGTCATGCCATTCAAGATGTTGAACATGATCATCGGCAGCGGAATATTGCGCAGCGGTGGAAAGACAACCTACGTCATGGCTATCGACCTGATGGGCACCTGGCTTTTTGGCGTCCCCTTGGGCTTTCTCACAGCTTTCGTGCTCCACTGGCCAATCCCCATGGTTTATTTCACCTTGTCCCTGGAGGAGTGCATCCGCTTCGCCGTCTCCCTCGTTGTTTTTAAGCGCCGCGGATGGATGAACCAGCTTCGGGCGTGACAGCCAAACATATTCTCTGTTGACATATCCATATATAATCACTATAATATTGTAAATTTCAAATTTGAAGTATTTAGGCATGGAAAGGAGAGACGAAATGGACTTAAGGAACAGCGTCGCTGCATTCCGCGGCTTTGTCGAAGCCTACGAGCACTACTGCAAGCCGCTGTGCCGCGAGCTGGCGATGCCGCAGATGGCCTTTGATATTCTGATGTTTCTGTCCAATAATCCGGAGTGCTGTACCGCGAAGGACATCAACCGGCAAAGGGGATTCAAGGAAAATATCCTGTCGGTCAATATCAACAAGCTGGTGTGCGAGGGCTTTCTGGAGCGCCTTTCGGTGGAGGGCGATCGCAGGAAAGTGCGTCTGGTGTGCACGCCCAAAGCGCAGCCGATCGTGGAGCGAGGCCGCAGGATGCAGGACAGCTTCGAGCGGATGCTCAAGGAGGGGCTGACGGAGGAGGAGCTGGAAATCTGCCGGCGCTGCCTCGCGATCGCGGGGCAGAACGCGCGGCGCATCAGACAGACGGAATTTTTTGAGGAGGAGTAATTTATGAAAAATATTTTTCGCTTTCTGGCCGGGGCCAAGGGCGCGGTGGCGGCGATTGTGGCGCTGCTGATCCTGCAGGCGTACTGCGACCTTGCCCTGCCCACCTACACGAGCGACCTGCTGAACGTCGGGCTTCAGCAAAACGGCATCGCGGACGCGGTGCCGGAGACCATCCGGGCGGACAGCCTGGAGACGCTGGAGCTTTTTGCCACGGACGAGGAGGCAAAGACGCTGGAAAGCGCCTATGCGCCCGCGGATGAAAACGGCGTGCGAAAGCTGACGGACGCGGGAGCGGACGACCGGGAGACGCTGCACGGCCTGCTGGCGCTCCCCGAGAGCGTCGTGTTTCAGATGGAAAACAGCGCGGAGGGCTCTGCGATGCTGGCGATGATGAAAGGCGCCGTCCGGCTGGGCGTCATGTCCAGGGAGACGCTGCGGCAGCAGATGCAGGAAAGACTCTCGCAGATGGAGGGGATGACGGACACCTTTCTGGACCAGGTGGCGGTGGGCTACGTCGCCGCCGAGTACGAGGCGCAGGGCGTCAGCCTGAATGAAATCCGCAACGCGTATCTGTTCCGGATCGGCGCGAAAATGCTGGCGATGGCGCTGGTGATGGCCGTCGTGGCCGTGCTGACCGGCTACATTGCGGCCCGGGTCTCCGCCGGCATTGGCCGCGACCTGCGCGAGCGGCTTTACACGAAGGTCATGGAGTTTACCAGCGCGGAAATCGAACAGTTTTCCACGGCGTCCCTGATCACGCGCTGCACCAACGACATCCAGCAGGTGCAGATGCTGATCGTCATGCTGCTGCGCATGGTGACCTATGCGCCGATTCTGGCGATTGCGGGCGTGTTCAAGGTCATTCAGACGGGCTCCTCGATGAGCTGGATCATCGTCGTGGCCGTGATCGCGCTGGCGGTCTGCATCGCCGTTCTGTTTGCCGTCGCCTATCCGAAATTCCGGATTATGCAGCAGCTGGTTGACCGGCTGAACCTCGTGTCCCGGGAAATCCTCACCGGCGTGATGCCGATCCGCGCGTTCGGGCGGCAGAGCTACGAGGAGAAGCGCTTCGCGAAGGCGAACACCGAGCTTTACCGGACGCAGCTTTTCACCAACCGCACCATGACCTTTATGATGCCGGTGATGATGCTGATCATGAACGGCGTCTCGGTGCTGATCGTCTGGGTCGGCGGGCACGGCGTGGACACCGGAGCCGTGCAGGTGGGCGACCTGACGGCGTTTATCACTTATTCCATGGTTATATCCATTCCTTTCGCTTCGCTCAGGCACAAAACGTTATGAAAATGGTTTCCCTGAGCCTTTTTTTTCG
>CANRIG010000113.1 GCA_947630595.1 uncultured Lachnospiraceae bacterium | reverse complement strand
GTCGGAGAACAGCGCCACGTAGAACTGGGCTCCGGTCAGCGCAATCGGCTCACCGTTGAGGGCGTCCACCGTGCCCTTGCTGATCGTAATGCTTGCCGTCTGCGGTTCCTCCGTCGGGATCGGCACCGGGTCAGGCTCCGTGGTACTGTCGCTGCCCACAACCCTTGCAACATTTACAAGCTGCACGCCGCTGTCGATATCCGCCTGCGTAACCGTGTAGGCCGCATTTACAACTACTGCATCACCAGGAGCCATCTGCGCGATCACCGCCTGGCCTGCTTCATTGATCGTGTAGCCATCGCCCGCTGCGATTACCGCGCCGAGCAATTCGCTTTCGCTTACCGTCACACCGGTCTGCGTCGTGTTGCCCGTGTTCGTCACCGTGATGGTAAAGGTCGCCGTTTCGCCTGCACGGAACGCGCCGTTCTCACCAGTACCTGCGTTCGTCAGGGTTGCAAAACAAGACCCCCGCCGAAACAGGGGTCTTATCTTCATCCAAAATTAGTTTTCTATTTTTCTACAAGGAAGCTCTGATTTTTCGCATATACTTATATCCGATAGGAAAGATACAATTCCTCGCGCAGATTTTCATCAACAGTAATACTGGAAAGCAAATTTTGCCTTCCGTCTTCAATCAATTTGCTAATCAACGAAAGCACACGATTTTCACCTTGCTGTCGGCCTTCCTCCCTGCCAGCCTTCCTGCCAAGCTCTATTCCTCTTGCTTCTCCCCTTGCCTCGCCACGCGCTTCACCTCGCGCTTCGCCCCTCATTTCTCCATCATGAATCAGATCATCAATCGCCTTGCACATACTGCTTTCCTCACTTTCCGGCTTCGCCCGAAACAGCTCTTCCACCCGCTTCTGTTCTCCCAGCAGGATGAAAGCCGCCATGATTTCCACGTGATCCATCCGCTCCAGCGCGGCGCGGTTTCTCTTGATGTACTTATACAATTCATCTTTATCCTGCCTGCATTTTAACATAGCAAAAATGTGTTGTAAACAGCTTTGGAAAAATTCCGGGTGTTCCAGGCTGCCTGCCTCGATCAGGTGCATCCGGTGCTGCGGAAGATAGGGCCGCAGCTGCTCTGTGCTCTCATCCGATTCGTCGATCTCCAGCATTTCGTAAAGGCTCTTACAGCCCTCCCAATTGTCGCCGAGATAAAGTACAACTGAGACCACCGGTTTCAAACGATCACCTTTCATAAGACCAGATAAAAACTCATCGCCGCGCAGGCATTCTCCCTTTTCAATGTGCTGCTTTTCCAGTTCCTGTACTTGCCTGGTGTATTCCATTGTCTCATAAAGCAGGCTGCGCACCGGCATGGCATAGTGTACATTTTTCTGCGTTTCATGAGCAAAAATAACGGAATATGTACCCCGTTCGGCTTCCATACGGATGTCTCCGCATCGTTCGAGTACGCCCAGTTTTCCGTGCTCCTGTTTATTTTTAGGCTTCCGGCCTTCTGTCCACTTCTGTTTTTTCGTATGTTCCTGTTCTTCTGCATACCCCTGTTCTTTCGTATTTTCCTGCTTTTTCTTATACTCCTGTTCTCCCGTATGCTCCTGTTCTTTTGCATCTTCCTGCTTTTTCGTATACTCTTGTTCTTTCGTATCTTTCTGCTCTTTCGTATACTCTTGCCCTTTCGTATGCTCCCGTTCTTTTGTATGCCTCTGCGCTTCCGTATCCTGCGCTTTAATTATACCGGAACGTGCAGAGAGCAGGGTCAGATCATTTCCTTTTAACACCTGCTTCCCGGAAAATAATGTCCCGTTAATAAAATCTGCGAAAATTTCTTTCCGCTCCAGCAGCTGATTCACTGCCATATCCGCTTTTCCCATCCATTACCTCCAACAGAAAAAGACAAATCAATAGCACAAAGCAAATCGATTCATAATATCTGAAATCTACACTTGTTATAAAATTTCTACATTTTTCATCAGCACGCTAAACATATCATCGATTATTAGTAATTATTTTTCTTTCGTGGAAACAGACCGGTTTGGCTGGATAATCAGATTTAAAGTTCCTAAATTGTTTTAATAATATCACATAATTATAATATTGTCAAGATTGAAATGCACTTTTTATTTACAGAAAGATATGAAGAAAAGGCAAAGGCCCGTGAAACAGCAATAAAACCGCCAGTAGATCCATTCTTCACATGGGCGTCAAAAAACGGTGGTCAATGTGAGGCCGAAAAATGCAGGAGACGTTAAGATACACGCCAAATCAGAAACCACGCTGAATCAGAAACCGCGCTGAACCAGGAACTATACCTGAGGGAGTTCCTGACAGCCGGCCGTATCCCGCTGGACAATTCAAATGCGGGGAGAAGCATCCGAACCTTTTACGTGGGAAAGCACAACTGGCATGTGCTGGAGACAAAGCGCAGAGCGAAAGCAAGCGGGGTCCTGTACCGTATGACAGAGACAGCAAAGGCAAACGGCCTATAGCAAACGTCAAATACATTTTCCGTTTGCTACAGTCCCTCCGGGGGATGCGCACGAATTTGAACCGGAAATATGCTGCTTACGCAGCGCAAATTCGGCGGGGAAACGAGCAAAACGAAAATCGTTTTGTCGTTTCCTATAAAAGTGAAAACAGACATAAAACAGGCCCCCCCCGACGAAGCAGAGGCCTCATTTTCACCCGGATACTCACCGGGATTCCCTTGTGATAGGGATTCCCTATAGATCGAGATTTCCTCCGGGCATTCCTATGGATCTTGATATTCCTATCGATATCCAACAGGACTTCCTATCCTATTCTGTTTCACTACTTTGTTTCCCTTTCCCGCAGAGGCCCATCCATCCAGGTTCAGGACTTCCCGCATCACTCGATTTCGTCTCTTCTCCTGCACTTCAGGCCCAGAATCAATATCACGCCTGCCGTCAGGATCATTGCCATCATGAACGGGAGGATCTGGGTCTCATCGCCGGTCTTCACGGACTTCGCGTTCGCGTCTACCATGCTCCGCGACGCGTTGGTGATCATCACGTTCGGATCCGCTGAATCACGGTTCAGGGACAACACCGCGTTGCTCACCGTCGCGTCGTAAGCGAAGTTTCCGATATTCTGCACCGGCGTGCCGTTCGCATTCACCTCGGTGATGTAGAACA
This sequence comes from uncultured Lachnospiraceae bacterium, assembly GCA_947630595.1. Lineage (GTDB taxonomy): Bacteria > Bacillota > Clostridia > Lachnospirales > Lachnospiraceae > Choladousia. Next base: position 5,419 of record CANRIG010000113.1, on the reverse strand, counting down.
TCGTGTCGCCTGTCGGGTTCAGCGACAGCTCTGCGGTCGCAGTCGCGCTGGAACCGCCGTTCATCTGCAGCGGGATGATCTTCTGGTTCACGTTGTCCGCCAGCTTCGTGTAAGCCGCATCTGCAAACACGCCCGCGAGAAGGTTTCTCCGGAACCGACCGCGTTTCCGCTGCCGTCTACCACACGCTTGGTCACCGTCAGCAGCTTCGCGATGTAGTAATCCTCCGGCAACGTCAGGAAGCTGTTGTCAAAGTCAAATGTCTGGCTTCCGCCGTCCCCGCTGATCGTCACCACCTGCCCTGCCGGGTACTGCGGGACGAAATCGCCGCCGTTGTAGGTTCCTGACGCAATCGGTATGCCGTCCGCGCTCGTCTCTGCAATGTAGTAGGTTCCGCCCGGAAGGCCGTTAAACGTCGCCACGCCGGATGCCAGCCCGTCAAGCTGGATAATCGCCACATCACCGATCCGCTGCGTCAGGGCCGCGTCGGAGAACAGTGCTACATAGAACTGAGCTCCGGTCAGCGCAATCGGCTCGCCGTTGAGGGCGTCCACCGTGCCCTCGCTGATCGTGATGCTAAACGTCTGCGGTTCCTCCGTCGGGATCGGCACCGGGTCAGGCTCCGCATTGCTGCTGCTTCCTTCAACTCTTGCAATGTTCACAAGCTGTGCGCCGCTGTCGATATCCGCCTGTGTGATCGTGTAGGTCGCATTTACAACTACTACATCACCAGGAGCCATTTCAGCGATCACCACCTGGCCTGCTTCATTGATCGTATAGCCTTCGCCTGCCACGATCACAGCGCCTTCCATCTCAAATACCGTCACATCGGTCTGTGTCGTGTTGACCGTGTTCGTCACCGTGATGGTAAAGGTCGCCGTCTCGCCTGCACGGAACGCGCCGTTTTCACCGGTACCTGCGTTCGTCAGGGTTGCAAAACAAGACCCCCGCCGAAACAGGGGTCTTATCTTCATCCAAAATTAGTTTTCTATTTTTCTACAAGGAAGCTCTGATTTTTCGCATATACTTATATCCGATAGGAAAGATACAATTCCTCGCGCAGATTTTCATCAACAGTAATACTGGAAAGCAAATTTTGCCTTCCGTCTTCAATCAATTTGCTAATCAACGAAAGCAACCTGCTTTCACCCTGCTGTCGGCCTTCCTCTCTGCCAGCCTTCCTGCCGAGCTCTATTCCTCTTGCTTCACCTCTTGCTTCACCCCTCATTTCTCCATCATGAATCAGATCATCAATCGCCTTGCACATACTGCTTTCCTCACTTTCCGGCTTTGCCCGAAACAGCTCTTCCACCCGCTTCTGTTCTCCCAGCAGGATGAAAGCCGCCATGATTTCCACGTGATCCATCCGCTCCAGCGCGGCGCGGTTTCTTCTGATGTACCCATACAATTCGTCTTTATCCTGTCTGCATTTTAACATAGCAAAAATATGCTGTAAACAGCTTTGGAAAAATTCCGGGTGTTCCAGGCTGCCAGCTTCGATCAGATGCATCCGATGCTGCGGAAGATAGGGCCGCAGCTGCTTTGTACTCTCATCCGACTCGTCAATCTCCAGCATTTCGTAGAGGCTTCTGCAGCCGTCCCAATCGTCACCAAGGTAAAGTACAACTGAGACCACTGGCTTTAGACGATCGCCTTTTACAAGACCGGACAGAAATTCATCGCCGCGCAGACATTCTCCCTTTTCAATGTGCTGCTTTTCCAGTTCCTGTACTTGCCTGGTGTATTCCATTGCCTCATAAAGCAGGCTGCGCACTGGCATGGCATAGTGTACATTTTTCTGCGTTTCATGAGCAAAAATAACCGAATATGTACCCCGCTTGGCTTCCATACGGATGTCACCGTACCGTTCGAGTACACCTAGTTTCTTGTACTCTTGTTTATTTTTAGGTTCCTGCTTTTCTATCAGATTCTGTTCTTCTGTACCTTTCTGCTTTTTCGTATGCCCCTGTTCTCCCGTATCCTTCTGTTCTTTTTTATGTTCTAGCCCTTGCGTATACTCCTGTTCTTTCGTATGTCCCTGCTCTTTTGTATGTTCCAGCTCTTTCATATGCTCCCGTTCTTTTGTATGTCTTTGCACTTCCGTATCCTGCGTTTTAATTATACCAGAACGTGCAGAGAGCAAGGTCAGATCATTTTCTTTTAACACCTGTTTCCCGCAAAATAATGTCCCGTTAATAAAATCTGCGAAAATTTCTTTCCGCTCCAGCAGCTGGTTCACTGCCATATCCGCTTTTCCCATCCACTACCTCCAACAGCAAAAGACAAATCAATAACACAAGGCAAATCGATTCATAATATCTGAAATCTACACTTGTTATAAAATTTCTACATTTTTCATCAGCACGCTAAACATATCATGATTGTTTAGTAATTACTTTTCTTTTGTGAAAATAGTCCGGTTTGTTCGGATAATCAAATTTGAAATTCCTAAATTGTTTTAATAATATCACATAATTATAGTAGTGTCAAGATTGAAATGCACTTTTTACTCACATAAAGATATGAAGAAAAAGGCAAAGGCCCGTGAAACGGCAATAAAGCCGCCAGTAAATCCATTCTTCACATGGGTGTCAAAAAAAGGTGGACAATGTGAGGCCAAAAAATGCAGGAGACGTTAAGATACATGCCGAACCAGAAATCACGCCAAATCAGAAACCACGCTGAACCAGGAACCGCGCTGAACCAGGAACTATACCTGAGGGAGTTCCTGACAGCCGGCCGTATCCCGCTGGACAATTCGGATGCGGAGCGGAGCATCCGAACCTTTTGCGTAGGAAAATAACAAACAGTACAAAACAAGACCCCCGCCGAAGCAGGGGCCTCATTTTCACCCGGATACTCACCGGGGTTTCCTTGTGATAGGGATTCCCTATAGATCGAGATTTCCTCCGGGCATTCCTATGGATATTAATATTCCTATCGATATCCAGCAGGACTTCCTATCCTATTCTATTTCACTACTTTATTTCCCTTTCCCGCAGGCCCATCCATCCAGGTTCAGGACTTCCCGCATCACTCAACCTCATCCCGTCTCCCGCGCTTCAGGCCCAGAATCAGCATCACGCCTGCCGCCAGGATCATCGCCATCATGAATGGAAGGATCGGGGTCTCGTCGCCGGTCTTCACGGACTTCGCGTTCTCATCCACCATGCTCCGCGGCGCGTTGGTGATCGTTACGTTCGGGTCCTCCGAATCACGGTTCAGGGACAGCACCGCGTTGCTCACCGTTGCGTCGTAAGCGAAGTTCCCGATATTCTGTACCGGCGTGCCGTTCGCATCTACTTCTGTGATGTAGAACATCGTGTCGCCCGTCGGGTTCAGCGACAGCTCTGCGGTCGCGGTCGCGCTGGAACCGCCGTTCATTTGCAGCGGGATGATCTTCTGGCTTACGTTGTCCGCCAGCTTCGTGTAAGCCGCATCTGCAAACACGCCCGCGTAGAAGGTTTCGCCGGAACCGACTGCGTTTCCGCTGCCGTCTACCACACGCTTGGTCACCGTCAGCAGCTTCGCGATGTAGTAATCCTCCGGCAGCGTCAGGAAGCTGTTGTCAAAGTCAAACGTCTGGCTTCCGCCGTCCTCGCTGATCGTCACCGCCTGCCCTGCCGGGTACTGCGGGACGAAATCGCCGCCGTTGTAGGTGCCGGATGTAACCGGTGCGCCGTTTGCATCCACCTCGGCCACATAGTAGGTGCCTGCCGAAAGCCCGCCAAACGATGCCGAAGCCGCCGAGCTTCCGTTGAACTCAAGTACTGCAAAGTCGCCAACCGGCTGCGTCAGTTCCGCGTCGTAGAACAGTCCTACATTGAACTGTGCATCCGGCAGGATTACCGGCTCGCCGTTGAGGGCATCCACCGCCGTCTTGTTGACAATGAGGCTCGAATTGAGGATTTCCTCCGGCGCCACGTTGGTAATCGTAACCGCCGGGTCCGCCGAATCATTGTTCAGCACCAGCACCGAATTGTCCACCGTCACCTCATAGCGGAAGCTCCCAAGCGTCTGCACCGGCGTGCCGTTCGCATCCACCTCAGTGACGTAGAACGTCGTGTCGCCCGTCTCGTTCAGGGTCAGCTCCGTCGTCGCGCTCATGCTCGCGCTGCCGTTCATCTGCAGCGGGAGAATATTCTGCGCCACGTTGTCCGCAAGCTGCGTGTAAGCCGCATCCGCGAAAATACCTGCGTAGAAGGTTTCTGCGGAATTGACCGGATTGCCTTCACTGTCTGCCACGTTCTTGGTCACCGTCAGCAGTTTCGCCTGATAGTATTCCTCCGGCAGCGTCAGGAAGCTGTTGTTGAAATTAAATGCTGCATTTGCGCCGCTTGCCACCGTCACGGTCTGGCCGGCCGGATAATCCGGGACAAATTCGCCGCCGTTGTAGGTGCCTGACGCAATCGGTATGCCGTCCACGCTTGTCTCTGCAATGTAGTAGGTTCCGCTCGGGAGGCCATTAAACGTCGCCGTGCCGGACGCCAGCCCGTCAAGCTGGATAATCGCCACATCGCCAATTCGCTGCGTCAGGGCCGCGTCGGAGAACAGCGCCACGTAGAACTGTGCACCAGTCAGTGCAATCGGTTCGCCGTTGAGGGCGTCCACCGTGCCCTTGCTGATCGTAATGCTCGACGTCTGCGGTTCCTCCGTCGGGATCGGCACCGGGTCAGGCTCCGTGGTACTGTCGCTGCCTGCAACCCTTGCAATGTTTACAAGCTGCACGCCGCTGTCGATATCCGCCTGCGTAACCGTGTAAGTCGCATTTACAACTACTGCATCACCAGGAGCCATCTCCGCGATCACCGCCTGGCCTGCTTCGTTGATCGTGTAGCCATCGCCCGCTGCGATCACCGCGCCGAGCAATTCGCTTTCGCTTACCGTCACACCGGTCTGTGTCGTGTTGCCCGTGTTCGTCACCGTGATGGTAAAGGTCGCCGTCTCGCCTGCACGGAACGCACCGTTTTCACCGGTACCTGCGTTCGTCAGGGCTTTTACGGAGGTCAGGGCCGGATTCTGAGGATCAGTCTCTGTGTCGGTATTAACCTCATCACCATTGTCTGCCGTCACACCATTTCTTACGCTTCCAGCCTCAATATCCGCTTCTGTTACTTCATAGGTGTACGTGATCTCTACCGTCTTATCCAACTCCAGACGTGCGATCGTGAACGTATTGCTCGCTGCGTCATATGTCACACCTTCCGGCAACTCGCCTACCGCGATGCCTTCCAGCGTATCCTCGATCTTCTCATTCTCAAGTGTCACGTTGCCGTTGTTGTGCACCGTTACAGTATAGGTAATGGTGTCGCCAAGGGATGCCTTCTCCTTGCCTTCCGGCAGTGCCGCCGCCTTTGTGACTTCAACGCTCGGGTTCTCCTCATCCGTCTCCGTGTCGGTGCTGCTACTGCCGCCGTTGTC
>CANRIG010000112.1 GCA_947630595.1 uncultured Lachnospiraceae bacterium | reverse complement strand
GATTCAAATCGCTGCAAGCCGCTTAGATTCGGCGGTTGCGGCGATTTTCTACTTACACAACTGTTAAAGACCGGATTATAATGGAGCCAGAGAGTCAAGAAAGAGGTGATCAATATTTTCAAACCCGAAATGGAATCGGGTGCGTAAAGCCGGAAAGTAACAAGATGACCAGTACAAAAATGGGAGGAACCTATTATGCTTAGAAAAATCATCAAAATCGACGGGGATAAGTGCATTGGCTGCGGAATCTGCGCTGAAGCCTGTCACGAGGGAGCGATCGGTATCGTGGATGGCAAGGCGAAGCTGCTCCGGGAGGACTACTGCGACGGCCTTGGGGACTGCTTACCTGCCTGCCCGACCGGGGCGATCACCTTTGAGGAACGGGAAGCGCCGGCATACGACGAAGCTGCGGCAAAGGCGGCAAAGCAGAAGAAAGACGCGGAAAAACTGCCCTGCGGCTGTCCCGGCACAGCCTCAAAAGCAATTCATCGTAAAGAAACGCAGGCTGAAAATGTGACAGTACGAAGCCGCCTTTCCCAGTGGCCCGTGCAAATCAAGCTGGCTCCTGTAAATGCGGCCTATTTCAACGGCGCAAATCTGCTGGTAGCTGCCGACTGCACCGCCTACGCCTACGGAAATTTCCACAATGATTTTATCAAAAACAGGATTACCCTGATCGGCTGCCCGAAGCTGGATATGGTGGACTATGCCGAAAAACTGACGCAGATCATCGCGGGGAACGATATCAGGAGCGTGACCGTCGTCCGCATGGAAGTGCCCTGCTGCGGCGGTATCGAAAACGCGGTAAAGCAGGCGCTTCAGGCCAGCGGAAAGTTTATCCCGTGGAGCGTGGTGACGATTTCCACAGACGGGCAGATTATTGAGTAATCAGGTTACAGTTTACTTCCCTGCTGTTCCGCGAAGCGTTGTTACTGGAACAGTAACATAATAAGAGAGGAGATATGGAAATGGATCATAAAATGTTCTGCTTTCAGTGTGAACAGACGGCTGGATGCACGGGATGCAGGGGCGCGGCGGGAGTATGCGGCAAGAAAGCCGATACGGCGCAGCTGCAGGACCGGCTGACCGGCGCTTTGATTGGCCTGGCCCGTGCGGCTGCGGGAAATGAGCATATCGTCAATTCCGAAACGGATCGTCTGGTGATCGAGGGGCTGTTTACAACTGTTACAAATGTCAGCTTCGACGACGCCGCGATTTCCGCGCTGCTGGATAAAGTACATGCGGAGAAAAAGCGGCTGGTGCCGCGCTGCCTTGAATGTGCTTCGGCCTGCGGCAGAAACGACGATTACGACATGAAAAATGTCTGGGAAGCCGGCGAGGACAGCCGTTCCCTGAAATCTCTGATTCTTTTCGGCATCCGGGGCATGGCGGCGTATGCGTATCACGCTGCGGCTCTCGGTTACCGCGACGAAACGGTAAACCGCTTTTTCTATAAGGCGCTGTTTGCCATCGGCGCGGATTGGGATCAGGAACTGCTGCTTCCCATTGTGCTGGAGGTCGGAGAAGTCAACCTGCGCTGCATGGAGCTTCTGGACCGGGCGAATACCGAAACCTACGGGACGCCCGTGCCGACGGAGGTGCCGCTGACCGTGGAGAAGGGCCCGTTCATTGTCATCTCCGGACATGATCTCTATGATCTGAAGCGGCTTCTGGAGCAGACGAAGGATACGGGGATCAACGTTTATACGCATGGCGAGATGCTGCCCGCGCACGCCTACCCTGAGCTGAAAAAATACAGCCATCTCAAAGGCAACTTCGGCACGGCGTGGCAGAACCAGCAGAAGGAATTTGCCAATCTCCCCGCGCCGGTTCTTTTTACGACAAACTGCCTGATGCCGCCCAAAGCCAGTTATGCGGACCGGGTGTTTACCACGGAGGTCGTATCTTACCCGGAAACCGTACATATCGGAGAAGATAAGGATTTCACCCCCGTCATGCAAAAGGCGCTGGCGCTGGGCGGGTACAAAGAAGATACTGCGTTCACCGGTATCAATGGAGGAAAAACGGTAATGACCGGTTTCTCCCACGGGACCGTGCTGTCCGTGGCGGACAAGGTGGTCGAGGCAGTCAAAAACGGTTCCATCCGGCATTTCTTCCTTGTGGGAGGCTGCGACGGAGCAAGGCCGGGAAGAAATTACTATACGGAATTCGTAAAACAGACGCCGGCCGACACGGTTGTCCTTACGCTGGCCTGCGGGAAGTATCGTTTCAATGATCTTGATCTTGGCACGGTGGCGGGTTTGCCGCGCCTGATGGATATGGGGCAGTGCAATGATGCGTACAGCGCGGTCAGGGTGGCCGGCGCGCTTGCGGAGGCATTCCAATGCGGGATCAATGACCTGCCGCTCTCCCTGGTGCTTTCCTGGTATGAACAGAAGGCGGTCTGCATCCTGCTCACGCTTTTGCACCTCGGCGTCAGAAACATTCTGCTCGGGCCGTCGCTTCCGGCATTTATATCGCCCAACGTCTTACATTTGCTGGTCGAAAAATATGCCATCGCTCCCATTTCCACGCCTGAGGCTGATCTGAAAAAGCTGCTTGGGAAATAATGCCTCATAAGCGTGAAATCTGTTTGCAAAATACATCATTCGCGGTATAATATTGAAAAAAGCGGAGGTGTATTTCCATGAGTGAGGTAAGTCAGAAAATAAAAGAGATGATTGCCGCTCCGTCCTGCTGTGCGGAGCTGTGCGAAGCCGGTCAGGCGTGGCTGGACGCGGCCGGGACCGAAAAGGAAGCGGAGGCGACGGCCAGACTGCTGGCGGAGATCGGGGAGGACATCATGCCGATCGACGGGCTGATCGCGTTTGCCGGCTCTGAGATGGGCGAAAAGGTGTTCGGCAGGGAACGGGCGGCCGCCATGCTGGCGCACGCGAAAGAAGTCAAGGCGAACGGCGGCCTGTACTGCGACTGCCCGGCCTGCACGGCGGCGGTTGCGGTGAGGGAGCTTTTGAAATAAGCGTTCCTTTTGCTTTACCCGGCAAGGGGATATTCAGACGGAGGTATGGTTATGTGTACAGCACTTGCATTTCAGACAAAAGATCACTATTTTGGGCGCAGCCTGGATCTGGAATTTTCCTATGACGAGCGCGTGACGGTGACGCCGCGCAATTATCCGTTCCATTTTCGGACGATGGGCGAAATGCAGCCGCATTATGCGATGATCGGCATGGCGTTTGTCGTGGAGGATTATCCGCTCTATTACGATGCGGTGAATGAGAAGGGACTCGGCATGGCCGGGCTGAATTTCCCGGGCAACGCCGACTACAAGCCGCTGGAGGAGGGGAAAAACAACATTGCGCCGTTTGAATTTATCCCCTGGATTCTGGGCCAGTGCGCCGACCTGGCGGAGGCCCGCAGACTGCTGGAGCGCATCAGCCTGGCGCAGATCAATTTCAGCGACCGGCTGCCGGCGTCGCCGCTGCACTGGATGATTTCGGACCGCGAGGGCTCTCTGGTCGTCGAGTCGGTAAAAGAGGGGCTCCGGATTTATGAGAATCCGACCGGGGTGATGACCAACAATCCCACCTTTGACAAGCAGCTGTTCAACCTCAGCAATTACATGAGCCTGAGCCCGGAACAGGCGCAGAACCGGTTCAGCGAAAACCTGCCGCTGGAGCCTTACAGCCGCGGGATGGGCGCGATGGGGATGCCGGGCGACTGGTCCTCGGCCTCGCGCTTTGTGCGGGCGGTATTCACGAGGATGAATTCGGTCTGCGGCGAGGGCGAGTCGGAGAGCATCAGCCAGTTTTTCCACATTCTGGAAGCGGTCGCCCAGCAGAGAGGCTGCGTGCACATGGGCGAGGGGCTGTACGAGATCACGATCTATACCTCGTGCTGCAATGTGGACAAGGGCATTTATTATTATACGACCTACGAAAACAGCCAGATCACGGCGGTCGATATGCGCCGCGAGAATCTGGACGGCTCCAGCCTGGTTTCCTATCCGCTGATCGAAGGACAGCAGATTCGGATGCAGAACTGAGCCCGGCCGGACGGGCTGCCGGGAGACGGCCCGGCGCTTAGAGATAATTTATAGATTTGTCTGATAGACTGACTCCAGAATGCGAAGGGAGTCAGGCACATCCTATGGAGAAAATTCTGAAAATATCGGTGTACCTTATGCTGACGGCGATGGCGCTGGCGATCTGTTTCCCGGTGCTGTTCGCCGTCTCCGGCGTTTTTATGGAACAGTGGGAGCTGGAACGGTATCTGGGCCCGGTACTCGGCGGCGCCGATGGAATGGCGGCGTGGCCGCTGCTGCCCCATGCGCCGACGCTGGCGTCGCTGGTGGAGCTGCTGATCGATTCTCCGCAATTCTTTGTGATGTTCTGGAATTCCATGAAGATTTCCCTGTGTATTCTCATCGGGCAGACGGCGTTTGGCGTTCCGGCCGCCTGGGGGCTGGCGCGGTTTGCGTTCCCAGGAAAGCAGGTGATTTTACTGCTTTATATCGTGCTGATGCTGATGCCGTTTCAGGTGCTGATGCTGCCCGAATATCTGATGCTGGACCGGCTGCGCCTGCTGGATTCGCACGCGGCGGTGATTCTGCCGGCGGTGTTTTCGACCTTTCCGGTCTTTATCATGTACCGCTTTTTCGGAAGCATTCCGGAGGAAATTCTGGAGGCGGCGCGCATCGACGGGGCCGGAAGCCTGCAGATTTTTTTCCGCATCGGCATTCCGCTGGGCGCGGCCGGCATCGTTTCCTCTGGGATTCTCGGTTTTCTGGAATCCTGGAATATGATTGAACAGCCGATGACGTTCCTGAAAACAAAAGCGCTGTGGCCATTGTCTTTGTTTCTGCCGGAAATCGGGCTGAAGGAGGCGGGCCTCGGCTTTGCGGCGGCGCTTTTGATGCTGATTCCGGCGCTTCTCGTTTTTCTTTCCGGGCAGGAGTATCTGGAGCAGGGCATTGCGGCCGCGGCGCTGAAGGAGTAGAGGAGGGCAATATGAAAAAGGGGAGACGGATGCGCATAACCGCGGCTTTTTTTGCGGCGATGGTCTGTTTTACCGTGCTGTCGCGGGCAGCGGATCAGGCGGGCATCGCGGTGGTGCAGACGGAACGGCCGCAGAACCGGATGATCGAGCACACGGTCCGGGCCGCCGGACGGGTGGTGCAGAATCAGGAGCTGGCGGTGACGACGGAGCCGGATCAGCGCGTACAGGCGATTTATGTGAACGAGGGGGACCGGGTGGCGAAGGGCGATCTGCTGTTTGAGGTGGACATGACGCTTCTGCAGGAAAAGATTCTGTATCAGCAGCAGGAGATGGAGAAACAGAGCCTGCAGGTGACGGACGCAAAGAGCCGGAAGGAGGTCAGCGCGCAGCAGAAGGCAAGCGCCCAGGCGCAGGCGTCGGAGCAGTATTCGCTGGCGACGCGTCAGGCGGGCGTGCAGGTGAAGCGGGCGAAGGAAAAGCTGGCGCAGGCCAAAAAGGCGCTCAAAAAGTTCCGCAAGGCCAGCGGGACGCCGGAGGACAGCAACGGCGTTGAGGAAGCGCTGTCGCTGGCTCTGCAGGAAAAAACGGATGCCTACATCGCGGCGGTGCAGGAGCTGGATACGCTGAAATGGCGCATTGAAAATGCGGTTAACACGGCGCTGAATCAGGCGCGCTATGGGGTGTCGCTGACGGCGAACCAGACGGTGTTCACGCAGGCGGCGGGGGATGACGAGGCGGTGTCTGACGGTGGGGGAGGGTATTCCGGCACGGAAACGACAGCGCCGGACGGCACGGGTGATAATGTGCTGTCATCGGATTCATCAGGCGCGGGATCAGACATGCCGTCTGCCGACCTTGGGAGCCCGTCACCTGATATGGATATAATTCTTCCGGGAAACGAGACTTATTCCGATACGACGTCTGACGGCGGGGGAGGATATTCCGGCGCAGAAACGACAGCGCCGGACGGCACGGGTGATAATATGCTGTCGTCGGATTCCTCAGGCGCGGGATCAGACATGCCGTCTGCCGACCTTGGGAGGACGTCACCTGATATGGATGTGATTCTTCCGGGAAACGAGACTTATTCCGATACGATGTCTGGCGATGGCGGAGGTTTGCCGTCCGACATGGACATGATTCTCTCTGGGGACGAGACCTATCCAGACACAATACCTGACGATGGAGGAGGGTATTCCGGCACGGAAACGACAGCGCCGGACGGCACGGGTGATAATATGCTGTCGTCGGATTCCTCAGGAGCGGGATCAGACATGCCGTCTGTCGACCTTGGTAGCCTGTCACCTGATATGGACATGATTCTTCCGGGAAGCGAAACTTATTCTGACACAATGTCTGACGGTGAGGGAGGGTATCCCGGCACGGAAATAACAGCGCCGGGCAGCGGGGAGGCGTATCCGGGCAGCAGCCCGGGCGGAGCAGGGGGTTATTACACGGATTTATACGGCGGCAGTTCCGGCGTGCCGTCTGCCGGTTTCACGCAGCCGACGGAGCAGGAGCTGGAGCGGGTGGAACAGTCGGTGCGGAACAGCTACAGCCAGGAGCTGAAAAAGGCGCAGAAAAAGGTGAAGAAAGCGCAGGAGGCGCAGGCCGCGGCGGAAGCGGCGCTGATGCAGTACCGTCAGGAACGGCTGAAAACGAGCGGTTCGGAGCGCGCGGCCACGGAAATGCAGCTGATTGCCAATTTGGAGGCGGCGCGGCAGGCGTATGAGGATGCGGCGATCGCGGCCAACGCAGCGGCTGTGACCAGCGGACGGGCCGTGCAGATTGCCGGCATCCCGGACGCCTCCGACAGCTCCGACCGCACGAACGAGATTACCTATGAACAGATGGAGCTGTCTTTGCAGAAGCTGGAAAATCTGCGCGAGGCGGGCGGGAAAGTATATGCGGCGGCGGACGGGCTTATCACAAAGATCAATATCATGACAGGCGAGAAGACGACGGATACGACCGCTATTCTGATGGCGGACTTGGCGAAGGGTTGCCGTTTTACGGCGGAAATTACCAAAGAACAGGAGCAGTATATCGGCGCCGGTGACGCGGTGACGCTGAGCGGCAGCGGAAAGGAACGCCTGGAGGAGCTGCCGGTGGAATCGGTGGCGGAGGACGAAGCGCAGGAGGGCGTTTACCGTGTGAGCGTGCGCGTGCCGGACGGCGTTTTTGAGATCGGCGCCAGCGCGACGCTCGACTTCTGCAGAAAGTCGGAACAGTATACGGTGACGGTGCCGCTGTCGGCCCTGCACCTGGATGAAAAAAAGCAGACTTATGTGCTTGTGCCGGAGGTTTACGAATCGATCATGGGCACCGGCAGCCGCGCCCGCCGCGTGGACGTCACCGTGCTGGAGCAGAACGAGTCTTACGCCGCGCTGGCGGAGGGCGTGATTGACAGCAGACAGGAGGTCATCATCGGCGCTGACCGGGCGGTCGACGACCGGAGCCGCATTCGCGTCGCGGATGGCACCTGACCGATACGTTTCGGGGACCATAAAAATGTGGGGTGTGCGGATGAAATCTGAAAGGCAAGTGCGGCCGGAGGGGCTGGCGCAATGACGAATATAACCGGTAAAATCTGCAGGACGATACTGCTGCTGGCTGCTGCGGCCTGCTGTTATCTGCTGGCCGCGCATCATTACGCGCAGGCGCTGAGCAGCGTCGGCGTGGTGACGGCAAAGCTGGAGGGAACGGCGCTTTCTGCGCGGGAGGCGCAGGAAATCTGCACCCGGGAACAGGAGCAGGAAACGCCGCTGTATCTTTGCTTCTGGGGAGAACGGCAGGAGCTGCAGCTTTTCTGCCGGGAGACCGGAGGCCGTGCGCAGGCAGGCGCGCTCTACGTGGAGGGCAGCCCGGAGCTGGTGATACCGGGCACGGGGCTGCTTTCCTGGAATGAGGGCGGCTGCTTTGCGGATACGCAGACGGCGCAGCGCCTGTTCGGGATGTCGCGGGCCGTCGGGCAGACGCTCTGGTGCGGGGAACAGTCCTATCGGATATGCGGCACCTTTGAGAGCCTGAACCGGCTCATCGTGCTGCCGGCCGGACAGGCGGCGGAGCCGGTGCTGGATATGGTCTCAGTGATGGAGGCGGAAACGGCGCGCGGGAGTGCGGAATGGTCTGTGATTGGGCACGGAAGCGCGGCACAGTCTGTGACGGCGGCCGGAAAGGTGCGGGAAGACGCCGAACAGCTTCTGCTGCGGTACGGGCTGACGGGCGACTGTATGGATTTTCTGTTTTTCGGGGCTTTTGCCGGCGACCTGCTGCTGCTTTTGCCGGCGCTGCTGTGCGTCAGTATTCTGCGGGTTTTGTGGCGCTGCCGGAGGGAAACGGAAAAAATTTTGCAAAAGATGATTTTTTTATTGTTGTTTCTGGGACTGGCCGTCATATTCTGGCGGCTGTTCGCCGCCCTGGTGCAGATTCCGGGCGACATGATTCCCGCCCGCTGGTCGGATTTTTCCTTCTGGCCGCAGTGGTGGAACGGACAGAAACAGAACCTGCTGCGGATACTGGGCGGAGCGCAGGGCGAGATGCAGCTTGAGATGCTGTGGAACCTGCTGCTGTCCTGCTTCTGGTCGCTGCTTTCCGTGGCCGCGGGCGCAGGGCTTGCCTTTTAGATAATATGAAGTGACCTCACATTTGCAGCAACGTGGATTTACCCGTATAATTCATGTTGAAGCAAACAA
>CANRIG010000111.1 GCA_947630595.1 uncultured Lachnospiraceae bacterium | reverse complement strand
CAGTCGCAAGTGGTTTTTGCCACGGGCTGTTATTTTTATACGCAAAAAGGCACCGGCGAGGCCGAAACCCCACCGATGCCCCGGGGAATTGTATTTATGCTCGCGGGTAGCGAATCCGCGAATACCTCCTTTCCCCTTTTGGAGGATGCTATCTTAGACAGATAAATTATAGAACAACGGAAACATTCTGTCAAGAATCTGCATGACTTGCTACACCACAGCCTATGTCGGACTATTAAGATTTGCCGGAGCGGGCGCTACTCCACCGGCTGTCAACTCGCAAGCCGCACAGACCTATGTATTACTTATGTTTCTTGTCTTTATATACCTTATACGCAAAATTAACAATGGACATTATGCCCGGAATGATTTTGCAAAATAAATCTAAGATAGCATTTGCTCCTCGCCGACATACCGGCGGTGAATTGATTATAGCATTATGTTATCAATATTACAACAATGGAGATGATACGATGAAAAAACGAAAGAAATACCCGCGCCTGCCGAATGCTTTTGGCTCTATCCGCTATCTTGGAGCCGGGCGCAGGAACCCTTACGCCGTCCACCCTCCTGCGAAACTGGCTGACGATCTGGGTGATTATGTTAGGCCGGCCGCGATTTGTTACGTCAATGATTGGTATGTGGGGTTTGCCGTGCTGAACGCCTACCATGCCGGAACTTACACGCCCGGTGATGAATTGAAGTTTCAGCAGTACCGCACATTGGACAGTCGGGAACTGGACGATTTCTGTCAGCGCATATTAGCGGACTACGCCGCGCACTCGCAAACAGAGAATATTGCCGTCAGACATGAAAAGACGTTTGAGGAAGTGTACAAGTTATTCTGGGAATATAAATACGGCGAGAATGCCAAAAAGAAGCTATCGAAACAATCCCAGAATACAACACAGGCGGCATTTAAAAACTGCGCACAGCTACACAAGAAAGCGTTTAAAGAATTACGGCATAAAGATCTGCAGGACTGCATTGACGGATGCACACTCAGAAGCGCGAGCATTAACAACATGGTACTGCTTATCCGGCAGATGTACAAATATGCCCTCCTGTATGAGCTGTGCGAGAAAGACTATTCGGACGGCCTGCGGGTGCCGGAGGACGACTGTGAACATGGGGTTCCATTTTCGGAAGACGAATTGAAAATTTTATGGGCGCGCAAGGATGATCCTGTGATTGAATTTGCGCTTATCATGTGCTACTCTGGTTACAGAATCACAGCATACAAAACGATAGAAGTTAATACGGACGAATGGTATTTCAAGGGTGGCGTCAAAACGGCGGCCGGGAAAGACAGAATTGTCCCTGTTCACAGCGCCATACAACCGCTTGTTTTGGCCAGATTAGCGCGTTATGGACGCCTGTTGGAAAAGACTACCGTAAACTACAGAAACTCGCTATATGAGGCGCTGAACGCATTAGGGATAGAAAAGCACACGCCGCACGACTGCCGCCACACATTCTCTATGCTGTGTGAAAAATACGGCGTCCGCGAGAATGACCGCAAACGGATGATGGGGCACTCATTCGGGGCTGATATTACAAACGGTGTTTATGGCCATCGGACACTTGAGGACTTGAGAGCTGAAATTGAAAAGATAAAAGTGTGACTATCTTGTGACTAGTAAATTCAAATTTTTGCATATTTCAGCGAATTTTTTCGATGGTCAAAAATGCGTGAAACCCGCATAAACAAAGGAAAAATCGCCGTTTCTTGCTGTTTCTAAAATTTCACTTTTCTTTATACTTCATAAAGACACGAATATTTCACAATTTGCCGGAATCCCCATTTTACGGGCTTTCCGGCCTCATAAGGCCGTTTTCGCACCGGATTTGGCAGAATTTACCTGCGGCAAACGCCGGCGAAAGGAACAACAACATCTTCCTTTCACGCAAAAAGGAATGCCGCAGCCTCCGCCGCCCGCTGGCGTCTTTGGTCCTGCCGCATCCCTCTTGATTTGCCGTTTCGCTGTCCGTCTTTTCCGGCCGTATCCTGCTCAGATCAGCGGATACCGGTCGGTCAGAGACTGCACCATCGCTCTCGCTCTCTGCTCGCAGTCTTTCTCATCCTTCAGCATGACTGCAATCGCCTCTGCAATCACGTCCATGTCCTGCTCGTTCATGCCGCGCGAAGTCACGGCCGGAGTCCCCAGACGCACGCCGCTCGTCACAAACGCGGACTGCGGGTCGTTGGGAATAGTGTTTTTATTACAGGTGATATTGACGCGGTCAAGCAGCGCCTCAACCTCCTTGCCGGTGCGCCCGACGCTCGTCAGGTCAACCAGCATCAGATGGTTGTCCGTCCCGCCGGAGACGATGCGGATCCCTCTGCGCATCAATCCGTCGCACAGCGCCGCCGCATTTTTGACAATATTCTGCTGATAGGTTTTAAACTCCGGCTGCAGCGCTTCCCACAGGCAGACCGCCTTGGCCGCGACCACATGCATCAGCGGGCCGCCCTGCGTGCCCGGGAAAATCGCTTTGTCCAGCTTTGCTTCCTTTGCAAATTCGGCGCTGGAGAGAATCATGCCGCCGCGCGGGCCGCGCAGCGTCTTGTGCGTCGTGGTCGTCGTCACATGCGCATACGGAATCGGGCTCGGATGCAGTCCCGCCGCCACCAGGCCGGCAATGTGCGCCATGTCCACCATCAGATATGCGCCGGCCTCATCCGCAATCTCACGGAACCGCCGGAAATCGATCACCCGCGCATACGCGCTGGCTCCGGCCACGATCAGCTTCGGACGGCACTCCAGTGCAATCTCGCGCACCCGGTCATAGTCGATCACGCCCTCGTCGTTGACGCCGTAGGGCACAATGTGGAAGTAAGCGCCCGAAAGGTTGGCCGGGCTTCCGTGCGTCAGGTGTCCGCCGTGCGCAAGGTTCATGCCCATGACGGTGTCGCCCGGCTGCAGCAGCGCAAAGAATACCGCCATGTTGGCCTGTGCGCCGGAATGCGGCTGTACATTCGCATATGTGCAGCCGAACAGCTTCATCGCGCGGTCGCGCGCCAGGTTCTCAGCCACATCCACGCACTCGCAGCCGCCGTAATAGCGGTGCCCCGGGTATCCTTCCGCGTATTTATTGGTAAGCGGGCTGCCCATCGCCGCCATCACGGCTTTGGACACCCAGTTTTCTGATGCAATCAGTTCGATATGGCTGTTCTGCCGCTTCTGCTCGTTTACGATTACTTCGGCGATCTCCGGGTCAACACGTCTGACTTCATCAAGTGAATACATATGCTTTCCTCCTGTCCGTTTCTCTCACAATATCGGTTTTACAGTATCGTTTTTACAGCGTTGTTTCTTTTCCAGTATGATTGCTCTGCAATATAATTTTCTTGCAGCGTCATTGCTCTGCCGTATTATTTCCCTGCGGCAGCGTCCCCTCCTGTGATGAAAGGGCGCGAACAGCTACAGTATAACTTGCTCTCTGCAAAATCTCAATCACAATTTCAAAAACCGTGGAAACGGTGCAAAACAGACATTGATTTTCACGTTTCATGTGCATTTTCACGAAAAACATATGTTGTTCTCACAAAGACAGCGGGCTGTCTCACTCTTTCAGAAGCCCGCGCGCCCGCAGCATGTCCTCGGTCAGGGTCACGCACTCGTAAACCATCCCGTCGCAGTGCGCCTTTTTCACCTCGCCCTTTTCCTTGCTCACGCGAAGCAGATCGGCGCAGTCCGTCATGCCGTCGTGCTTTTCTTTCACCCGGCGGTAATACTCGCCCACCGTCTGCGGGTCGTCCGCCCCGTACAGGCCCAGCGTCATCAGCCCGCCCAGCACCGCGCCGCAGGTAGCGCCCTGCCGTAACCCCGCATTCAGATTCGCGCACAGGCTGCAGACCAGCTCCCGGTCTACGCCCTTCTCCTCCAGAAACGGAAGCACCGCCGCCTGGACGCAGCTGTAATGCCTCGTCGGGTCTTCTCTCAGGACTCTCGCCTGATCTACGTACTTGCTCATATCCTTTCCTCCTTTGCCGTTTTCCTGTGTATTCTTAATTGATATCCATCGTTGTGATGCGGCCTGCGCCGAAAAATATCCCGCGAAGCCGCTGCTGTCACAGTTCCTCCATGATCCCCTGCAGGTACCGGCGGTACTGCTCCCGCACACGCTCCGGCCGGACAATCCGGATTTCCCTGCCGATGCCGGCGAGCCAGCCGAAAAACTGCGGGCTAACCGCGACCGTCACGTTCACGCGAAAATGATCCCTGTCATGCGGAAACATCAGAATCTCCTGCCCGAAGCGGTCGATGATCACGCCGGCCAGCGCATTGCAGCATTCCAAAGTCACGTCCGTATCCGTCCCGCCGTACATGCCGAACATTTTCTTCGCAAAGGCCGCCAGGTCGAAGCCCGCAAACCGCTCCCGCCCCTCCCGGGCCTCCGTCAGCGCCTCGATCTCCTGCATTTTATCCACCCGGTAGTGCCGGATCCCGTCCGCGGCCCCGTCGTAGGCCACAAGGTAATAATTCGCATTGTCCCAGGTAAGCGCCCACGGAGAAACGACGTAGTCCGCCCCGTTTTTCTTCTGCACCAGCTCTTTTCTGACCGTCCATTCGCAGTACCGGAAACGAATCTGCCGGTTGTCCCTGAGCGCCGCGTGAATCACGTCCACATTTCTGTAGATGGCGTCGTTCTCCGTTTTGACCCGGTTGTATATGAATACCTGACGGTGCAGCTGCTTTGCGTTTTCCCGGCTGGTCTGCTTTTCCAGCTTGCGGATCAGCGCCTCTGATTTGCGCTTTGTAATGAATTTGGAGGACTGCACCGCGTCCACCAGCAGCTTCAGCTCCGCCAGGCTGAAATCGCGCTCCGCCACATAGTAGCCGTGATTCCGGCCCTTGACCTGCACAATGTTCAGCCCGTAGCTCTGCAGCCGGGCGATGTCCGCATAGATCGTCTTGCGGTTGCAGGAATACTGATATCGCTCCTCCATCTTCCGGCAAAGCTCCTCGGCATTCAGCACATGGGCCTCGTCCGTCTCCTCCAGAAGCGTCTGCATCAGGTACAGGATTTTCAGTTTTTCTTCCGCCATCCGCAAGCCCTCCGGTTTCTCTGCCTGTCTTTCTGTCTGCTTATCTTTCCGTCCGTCTTTCTTTCCGTCTGTCCTTCTGTCCGGCGCGCCGGAAGCTGGCGCACGGATGATTCCGCGCACCGCGCTTTCGCGCTCCCGGTATCTTATTGTACAATAAACTGCGCGCGTTTTCAATGCTGCATCCGCATTTCGGCGCTGTCATCCTCCGCCGCTTCTGCATCCCGGCGCTGCCTCTGCCGCCTCTGCATTCTCTGCATCCCGACACTGTTCCCGCTTCCCTTGCCGCTTCTGCACTCCGGCGCTGCCTCTGCCGTCTCTGTATTCCAACGTTGCCTCTGCCGTCTCTGTATTCCGACGTTGTTCCCGCTGCTTCTGCCGTCTCTGCACTCCGACGCTGCCACCGCTGCCTCTGCCGTCTCTGTATTCCGACGTTGTTCCTGCTGCCTCTGCCGCTTCTGCACTCCGACGTTGCCCTCCAAAGATAGTCGGAATCTACTCTTCCTCCAGTATCTCCACGTACTCTCCGAAATCATCGTATTCAATATGAATCTTCATCCCCTCGTCCCCCTTTTCTTTCACTCCCTCATCCAAGTATAAATTCGCGGTAGTCCGCCTCGCACGCAAACAGGATATATCGTCCCTCCACATATCCCATATAACCGTCCGCCGTAACATATCCTTTCATCATGCACCTCCTGATTCAGAATGTTCTGTGTTTTGATAAATCCATTCTGCCAGAGTTGCTGTCCGTGTGTACGGACAATGAAAAAATTTTTTTAAAAAACTGCCGCGGCAGAATCCTCCTTCCAGAGAAAAATCCTGCTGCAGCAGTCATCCTGTACATCTCTTTCGCGCCTTGTCCGCCCTGCGCCCCATCTTTCGGCGGCTTTTCTTACGCCTCAAACCCACGCTGCGCTCCCACCTCAAAATGATAGCGCACAATACCCATATCCACCTTGCTGAACGGGCCGCCCTTGTTGGTAAAGGTCACGCTGTCGTCCGCGTTCAGGCAGATTTCAAATTTCTGCTGATTGAGCGCCGTAGGAGCAAGAAGCGCCAGCTCCACGCCGCGGTCAAACCACTCCGGCCGCTTCTTCTCCGCCTTTGACAGCTGCTGCGCAGGCTTTGATTTATGCGGTCTGCCCTGCATGGCTCCATAGCCGACTGCAATCGCGATCACCAGCCGTTCCCCGTCGCCGACCTCCGCGCAGATGTGGTTCCGGTTGAACATGCCCACCCAGCAGGTATTCAAGCCCAGCGTCTGCGCAAACAGAACCACCTTTTCCCCGTAATAGCCGACACGCGCATCCAGCGCCGCGTCGTCCGGCCCAACGCAGGCGATCACGCTCGGCGCGCTGCCAAGGCCCGCGGCTTTGTTAAACAGTTTGCTGAACGTTCGCCCCGCATCCTCGATCAGCTGAAGATGCAGGTTTCCTTCCTGATTTACTTCATCGATCAGCGCCCGCAGGCTGCTGACTTTCTCCGCCTCAATCCTGCGGTCCTGATAGGCGCGCACGGAATGCCGCGCCAGAATAGCTTCCTTTTCTGTCATAAGATAAGCCACCTCCCTGTTTTCTGTTTTCTGTTTTCTTACTGCTCTGTCCGTTTTCCTGCGCAGGAGCAGATTCAGCCATCCCTCTCCGTTCCCTTGCACAGAATCAAATTCAGCCATCTCTCTCCGCTCCTGCCCGGCCTCGCGTCCCCGGTAATCCAACATTCTTCGATACAAAGATTCGCATAATCTTTCATAAAATCAGCGAATATCTCCGCCGTAAAATCCGTGAAATACCGTCCGCCCCGCATTCCCTCAAAGGTGCCGTATTTAAACGAAGCATAGATTATGCCGCCCGTTTTTACCGCCCGCTCCATGCGCTCCAGAACATCTCCCAGCTCTGCTTTCGGCAGGTGCAGGATGGAGGAACAGGCCCATATGCCGTCGTAAACTTCCCGCTCGTCCAGCTCCTGAAACAGCATCCGCTTCACCGCGATGCCCGTGTAAGCACCGGCAATCCTGCACATCTCCTCCGAACCGTCCGCGGCGGCCACGTCAAATCCCCGCGCAAGAAAATATTTCGTATCCCGCCCCGCTCCGCAGCCAAAATCCAGAATTTTTGCACCCGGCGGCAGCTTTTGCAGGAAACGCTCCTGCACGTCCCGAAAATCCACACGCTGCGTGTTTTCCGCAAATTGTTCCGCGTTTTTCTCATAAAAATACAATGTCGTATTCATCTGCTCATCCGAATCTTCTTTATAAAATATCAGTGTTCTTCCGTCTCCAGAAGCTGCGAAAGCCGGGCTTTCAGATACTCGTATCGCTGCCGCTTTTCTTCTTTCGCAAAGTGCACCTCCCGAAACTGCTCGGGATTGTCCTGATAGGACAAAACCTCGTCCCCGAACTGCTCGCTGGTCAAATCAAACACGCAGTCTCCGACCACATTGTAACAGTGGCAGTTTCCGCCCGGACGCGGGATGCCGTACACCCTGCCGCCGAAAATATCCTGCGCCAGAAAAGCCGTGATGGAGCACTGGCCAAGCGTCCTGTTCTCCGATGTCCAGCCCGGCCGCAGCCTCGGCGCACAGGTATCCGCACACCAGATGCCGGACAGCACGTCATAAAGCTCCCTGGGATTGCAAATTGTCTCATATTGTTTTTCAATGGGACTGACATTCGCCCGCTCCCAGCCCCAGAAACGGTAGCCAATGTAGTCCTTTACCTGCGCCATGATCTTCTGCAAATTGCGAAGATCCGTCTCCACATCGCCGGTCTCCAGCGAATGGTTCGCGCCCTCTGTCAGATACAGCCGCTGCCCGATTCTGGCGCAGCCCTCCTGAATCGCGGTGGAATTTCTGGCCCATGGATCTGCCGTGCCGTGAAACATGATGCCGTCCCCCTCCGCAAACAAAAACGTCTGCTCCACCGGCGTAAAGGAAACGCTTTTCACCCGCAGTCCGTGCTTTTTCACGTAGGCCGCCGCTACAGCGGTGCCGATGCTCTTGGAGATAAACAGCAGTTCCCGGTTCGCGAAATCCGTGTCCTTCAGAATTTCCTCCGCCTGTTCCAGAGCGCTGTAAAAAGCCTCCTCCATTTTCTGTGCGTTTCCCTTTATGCCCGCCTGAAAATTTCCGTACGGCACCTGTTTCAGCTCATAGCCGCAGAAAGCCGCCAGCTTTCCGCTGTAGTACAGCAGAGGCTTGTCGCAGGTATAGCCGATGCCCGGAAATAAAACCGCAAGCTTTGTTTTTCTCACACAAAATACACCTCTTTCCATAATTCATATAAAAAACAGCCAAACATCCGCAGATTCTTCGGCAGTATCCTGATTTCTATCCAGTATTCGGATGCTCAGTCCAGTTTCCGAATGCTCAGTCCAGTATCTGGATTCCCAATCCAATACCCCGATGCTCAGTCCAGTATCCGGATGCCCAGTCCAATATCCGAATGCTCAATCCAGTATTCGGATACTCAGTCCAGTATCCGGATGCCCAGTCCAATATCCGGATGCTCAATCCAGTATTCGGATACTCAGTCCAGCATCCGAATGCTTAGTCCAGCATCTAAATTCTCAATCCAATATCTAAACCCCCATGCCCGCACACTTGGCACCACCATAAATGAAACTGTGCAGGCTGTAAGGTATTGAGTTTGTTG
>CANRIG010000110.1 GCA_947630595.1 uncultured Lachnospiraceae bacterium | reverse complement strand
AATAATATCTGCAATTTTCAAGGTTCTTCGGAGCCTTTTTTCTGGCTTCAGATTTTCATAGATTACTTGACACTATCGTGCTAGCTTTCCTTTTTCAGAATCCCTTCTGTAAAAAGTATATCCGTTATCATTCAATTAATCAATAAATTTTACCCGGCATATTAATAACCCTATTAGTAACTATTTGTCGCTTATGCAACACCCTACTGTTTTTCATTTCAGTTTTCAAAATCAAATGATAGGTTGGCCGATCTGCAATGTCAAACTTTTGAAATCCGGCATCTTTCCATAATACCAAGAGAATTTTTCATAGAACGTTTACTTTTCCCTTAATATTTGGTATAATTTAAGGGAAAATTGGAGGTAAGAGAAATGAGAACTTTCAACTATTCGGAAATCAAAAACCAAAAGTGGGATTCAGAGATGCTCGGCCTGATTGCCGCGATTTACAAAGAGGCCGGAAAACAGGAAATGTATCTGAAGCAACGGCCTGAAGAACTTGAGAAGCTGATCGGGATTGCAAAAATTCAGAGTACGGAGGCTTCCAACGCAATCGAAGGTATCGTCACGACAAAGACGCGCATCCGACAGCTGGTCGAGGAAAAGACAACGCCGAAGAATCGTGACGAACAGGAAATCGCCGGGTATCGCGACGTGCTCAATCTGATCCACGAGAGCTTTGATGTGATCCCGATCACACAGAACTACATTCTGCAGCTTCACAAAATCCTGTACAGCCACCTGAACAATCCAATGGCGGGCAGGACGAAAAACGTGCAGAATTATATCAGCGCGGCCTATCCCGACGGTCATACGGAAACTCTGTTTACGCCGCTGGCCCCCTATGAAACACCGGAAGCCCTGGATAAAATCTGCGAAGAATACAACCGCGTCACCGGAAATATGGAAGCGGAGCCGCTGATCGTTATTCCTGTTTTCATTCACGACTTTCTCTGTATTCATCCGTTCAACGATGGGAACGGCAGAATGAGCCGTCTGCTGACAACGCTGCTGCTTTACCGAAACGGCTTCTATGTCGGAAAATATATTTCTCTGGAAGCAAAGATTGCCCAAAATAAGGATTTGTATTATAACGTGCTCGGCCAGGCACAGATCGGCTGGCACGAGGGCAGGGAGGATGCGGTTCCGTTCATCAAGTATCTGCTTGGGACAATCCTTGCCGCCTATAAGGACTTCGGAGAGCGATTTGCCCTGGTAGAAACGAAGCTGCCCGCGCTTGAAACGGTAAGACACGCCGCCGCAAATAAAATCGGTCGTTTTACCAAGCGGGATATCCGCGAACTGTGTCCATCACTCAGTGTCAGTTCCATTGAAGGCGCATTGCACAAGCTCGTGGCCTCCGGTGAGCTGAAACGGGAAGGTTCGGGAAAGAATACCAGCTACTACCGGATAAACTGATTCCCTTAATCAGCCTGGCATTCCCTTAAAATTATGCCAATATTAAGGGAATACATGTGTCAATAAAGTTAAACATCTGCATTTCAGTATTCATAAAAGTATGGCGCCCTCCCTGGCACGATGGTCAGGAGGGCGTTTTCTTCACAACTTCTTCCCGGAGATCGGACTAATGCTATAGCAAAAATTTCATTGCCGGTCTCCAGTTCTTTTTTGTCCAACGTTAACTTTTTTCGTCCGAATCAGCACATTTTTGGACAAAAACTATTGTTGTCTGGATGAACATAAAATGCACCTAAAATTACTGTATTTTATCCCACAATATTTCCGCACTTTGTATGGCATCATAAAAACTCATATCCGAAGCGTATGTATACTTTCTTTGGTAGGCTTGCCAAAGCATTTGCAATTGCGCATCATCACTGACATCACCTAATATGACTGAACCTTTTTCTATCAGATTCTCTGTGCCACGTTTTTTACATGTTGCCCGAAAAGCCTGCTTGAGAATGTTCGTATCGATATCTTTCTCATATAACAAAAGAAGAATTCTAATATCATAGAAATCCCTCATGCGGGTATTCAAAATGCCTCTTGCAAGAATCGTCTGGAGTTTCTCTGCTAAAATTGTTTCAAGATTATATGCCCAAAGATTCATACAACGGTCTTCCAACAGCAGTTTATAATGGTATTCAACCGCATGAGGTGTAATCACGTCCCCCGTGGATATATCAATTTTCATCGGAGTTATCAATTGACCCATAATCGCATTCATAGCAAATCGGATTCCCGGGTATTCCATCCCATCCATGATATTTGATATTTCCTTAATTTCAAAGGACACTCCGTCCCCAAGATCAATATCCATGATTTCGCTTATGATACGCGTCGCGCCTTCCACTGAAAGATTCTGATTTTTTATACTTGTGTCAATATCCATCGTAGACCGCAGAGCAACACCCACCATTGCTGTAACAAGCATGCCGCCTTTCACAATGAAATTATCTCTGTATTTCGAATTCGCAACACGTTCAAGAAACCGTTCCATCATATAAACCCGTATCAATATACGGGCATCCGTGCCTTTTTTCTTCGCCAGATTTTTTATCCTGCCCTTTATCTGTTCTGGCGTAAATCTCATTTTACAGCAGCACCTCCATATATTTGCGGACAATATTTTGAACCCGAAATAATTTTGCGTATTCCATTAACCGATTCAGATCCTTTTCCCGTCTGGCGACGTACGCTTTCAGGACAGTGTTAAATTCCTGTATCTCAATGCAGTTTCTGCTCCGAATCAGATCACAGATCGTCCTTTCCAAATCATACATCGGAATAAGATTTCCACAATAATCTTTCACCGTCAGTTTCCCGATTTCCAATAGTTCTTTTTTTACGGTATAAGCCTTGCATCTGCTGTCATCCGTCAATCTGTGCGCATTATAGCCGCTGTATATTGTCAAAGTATGGAGCACCGGCTCCCGATCGGTTAACTCATGATAATAAAATGCCTCATCATGCGAAAAAACAGCATTCGGACATCTTTGATGCAGAATATACAGTTCGTCTATCCATTCATCTCTGGCTGCGTATACTCCTCGTTTTGCCTGTTCCAGTCCATTTTCTTGTATGAACTTATAAAATTTGAATTTTGAAATTCCATTTTTTTTCGCAAGCTCAGGTGTAAGATAATGGTATTTTTGAAGTAATTCCGTTATTGTATCCATGATATCGCCAGCCTTTCGTGCATATATCATAATCAAAATAAGCACAAAAGTCAACTATATCATCCAAACGTGCTTATATCATTTATAATATACGCACATTTATCTGGTTTTTACTATTAAATTTTGCTAAGAGGGCGGCAACAAAATCATCAAAAACAAATGAGGGAGCGTTTCCACATTTCATGGTCTTGATATTCTCTTTTTCAAAAACACCGGAATAGTCCTATCCTTCAATTCCCGGATGTATTTTAGGCAATTCTACGTATTCCTGTCAAAATTTCTATTCCAAGTTCTTCCGGATATACTGTGTATAATGCTTCATCTGTTCTTCATAGCTGTCGGTGAATACCCGGCAGTCCGCGGCTCCAGCTTTATCGCTGCTGCGGTTAAGTTGCTATGAGATTCATCGGAAGCTACGTCCCTTGTGGCTTTTTATCATAAACTATGGCATGCCAGTTGCTCTGGAAAAATCCAAAAAGCTCAGCAAAACTTTACATTTCTCTATTGCATTTTTTCATATTTCCCATATAATAAAAGTACATAGAGATGACTGACTCAGCCATCTTAACAGTGGGTGTATCTCAGCCCTTAAATGAGAAAGTTCATAAGCGGGTGTATCTCAGCCCTTTAAATGAGAAAGTTACAAGTGAGTGTTTCGCTGCTCAGAATGCGATCATAACAGTGGGAGACAGGAAACTGTCTCCCATTTTTTCTAAAACAGTGTTTCAAATCATACACCCAGAAAGGATTGCCTACATGAATCTGCGTTTTTATGAAATCGACAATCAATACATCGATTATCTTTCCGCTTTCGAGCCGCACTTTTTCCACAGGAAACAACCCGAACAGCAAAATGAGCGGAAATATATCGGTATTCTTTTGCAAATACATAGAGCATGGATTATTTTGCACCTCTTTCTTCTTTCAAGCCCAAGCATTCGAAAATGAAAGAAAGTGTAGATTTTATCAAGCTCAAAGACTACGCCGTACTCAATCTCAATAACATGTTTCCCGTATCAAGCGGATTATACCGATATGTCGACATTCAAAAAGAAAAGAATCCCAACTACCGTGCACTGCTTCAGGCAGAATACCGGATTATAAAAAAGCAACAGGAAAGGATACTCAAAAATGCCAGCACGGTATATCATCACCGGATAGAAAAAGGAACATTCACTCCTTTAGGCAGGCGGTGTCATGATTTTCGCAGGCTAGAAGAAGCATGCTTTAATTACAAAAAATGAATCAGAATGTCATAGTCCAGACAGACGTATTACCGGATGTTGACAGATTTCGCAGCTAAAGAAACAATCACCTCCGTATGCTCCGTAAACGGAAACATATCATACGGCCAGGCGCCCTCCGCCCGGTACCCGTGTCTGGTCAGATACTCCAGATCCCGCGCCTGCGTCTCCGGATTGCAGGAAATATAAACGACGCGCCGGGGCGCGAGCTGCACCAATGAGGAGAGAAACGCTTTATCGCTGCCAGAACGCGGCGGATCAAGAAAGACAACGTCCGCTTTTTCGCCCTGCTGCGCCATGCCTGTCAGAAAGCGGCCCGCGTCATTCTGGTAAAAGACAGCGTTGCGGATTTCGTTCATTTTCGCATTGCGGACGGCATCGCGCACGGCGTCCGCGTTGAGCTCAACGCCGATCACCTCTCCCGCCTGCCGCGCCGCGATCAGGCCGATGGTGCCGATGCCGCAGTATGCGTCGATCACGCGCTCCCTGCCGGTCAGGCAGGCCGCTTCCATTGCCTTTGCATACAGGGCCTCCGTCTGCACGGAGTTGATCTGATAAAAGGATTTCGCAGAAATGCGGAAACGGCAACCGCCGAGCACGTCCTCGATATAACCTTTTCCGTATAACACAGTTTCTCGGTCGCCGAGCACCATGCTCGTCCTGCGGTCATTGACATTGAGCACAATCGTCGTGATTTCCGGATGAGCCTGCAGCAGCGCTTTTACAAAGTGATTCTTCGCAGGCAGAATCGGGAAACTGAGCACCAACACTACCATGATCTGCCCGGTCTGGCGGGCCGTCCGGATCAGAACATGACGAAACAAACCGTATTCCGTGTCTTCGTCATAAATTTTGATTTTAAAGGATTTCAGAAGTTCACGGACGGTGCCGATAATCTCATCCGCTTTCTGGTTTTCCAGCAGGCACTGTTCCACCGGTATCACATCGTGCGTGCCTTCCGCATAAATGCCGGAGACGATGGTGCCGTCCCTCATGCGTGAAAATACAGCGTGGACCTTGTTTCTGTAATGCAGCGGCTGCTCCATGCCGGTAATTTTATGCACGCGGCAGTACGGTTTCAGCAGCTTTTCCACCTGCTGCTGTTTGCGCGCAAGCTGTTTATGATAGGAAAGATGCAGAAGCTGGCAGCCGCCGCAGCGTTTCTGCACCGGGCACGCATATTCACCATTTTTATGTTTGTCATTTTTGCATCCATCGTTCCCGCATCTGCCCTTTACATATGTCTCATATGAATTCCTGCTCTTTTCGCTTCTGTTCTTTTTGTTTCCGCTCTTTTCACTTCCACTCTTTTCACTCTTACTCTTTTCGTTTCCGCCTTTTCCGCTTCTTCCGTCCGTATGCTCCATATACGCTCCTCCTGCGTCCCGCCTTTCCAACCGCCTGTCAGCCTGTCACTGCGGCAATACGCCCTGACAGTCAAATGGCGGAATAAAACTCTCCTGCGCCGTCTCGCCCTCCTGGTAAAAGCCCTGCTCCACGCCGAGCTCCGCGGCATAAGTCAACAGCCTCCCATACTCGCGCTTCGTCACCCGCCGGCCCAGCAGAGGATCCTCCGCCACGTGCTCCGTCGGCGTGTACTGATTCATCAGGCTGATGTAAATCCGGCTACCGTAGGTTTCGTGCAGGTACCGGACCACCCGTTTTGCCTCGCGCACATGGCCGGGCAGCAATAGATGCCGCACAATCACGCCCTCTGTCATGATGCCACGCTCGTCAAACCACGGCTGCGGCTGCTGACGCACCATCTCCCGCAGAGCCTTTCGGGCAACCTGCGGATAATCCGGCGCGCCGGAATACTGACCGGCAAGCGTTTCATCCAGATATTTAAAATCCGGCAAGTACACATCCACCAGACCCTCCAGCAGCCGCAGCGCGTCTTCCTTCTCATAGCCGCTGCTGTTGTAAACCACGGGGATTGTCAGGCCCTGTTCTCTGGCCAGGCGCAGGGCGTCCACCGTCTGCGGCAGATAATGGCCCGCCGTGACCAGATTGATGTTATTGGCGTTCTGCCGCTGCAGCTCCAGAAAAATTTCCGCCAGACGCGTGACAGAAATCACCGCGCCGCTCCTGCCACCGGAAATTTCCCGGTTCTGACAGTAAACGCAGCCCAGAGAGCATCCCGAGAAAAACACGGCCCCGGAGCCCTCCGTCCCGGAAATGCACGGTTCCTCCCACATGTGAAGCGCCGCCCGCGCCACCTTAATCCCGGCGTCCGCATGGCAGCGCCCGCGCTGTCCCGCCGCTCGGTTCGCCCCGCACTCCCGTGGGCACAGGCGGCAGCTCTCCTGCCATGCTGCTCTCCCGTCATTCCACTCTCTTATCATGCCGCTCACACCATACGCTTTTTCCATCAATTTATCCATATCAATATGTAACTTTTTTGAAGCTTCCGCAAGCGCTCACCCCGCCTTTTTCGGCATTGCCAGAATAAAGATTGTCGCGATAATCATCAGAAAACCCACGATATCGACCGGCGCGAACGCCACTTTCATCCACAGCACGGTCAGCAGGGTCGAAGCCACCGGCTCCACGCAGGCAAAAAGGCTGGCGCGCACGGAGCCGATCATCTTCACGCTCTGCATATACAAAGAAAAGCTGAGCATCGTCCCCAGCACAATGATATAGCCCATGACCAGCAGGGTCATCCCGTCCACGACCGGGCTCTGCGTCCACGGCCGGAACAGCACCATCAGCACCGTGCCGCCGATCAGCATCGCCCACGCGAGAATCAGGGGCGCGTCAAACTGCTGCAGGAGCCGTTTCGGCTGCACCGTGTAAATCACGACCGACACCGCGGAGAAAAGTCCCATCGCCAGCGCTTTCCCGGACAAAACCAGCGTGCCGGGATTGCCGTGCGTCGCAATCAGGAAAATGCCGCCCAGCGCCAGCAGCACGGAAAAGACTTCCTTCGGCTCCGGCCGCTTGCGCTCTGAAATGCAGACGTAAACGACAATCAGGGCCGGGCCCAGGTACTGAATAACCGTCGCGGTTCCCGCGTTCGACCACTCGATGGTCTGAAAATAGGAATACTGGCAGAGCATCAGCCCCGCCAGGCCATAGATGATAACGTCAATGCGGTTCTGCCTGCTTTTCCACACCGAAAGCGCCTGCTCCCGGTGACGAAGCAGAAAATACAGCAGCAGCCCGCCTCCGGCCGTCATCAGGCGGATCGGCACCAGCCACTGCGCCGTCACCTCCCGGTTCTGAAACAAATACTGCCCGCACACGCCGGAAACGCCCCACAGGATGCCGCCGGTGAGGGCGAAGACCATACCCGTGACGCGTTTTTTTCGCTCGTTCACTGTGTTTCCCTCTTTCCTGTCTGTTTTCTCTGCGGGAGATTGGACAGCGTGATTGCCGCAAACATCAGCAGGCAGCCCGTCAGCTCCCGCGCGCTCAGGCGCTGTCCCAGCACCACCCATCCGGCCAGGACGGAAAACACCGACTCCAGGCTCAGAATCAGCGAGGCGACCGTCGGGTTCATCCCTTTCTGCCCCACGATCTGCAGCGTGTAGGCCACGCCGCACGAAAGGACGCCGGCGTACAAAATCGGCATCCAGGCCTGCAGAATCGCACTCAGCTGCGGCTTTTCCCAGATCAGCATGCAGACGCCGGAGAGCAGGCCGCAGACGAAAAACTGAATGCAGGACATTTTCACGCCGTCCACCTTGGGGGAAAAATAGTCGATAATCAGAATATGCAGCGAAAATACAAACGCGCACAGAAGCACCAGAAAATCTCCCCTGCCGATGGAAAAGCCTTCCGTGATGCACAGAAGATAAAGGCCCGCCACCGCCAGCGCCACGCTGACCCAGACGCGCAGACCCACCGTCTTCCGCAGGAAAATGCCGAGCAGCGGCACCAGCACAATATACATGGCCGTGATAAAGCCGGCCTTTCCGACCGTCGTGTATTTGATGCCGAACTGCTGCAGATTGCTGGCCACGCAGAGCGCAATGCCGCAGCACACGCCGCCGGCAAGCAGGGTTTTCCGCTGCACCGCCGGATCGGAAATTTCCGCGGCCGGTTCTTCCTTTTCTTTCCATTTATCCAGCAGATAAATACAGGGAATCAATACCGCGCCGCCGATCATGCAGCGCGTAAAGCTAAATGTAAAAGCGCCCACATAATCCATGCCGACGCTTTGCGCAACAAAAGCACTCCCCCAGATCAGCGCTGTCAGAAACAGCAGCAGGGGATTTTTCCATGATGTTTGTCTCATAATAATAATCTCCATTCCGCCGTCCTTCGGTTGGCGGCACAAATAGTAATGAAAGTCTCGACTCCCTCTACATTTTCTCTTATACTAAGAATGAGAAGCTATACTACAAAGCACGGGAGGAGGAGTCGTAAAAACTCTCTCGTTTTAGACAGCATAATAATCAGTGTAAGTTCCGCCTTTCAAGCACAAATAAGTGGCTCTATTAGACCGTACACTAAGAATTGTTTTAACTCCTGGTTAATTGTGTGGCGGTTCAGTCAATGGCTTCTCTCCATTTCT
>CANRIG010000109.1 GCA_947630595.1 uncultured Lachnospiraceae bacterium | reverse complement strand
AGAAATTTGACAAAAAAATACCGCATTTCTGCGGATTGCGGGGATTTTATTCAGTTACAAGTGTCGAAGACCCGTCCTGCGATGAAAAAATATGTATGAAAATACAAAAAAAATATGGTAGATAATTTCGTCATTTAGTTGTATAATTATAAAGTAAAAGCGGGAGGATTGAACAAATTCACCGTATGTAAACAAAAAGGAGGATATGAAAATGAAAAAGAGAATCTTTACTGTAGCACTTGGCCTTGCGCTGGCGGCAGGCTTCTGCCTGACGGCAAACGCAGAGGACGATCTGATCAAGGTCGGCATCATCAACAACGACCCGAGTGAGTCCGGCTACCGTACCGCAAACGTCAACGACCTGGCGAACACCTTTACCGAGGAGAACGGCTATGAGGCGTCTTTCGCATACAGCCTGGACAACGCAGAGCAGATCGCAGCGGCGCAGCAGTTCATTCAGGACGGCGTTGACTACCTGCTTCTCTCCGCAGCGGATACCGCGGGCTGGGACAGCGTGCTTGAGGATGCACAGAATGAAGGCGTTCAGGTAATCCTGTTTGACCGCACGATCGACGCAGACGAGAGCCTGTACGCAGCTTCCGTTGTTTCCGATATGGCGGCGGAAGGCCAGAAGGCTGTTGACTGGCTGGCAGGCCAGGAGCTTGAAGAGTACAACATCATCCACATCCAGGGCGTTATGGGTTCCGCGGCACAGAAAGGCCGTACCGGCGCTCTTGACGAGAAGGTTGCAGCAGAAGACAACTGGAACATCGTAGCGCAGCAGACCGCAGAGTGGAATGCTGAGAAAGCTCAGCAGATCGTTCAGTCCGTAATCGATTCCGGCGAAGACTTCAACGTAATCTACGCAGAGAACGACGATATGGCGAAGGGCGCTGTAGCGGCACTCGATGCAGCAGGCATGTCCCACGGCGTAGGCAAAGACGTCATCATCATGGGCTTCGATACCAACAAGTGGGCTCTGGAAGAGCTGAAGAAAGGCAACTGGAACTACGACGGACAGTGCAATCCGTTCCAGTCCGAGTACCTTGTTGACATCATCGACAAGCTCGAGGCAGGCGAGGAGATCGAGGAGAAGACCATCATCATGGACGAGAAGGGCTTCGACGCTGAGACGATCACCGACGAGGATATCGAGAATTATGGTATTTAAGCAGCCATTTTTCGCAGAAAAATGAGCGGATTGCGAATGTTTTCGTCGATTTTGGGAGTGCGGAGCACGGAAAAATCGACGTGGGGCTCATTCTTATCCGAATAAAATTTCAATTTAAACAAAGAATCCGGCGCAGTGCGGACGACAGTACGTCTGCCCTGCGCCTGTTTTCTGTAAGGTATTGACAGGAAGGAGGGATACACTGGTGAAAGAGAAATCCGTACTGGAAATGCGCGGCATTTTCAAGAGCTTTCCCGGCGTGCGCGCGCTGCAGGACGTAGACTTCACGCTCTGCGAGGGCGAGATTCACGCGCTGATGGGAGAAAACGGCGCCGGGAAATCGACGCTGATCAAGGTGCTCACCGGTGTTTACGAGAAAGACGAGGGACATATTTTCCTCAAAGGCATGAATAAGGAGGCGGTGATCCGCTCCCCGCAGGACGCGCAGAAGCTGGGCATCAGCACGGTGTACCAGGAGATCACGCTGTGTCCGAACCTTACCGTCGCAGAAAATATGTACATCGGCCGCGGCAAAGGCTTTATGCAGAGCTGGCGGAAGATGAACGCGGACGCGGACCGCATCCTGCAGTCGCTCGACATTCCGGCCCGGGCCACGCAGCAGCTCTCGAGCTGCTCGATCGCAATCCAGCAGATGGTGGCGATCGCGCGCGCGGTGGACATGGACTGTAAGGTGCTGATCCTCGACGAGCCGACTTCCTCACTCGACGAGCAGGAGGTGGAAAAGCTGTTCGGCCTGATGCGCGACCTGAAGGCGCGCGGCGTCGGCATCATCTTCGTCACGCACTTCCTGGATCAGGTCTATGCGGTGTGCGACAAGATCACGGTGCTGCGCGACGGCAAGCTGGTGGGAGAGTACGAAATCGAAAAGCTCCCGCGCGTGCAGCTTGTCTCCAAGATGCTCGGCAAGGAGCTCGACGACATGGCGGACATCCGCTCCGAGAGCGCGGCTTACACGGAGCAGGGCGATTCCGCTCCGGTCTTCGAGGCGAAAGGGCTGCAGAGCGACGCCGGCATCAAACCGTTTGACTTCTATATTAAGAAAGGCGAGGTGAACGGCTTCACGGGACTGCTCGGCTCCGGCCGCAGCGAGTGCGTCCGCGCGATCTTCGGCGCCGACCGGGTGATTGCCGGCACGGTGAAGAAGAACGGAAAGCAGGTGAAGATCGCGAAGCCGATCGACGCCATGAAAAACGGCATCGCCTATCTGCCGGAGGACCGCAAGGTGGACGGCATCATCGGCGATTTGTCCGTGAGGGAGAATATCGTTCTCGCGCTGCAGGTTCTGCAGGGTTTCTTCAAGCCGTTCTCCAAGGCGAAGGCGTATGAATTCGCGGATGAGTACATCAAGCTGCTGGAGATCAAGACCGCTTCCGCGGACACGCCGATCAAATCGCTTTCCGGCGGCAACCAGCAGAAGGTGATTCTGGCCCGCTGGCTGCTGATGCATCCGGAATACCTGATTCTCGACGAGCCGACGCGCGGCATCGACATCGGCACCAAGATCGAGATTCAGAAGCTGGTGCTCAAGCTCGCATCCGAGGGCATGAGCGTGACGTTTATCTCCTCGGAGACGGACGAGATGCTCCGCACCTGCTCGCGACTGGTCGTCATGCGCGACCGCAAAGTGGTGGGCGAGCTCTCCGGAGAGGACCTGACACAGAATAAGATTATGAGCACGATTGCGGGAGGTGAGAGCCATGAGTAAGGCGAATGGAAAAGCGGAGAAGGAAGGACTGCTTGTGCGTCTGACGCGAAACCAGATTTTTATTCCGCTGGCGGCGCTTCTGCTCCTCGTCGTGATCAATCTGATTGCGGGGCCTTCGTTCTTCAAGATTACATACAGCGCCAACAACGCGGGCAACATGATTTTTTCCGGCTATCCGATCACGATTCTTGACTTCGGATCGGAGCTGGCGATCCTGGCGATCGGCATGACGCTGGTGACGGCGGCTTCCGGCGGACAGGACATCAGCGTGGGCGCGGCGATCGCCATCGCCGGCTCGGTGATGCTCCGTGTGCTCTGCGGCAATGCCGGCTCGAGGCCGGAGACCATGCAGGCGCCGATCATCGTGGCGTTTCTGGTGGGCTGCGTGGTGGCGATGCTGTTCGGCGCGTTCAACGGCATCCTGGTCGCGTATTTCCGCATCCAGCCGATGGTCGCGACGCTGATTCTCTACACGGCGGGCCGTTCGATCGCAGCCTGGATCAACAACAACGAGCTGCCGATCATCAACGAGCCGGAGTTCGGCTACTTCGGAGGCATCATTCCGGGCAGCCCGATTCCGACGCCGATTTTCATTGCCGCCGCCTGCATGATCGTGATGGCGCTGGTATTGAAATTTACGACGCTCGGGCTCTACACGCAGTCGGTGGGTATCAATGAGAAATCCGCCCGCTTAAACGGCCTGAACCCGACGTTTATCAAATTCCTGAGCTTTGTCATCCTCGGTCTCTGCGTGGCGGTGGCCGGCCTGATCAAGGTAAGCCGTCTTTCGACGATCAACTATTCGGTCATCGCGAAAGATATCGAGATGGACGCGATCCTTGCGGTGGCGCTGGGCGGCAATGCGTTAAGCGGCGGCAAGTTCAACATGGCGGCTTCCATCCTCGGCGCGTACGTCATCCAGTTCCTCACGCAGACACTGTACCGCTTCAAGGTATCGTCGGATGCGCTGCCGGCCTACAAGGCGGCCGTGGTCATTATACTGGTGGTAGCGAGCGCGCCGACGGTGCGGGAGAAGTTCTCCTCGCTGTGGAAGCACAGAGCGCATGCAAAGGAGGTTGGCTGATATGAAATCGAATAAAAAGAAAGGCCTTTCGGACTCCAATCTGCTGCTGACGATCACGATCGTGATTTTCTTCATCATGTATGCGTGCGCCGTCCTGTTCCTCAAGGGAGGTTTCCTGCGTCCGCAGGCGTTCCTCAACATTCTGAACACCAACGCGGCCCTGATCATTCTGGCGTGCGGCATGAGCCTCGTGATGATTACCGGCGGCATCGATATTTCCCTCGGCGGCCAGATGGCGCTGATCAGTATGTGCTGCGCGGTCTATCTGGACTTCATGGGCGGAAATATTTTCGTGTCGGTGCTGATCGCGCTGGCGATCGGCCTGGCGTTCGGCGCGGTCATCGGTTTCCTGGTGGCCTATCTGGACATCCAGCCGTTCATCGTCACCCTGGCCGGCATGTTCTTCGCGCGCGGCATGACGACGATCGTGCACACGGCTCCGTTTAACGTGGCGAACGAGGCGTTTACCGCATTGAAGGGCACGAGAATCGTTGTGCCGGGACTCGGCAGCGTAAACCGCAGGGGCATCTACGTGGACGCTTACATCGAGATCGGCGTGGTGATTGCGCTGCTCGTTGTGGTACTTATGTTTATCCTGCTCAAGTGGACGAAGCTCGGCCGCGCGTTCTACGCCGTCGGCGGCAACAAGCAGAGCGCGCTGATGCTCGGCATCAACGTCAAGAGGACGAAATTCCTCGCGCACCTGCTCTGCGGCCTGCTGGCTGGCATCGGCGGCTACGTGCTGTTCATGCACGTCGGCTCCGGCGCCGTGACCAACGGCAACGGCATGGAGATGGATGCCATCGCCTCGTCGATCATCGGCGGCACGCTGCTGACGGGCGGCGTCGGCAACATCATCGGCACGCTGTTCGGCGTGCTCTCGCTGAGCACGATCCAGAACATCGTCTCCTCGGCGGGTCTCGGCGAGGCATGGTGGACCGGCATCACGATCGCGGCGATGCTGTGCCTGTTCCTGGTCATCCAGAGCGTCGTGCTGTCGCGGAAAAAAGGAAAGTCATAAAACCATACCGTGCGGGCATCTGCCCGCGCAAAACGCATGCCGCCGCAAAACGGCCTGTCCGGCGGGGATTCCGGACGGAACCGCTTTGCGGCGGTTTTTTCATGCGGCGGTTTGCCGCCTCTTTGCATTTCACAAAATCGCTTCCAATTCAAAATCGCTTCCAATTTCTAGTGGCAAATTCCGACAAGTAGTGTTATGATAGCGGGTAGGTCATACAATAGAACAGAACCGGAACATGGACGGAAAAGTCAGGAGAATACCATGCAGAAACAGTCTGTTATCGTAGCAAAATTCGGCGGCAGTTCGCTGGCGGACGCGGAGCAGTTCCGCAAGGTGAAGACAATCATTGAGGAAAATCCGGCCCGCCGCTTCGTGGTGCCCTCGGCGCCTGGCAGGCGCGGCGAGGGGGACGAGAAGGTCACCGACCTGCTTTACCGCTGCTATGCGGAGGCATGCGCGGGGCGGGAATTTATGGGGCTGCTGGGGCAGATTCAGGAGCGCTACCGGGAGATCAGCTCGTCGCTGGGGCTGGGCCTTTCGCTGGAGCATGAATTTGCCGTGATCGGACAGGCGTTTCAGGCCCGCGCCGGGGAGCAGTACGCCGCTTCCCGCGGAGAATATTTAAACGGGCTGCTGCTGGCCGCCTACCTGGGCTATCCCTTTGTGGACGCGGCCGAGGTCATCCGCTTCGACCCCAAGGGGAGATTTCAGGACGAGCGCACGAATTTCTTTCTGCAGGACCGGCTCCGGGGGATGGCGCGGGCGGTGATCCCGGGCTTTTACGGCGCGGACGACGCCGGCAATATCCACACCTTCTCGCGCGGCGGCTCCGACGTCACGGGCGCGCTGGTGGCGCGGGCGGTGCAGGCCGGGCTCTATGAGAACTGGACGGATGTGCCCGGATTTCTGCTGGCCGACCCCGGTATTGTCGACCGGCCGCGCAAGATCGACGCCATGACCTACGCGGAGCTGCGCGAGCTTTCCTACCGCGGCGCGACGGTGCTGCACGAGGAGGCCGTCTACCCGGTGCGCCGGGAGGGCATTTCCATCCACATCCGCAACACCAATCACCCCGAGGAGCGGGGCACGGTAATCCGCAGCCGGCTGAGCCCGGAGGAGGAAACGGCGATCACCGGCATTGCGGGCCGAAAGCATTTTACCGCGATCAGCATCGCCAAAAACCGCCTGAACGCGCAGACCGGCTTTGCGCGCAAGCTGCTGGAAGCCTTTGAGGAAAACGAGCTCGCCTTTGAACATATGCCGTCCGGCATCGACACCATCTGCGTGATCTTGCCGTGCGCGGAGTATGAGCGCAAGAAGGACGCCATCATGGATTCCCTGCAGCGCCTGCTGCAGCCTGACAAAATCAAAGTCGACGACGACATGGCGCTGGTGACGGTGGTCGGACGCGGCATGCGCTCGGTCAGCGGCATCGCCGCCCGCTTTTTCACGGCGCTCGGCGACGCCCGTGTCAACATCAAAATGATCGACATGGGTTCCAATGAGATCAACTGCACCATCGGCGTCAGCAACCGCGACTTTGAGACCGCGATCCGGGCGCTGTACGACGCACTGGTGGAGTAATCGGATTTTATATACTGATACAAAGGAAAGGGAGAACTCCCATGAACGCCAAAAGACAGAGGATCGCCTGGAACGCATTTTTCGCCCTCGGCTATATCGGGCTGGGGGCCATGCTGTACCGCATGTTCCTGCGCCAGGCCATCGCCTACCCGGGGCCGCTGGGCACGTACGATACGGACCTGCGGGCCCACATCCTGGAGGGGCAGGCCGGGACCGGCTACAGCCTGATGGAGTATGCGTTCGGTTTCCTGATGGGGACGCTGAAGCTGAATGAGAAGGCGGTCGCGGTTTTTCTGGCGCTGGTGGCGCTGGCCACGATCTGGACGGTCTTTCGGCTGATGCGGAAGCTGACGCCGGAGGGATGCCCGCAGGCGCTGCATCTGCTGGCCTTTGTCAGCGCGTTTGTGATGCCGGTTTACGTGAAGGCGCTGAATCCCTACCGCTATCTGGGGCTGCAGTCGGCGACGATCTGGCACAATGCGACCTATACCGGCATGAAGCTGGCCGGCATGGGTGTGCTTTTTTTCTATTTTTCGTATCAGGAGACTTACCTGAAACGGTTTCCGCTCCGCAGCTTCGTGTGGTTTACGGTGCTGCTGTCCGTCGCCAACATGGTCAAGCCCAACTTTATCATCTGCTTTGCGCCGGCGATGGCGGTGATGCTGCTTGCCGACTGCATCGCCTCCAGAGGCAGGACGCTGCCGCGGCAGATTCTGTTCGGGATACCGGTGCTGCTGTCTCTGGCCGTGCTGCTGGCTCAGAGTGCCAAGCTCTTCGGCGAAAGCGGCTCCGGCTCCTCGGTGGCGTTTTCGATGGCCTACATCCTGCGCCTGCGCACCCGGCATCCGATTGCTTCCCTGCTGCAGTCGGCGGCGTTCCCGCTGCTGGTGCTGGCGGCCAATTTCCGCAGCCTGAAAACAGACCGCCGCTTTCGCGTGTCGTGGCTGATCTGGCTGTTCGGCCTGCTGGAATTTTTGTTTCTGAACGAGACCGGCGAGCGCATGGATCACGGCAATCTGAGCTGGGGCTACAGCTACTGCCTGTTCCTGGTCTTCGTCGTCTGCCTGTGCTGGCTGTACAAAAATGTGCTGGAGCTGTACCGGGACTATCAGGCTTCCGGGATTTCCGGCCTGTTCGCCTACATCCGGGGAAAGGCCCCGGGACGGGGCGTTTATCTGGCCGCGGCCGTTTTGCTGCTGTGCTGGCATCTGTTCTGTGGCCTGCAGTATTCCTGGATGATGTATCTGGGCCATACCTTTTTGTGCTGACCGGGACGGCCGGGACGGATGCGAATGCACGGCAGAATTGCGGCGGCCGGATGCGCGGAAAAATTGCGGCCCGGAGGCACGGAAAAATTCGCGCCCGGCTGCATGGCAAAATGCGCTGGACGAACCGGCCAAAAAGCGTTAGAATGAAAAGGATTCCGCGATACGGCCGGAATATTTATTATAAGAAGGAAAGAAGGAACCCTCAATGCTTCTTTTATACTTTGTGCTGTGGGTAACGTTCAACGGAAAAGTCACGCCGGAAATCTGCGTCTTCGGCGTCGTGATTTCGCTGGCGGTGTTCGCGTTCACCTGCAGGTTTATGGATTACAGCATCAAAAAGGAGATTGCGGTAGCCAGGCGCTGCATACGCTTTTTCAATTATGTCGTGGTGCTGGTGCGGGAGATCGTGAAGGCTAATTTTGAAGTGATGCATATGATTCTTTCCGAACGGGAAGAGCTGGAGCCGGCGCTGGTCGGCTTTCATTCCGATCTGCAGAACCCGACGGTGCGGGTGCTGCTGGCAAACGCGATTACCCTGACGCCCGGCACGATCACCGTGTCGCTGGAAGGCTCGGACTATGTGGTGCACTGTCTGGACGAGAGCCTGGCGGACGGGATGGACAGCTCCGTGTTTGTGGAGCTTCTGTCCGGGCTGGAGAAAGAGTAAGCAGGCGTCTGGATGCGATAAGGAGGGACTGGAATGGGAAAAGGAATGCCGGTACTGGAACAGGCATATCACATATTGTTCGTTATCGCCCTGATTTTCCTGGCAGTGATGGTGGTGCTCTGTCTGATCCGCGCCATCATCGGGCCGCGGGTGGCCGACCGCATTGTGGCCACCAACATGATGGGCACGATGGTCATGGTCATCATCGCCATTTTGGCGCTGATGCTGCAGGAGGGATATCTGGTGGACATCTGCCTGATCTACGCGATGATCAGCTTCCTGGCGGTCATCGTCCTGACTCGGGTGTACATGGGCGTATACCTGGAAAGAAAGCAGAAGGAAGAGGAGGCGAACCGGGATGGCGGCGATTGAGTGGATTCGGTTTCTGGCGGGCGCCTGCCTGCTGCTGTTCGGACTTGCCATTTTTGCGATTGAGATGATCGGCGTGTTCCGCTTCAAATATGTGCTCAACCGCATGCACGCCGCTGCCATGGGCGATACGCTGGGCATCGGCTTTTCTCTGGCCGGCCTGATTCTCATGAGCGGCTGGAATTTTACGTCGCTGAAACTGTTTTTTGTCATTGTATTCCTCTGGTTTTCCTCGCCGGCCTCCTCGCACCTGATTGCGAAGCTGGAGGTGACCACCGACGAGGAGCCGCAGAAGCATTACCGTTTCTGGGATTTGAAGGAGCTGGAGGAGCAGCTGGCCGCCGCGGATGCGGA
>CANRIG010000108.1 GCA_947630595.1 uncultured Lachnospiraceae bacterium | reverse complement strand
TGTTGTTTGCTTCAACATGAATTATACGGGTAAATCCACGTTGCTGCAAATGTGAGGTCACTTCATATTATCTATAAAGTCCTGCAATTTGACATTTTCATTTTCTTACAGAATCCTGCAATTTGGCATTTTCTTTCCCTTACAGAATCCCGTAATTCTGCATCGCCTTTTTTAGCCGCTCCACGTTTGCCGGCTCCATGCCGAACAGCGGGCCGCGCAGCGGGCCGACCTCTTTGCCCATGAGATTGAGCGCCGTCTTGACTGGAATCGGGTTGACCTCACAGAACAGGGCGTCGATCAGCTCGATCGCTTTCAG
This sequence comes from uncultured Lachnospiraceae bacterium, assembly GCA_947630595.1. Classification (GTDB taxonomy): domain Bacteria; phylum Bacillota; class Clostridia; order Lachnospirales; family Lachnospiraceae; genus Choladousia. The sequence goes on along the minus strand of CANRIG010000108.1, from coordinate 8,959 downwards.
CTGCAGCGCGCGGCTCTTTGCCACGTCGCCGTCCAGGAAGGAAGCCACGATGTCGTGCGTCTGTCTTGGCGCGACATTGGAAAGCACCGAAATCACGCCGCAGCCGCCCAGCGCCATGATCGGCACGATCTGGTCGTCATTTCCGGAATAGAGGTCGATCGCGCCGTCCGCCAGGCTCATCAGCTTCGCCACCTGCGAAATGCTGCCGGACGCTTCCTTGATCGCGACCACGTTTTTCACGTTTTTGGCAAGGTACGCCGCCGTCTCCGGCAGGATATTGCAGCCCGTCCGGCTCGGCACGTTGTACATGATCATCGGCAGATGGACGGACTCCGCGATCATCGTGTAATGCGCTTTCAGTCCGCTCTGCGTCGCCTTGTTGTAATACGGGGTCACCAGCAGCAAAGCGTCCGCGCCGAACGCCTCGGCCTCCTGTGACAGATGAATCGCCGTCTCCGTGCAGTTGGAGCCGGTGCCTGCGATGACCGGAATCCGCTTCGCCACCTTATCAATCGCATAGTGAATCGTCTCCAGGTGCTCCTCAATGGACAGCGTAGCGGATTCGCCGGTCGTCCCGCAGATAATGATCGCGTCCGTTCCCCCTGCAATCTGTTCCTCAAGCAGCTCCCCGAGCTTGTCATAATTTACTTTTCCGTCGTCATACATCGGCGTGACAATCGCCACACCCGCGCCTTTAAAAACAGCCATGCTCTTATCCTCCCTTATCAGCATCGCGATAAAAAGGGGCTGTCGATAAACAGCCCCAAAGAATCGTAGTCCATTTCTTCAGATAGCTCTCCATCGCACCACGATGACAGTCCCATGGTTTTTCACCATGAGCCCAAGAAAACAGCTTACGGAACTGTTCCTTTCGGCGTCCTTTCCTTTCCATGACATTCTCCTGCTCCCGAACGCATCCTGCCATGTACTGATAAAGCACGCAACCTCTATCACAAAAATCTATTCTACTATAACATTATTCAATTGCCTTGTCAACGGGCAACATTTTTTCTGCGTCCGTTTCCGCCGCTTACTTAAACAGGTCAAAAACGATGGCTATGATGTTCCAGATGGAACCCAAAATCTGCCATACCAAAACCAGAAGCAATACAACGGAAAGCACCGTAGCAAATGCTGTCATAATCGTTCCCCCTTCCTCTCACTTTTCACTTCCAGGGAAATTTCCTTACCCCGTTCCCTTGAATAACGCACAATATATTTATATAATTATAACATTTTTTATACAAAAAGCAATACGATTCTTTGCGAAATATCAGGAAAAGAGAACAAAAATGCCGGGCCGCAGGTGACTCCCATGGCTCAGCATTATTCTTAATCCCATATTTCCCTGCCATCCGGCACAAAACCGCGCGCGTTTAATCCTCCTGCCACGCATATTCCGCCGCAGAGCATGTATATTCCATTTTCCATTCCCTTACCGCGCAGCTCAGCCCGTCTCCCGCGTGCGGTAGGAAGTCGTCAGCTCCGTGACCTCGTCCACATACGGCCACAGCGCCTCGCACCTGCTGGTGCCGGTCAGGTACAGCTCCGTCCCCCCGCCGGCCGCGTCGATCAACGCCCGCATCTCCTCGACGGGAACGATCCCCTGATCGACCAGACCCAGAATCTCATCGAGAATCAGGACGTCGCAGCCCTCGGTCGCCAGAACCTTCCTGGCAAAATTGAGGCCGTTTCGGATGTTCTGTACTTCCTCCTGCTGCTCTTTTTCCGACAGATTCTGATAGCACTCCGGGAACTTCTGAAAACGGAACAGCTTGATCTCCGGCTCCAGCCGCTTGAAAAAGTCGATGCTCTCGCCGGACTGCTTTTCTTTCAGAAACTGTATCACTACCACTTCTTTTCCCGCGCTGGCCGCGCGCATGCCCTTGCCAAGCGCCGCCGACGTTTTCCCCTCGCCCGTACCGCAAAAAATGTGCACATATCGTCCGCTCATTATTCACCTCATCCGCTGGCGGCCGGCGCGTCTTTGCGCTTTGCCGCACTGCACCCAATAACATTCGTCACGGAATCCTCATAATGTGTTATTCTACTACATATTCCTGCAGAATGCAATTTTATCCTGAGAAATAAATATTTAACATAAATATTTCATTCCAGATACTCCAGCTTGCTGACAGATACCTCGTATGCCACCCGCTTTTCGGTGGAGTCGTCCTCCAGACGCTTCACATACTCCCTGCTCTGTATCCTTCCCCAGACCTGCACATGACCGCCCACCTCGAAGCCGGATGTAAACCTGGCGTTCCGGCCCCAGCAGATGCATGGAATGTAATCGGATTTTCCGTAGGGACGGTTGACCGCCAGCAGCATGTCGGCGATCTCTCTGCCCAGCGGCGTCCGGCGGTACACCGGCGTCTTGCAGATGTAGCCGTCCAGAAAAATCTGATTGCTCTTTACCTTATCGCCTTCCTCCTCCACAAAGCTGATCTCGCGGGCAAATACGGACAGCACCAGCTTGTTTTTCTTCTCCTCATGCCGGTTGTAGGAACGGAACTGCCCGAAAATTTGTATGTATTCTCCCTCATAATCCTGTGTAACGTCGATCAGCCGCTCGGAAATCATGACCGGAATCACGTCCGACGAATCGCTGAGCCTCTGCACGGAAACATCCACCATGTAAAATCCCTCTCCGAACACCTCATGGCTGAATGTAAATCCGGATATGATTTTCCCCATGATGGAGACCTGATTGTTTTCAATAATCTTATCTGTCATAAATGCTGGTTCTCCCTTCCTTCATACGAAGTAGCTCTTTTTGTATTTCTATTATTCATTTCTATTCACCTCGCAGGGAATTTAGAACTTCCCCGCCGCCTTTTCGCAATTTTTTTCCGGTCATCTCACAAAATTTTTTCTCCCGCACTTGTATTCTCAAAAAATTGTGATAAACTGAATCGGTAGCGAAACAGGTAAAAGAACGAACAAATATTTTGAGAAAAGGGAATCCTATGATAAGAGAAGACATCCGAAACATCGCAATCATCGCACACGTAGACCACGGCAAAACGACACTGGTCGACGAGCTTCTGAAGCAAAGCGGCGTGTTCCGCGAAAATCAGGCGGTCGCCGAGCGCGTCATGGACTCCAACGATCTGGAGCGTGAGCGCGGCATTACAATCCTTTCCAAAAATACCGCCGTCGTTTATAAAAATACGAAAATCAATATTGTCGACACGCCCGGCCACGCTGATTTCGGAGGCGAGGTGGAGCGCGTGCTCAAGATGGTCAACGGTGTCATTCTGGTCGTGGATGCCTTCGAGGGGGCGATGCCGCAGACCAAATTCGTGCTGCGCAAGGCGCTGGAGCTGGATCTCCCCGTCATCGTCTGCATCAACAAAATCGACCGCCCGGAGGCCCGTCCGAGTGAGGTCATCGACGAAGTGCTGGAGCTCTTTATTGAGCTGGACGCCTCCGACGAGCAGCTCGACTGCCCGTTTGTCTACGCTTCGGCAAAGGGCGGCTACGCCGTGCTGGATCCGGCGGACAAACCGAAAAACATGGTGCCGCTCTTTGAGACGATCCTCAGCCACATCCCGGCCCCGCAGGGCGACGAGACCGGCCCCGTGCAGGTGCTGATCAGCACCATCGACTACAATGAATACGTCGGCCGCATCGGCGTCGGCAAGGTGGATCGCGGCACCATCCACGTCAATCAGGAAGCCGTGCTGGTCAACCACCATGACCCTTCCAAAAAACAGCGGGTCAAAATCAGCAAGCTCTATGAATTCGACGGACTGAACAAGGTGGACGTGCCTTCCGCTACCATCGGCTCCATCGTGGCCATCTCCGGCATCGCGGACCTGCACATCGGGGATACCATCTGCGCGGTGGACGCGCCGGAACCGATCCCCTTCCAGAAAATCTCGGAGCCGACGATCTCCATGAACTTCATCGTCAACGACAGCCCGTTCGCCGGCCAGGAGGGCAAGTACGTGACCTCCCGCCACCTGCGCGACCGGCTGTTCCGCGAGCTCAACACGGACGTCAGCCTGCGCGTGGAGGACACGGAGGATACGGATACCTTCAAGGTGTCGGGACGCGGCGAGCTGCATCTGTCCATCCTGATCGAGACCATGCGCCGCGAGGGCTATGAATTCGCCGTCAGCAAGGCCGAGGTCATCTACAAGACCGACGCCCGCGGCAAACGGCTGGAGCCAATGGAGCTGGCCTACATCGACGTCCCCGAGGAATTTTCCGGCAACGTCATCCAGAAGCTGAGCCTGCGCAAGGGCGAGCTGCAGGGCATGAGCATGGGACAGGGCGGCTACACGCGCCTGGAGTTCTCCATTCCGTCCCGCGGCCTGATCGGCTACCGCGGCGAATTCTTGACGGATACCAAGGGCAACGGCATCATGAACACCATATTCGACGGCTACGGCCCCTACAAGGGGGATCTCCAGTACCGCAGTCAGGGCTCCCTGATCTCCTTTGAGACCGGCGAATCCGTGGCCTACGGCCTGTTCAACGCGCAGGACCGCGGCATCCTCTTCCTGGGGCCCGGCGAAAAGGTCTACTCCGGCATGGTCATCGGCCAGAGCGCAAAGCCGGAGGACATCGAGCTGAACGTCTGCAAGACGAAGCACCTGACCAACACGCGCGCGTCCGGCTCGGACGAAGCACTGAAGCTGACGCCGCCGAAAATCCTGAGCCTCGAGCAGGCGCTGGAATTCATCGACACCGACGAGCTGCTGGAAGTAACGCCAAAGAGCCTGCGAATCCGCAAGAAAATCCTGGATCCCACGCTGCGCAAGCGCGCCAGCTTCAAGAATAAGAGCTAAAAACAAAGTTTACAGGAACAGTGGCCGATTCGGCCTTGATTGTTTCATATAGTTTCTATATATTCCATATTGTATAAGAAAATATAAGATTTGTCAATACCTACAAACCAAAAATTCTCCTGGGTATTTCCCAGGAGAGTTTTTCATCTTGCTACCGCAAACAATGCGCGCGCTACAGTAGATCCATAATTAACAAGTTGATATTTTGTATTTGGGGGTAAGAAAAGACCCTCATAATGCTTTAAAATATAAGTTTCCCTAGTTTCCGACAAATATACAGTCATTTCACCATCCATTCCAAATAGAAAAGATTCCGCAGGATGTTCGATCAGCTCTGAATGTCGGGTTACTACGCCGCCTGCCGGTACAAAATATTCACCCAAGTCCATAAAATCATTGCTAACTGCATATTTCATTAAAATCGGCCTCGTATCACCATTAATTACCTTTAACTTTTTGTCTTCAGTAATATGATAAATCACTTTCTTTTCCCTGAGCAACTCCCCTTCCACTGGCCAAGTCCCAAGTTGATCGACAGACCCATACCATTGTGGTATATCCCATGCATCTGTCTGATGCAAAAGTTTTTTCTTATCATAATTGAAGATTTTTTTAAGGCCATTTGTATCTGTTGGAAAAAGTTGATCCTCTACAATCTTAGGCGCAATTACTGCCAATACTTTTACTTTTTCATCTCCAAAATTGTATGCAGAATGCAATGTACCCTTTGGAATCAAAAGGGCTTCATCCTTTTTTACTTCAATAGTTGCCCCTGTCTCTGGATTAAACTGCGTAATAGTCCCTTCCAAAACAAAATACGCTTCATCACCAGGATGGTAATCTGGCGGATTAAAGAAACCTCCAGGGCCAATCTCCATGCTGCATACGGTTATATCCGACGTACTCACATACATATCATTTAAATCGCTATAGTCCAATCCAAAATCTGGATAAATAAAATTTCCTATATTACTATTGTCAATATAGATCGGTTTATCCTTTGCTCTATCCGTATATGGATGATTACCAAAAATCGCTTTTGCTTTACTTGCCATATTATTCCATCCTTTCATATTTACAGTTCTTCACTACTCAATACAATCTCATTGCTTTGAAGCACATCTCGCACGTTCCGCAAATCTTTGATCCATGCAGTAGCTCCAACGCTACCGACTGCCTTTGCACCGGCCGCCGTTGCAATATGGAAGCAATCGTCAAGACACCAGTTATTCGCCAGGCCATAACAAAAACCAGCCAAAAAACTATCTCCGGCCCCTGTTGCATCCACCATCTTTCCTTTGAATGCAGGATAGTATTTTTCAAAATTCACATTCTTTAAGTAACAACCTTTTGCGCCTAATTTAATGATAACATTGGAAATTCCACAATCTAACAAAACATCTGCTTGCTTGCTCAAGTCAGTTTCTCCCGTAATAAGGTAAGCTTCTTCTTCATTCGGGAATATGTAATCTATCCCTTGTAAAGCCATTTTCATTTCTAATGAAGTAAAATCACTGTCTTTTCCAAAGATCACATCTGCACATATGACAGCCCCATTATTCTTGGCTAAGCGAATCACATCTCTCACTATCTTAGGCGAATCAAATGGCAAATGATATAAACTTGCAATTGAAACAATAGAAGCACCTACAAACATATCATTACAGGGATGGAATCCTCCTGATCTGTAATTAGGCTCACAGAAAAAATACTTCTCTTTATCATTTTGAATTGCCAAAATAATGTTCTGAGTTCTTCCAGTTTCATCCCATACAATCTGATCTATATGAACTCCAGAATTTTCAGCAGTTTTTGCTACCAACAATCCCCCCATATCTTTACCAAGGCCCACTACAAGTGAAACATCTGCTCCCATCCTTCCAAGAACAATCGCTTCATTTACAGCATCGCCTCCCGCTGAAAGCTTAATACCAGAAAGCATCAGAAACTTCCCCATGAATTTCGTACTGTCAATGCCATCCGTCAGATCAAGCCCTTCCAACAGAATATCTACTACTGCATTTCCGATACATACAATCTTCCCCATAGCACTCCTTATTTACGGGAAACACTGTCACGAACAACCAAATTAACATTTACTGCATCTTGGACATGCACTGTATTATCTTTCGGGTAGCGTATCAGTTCAACCAAACGACTTACAGCAGTTCTTCCAATCACATGGTTATTTAAATTTACTGTAGTTAGTTGTGGGGTCACATACCTAACTGAAGGCATATCATCAAATCCAATCAATGATATTTCTTCTGGTACTTTCAAATTCATCTCATAAAATGCACTCAGAGCACCCAGAGCAATGATATCATTCGCTGCTATGAAAATGCTAGGATACTTTTTCCGACTTTCCATCTGCGTTCTTAGACTTGCACATATCTCTCGAGCCATATAAGGCACTGTAAACACAAACTCAGAATCATAAGCAAGGCCAAATACGCCCAAATAATATTTATAGCTTTCAAAACGCTCCGTAAAATTATAAATCTGTTCATTGCATCTTATGAAACCAATTTCCCTGTGTCCCATTGAAACCGCATAACGTATTGCCTGAAATATACCACTACGGTTATCCATCAAAACGCAGTTTACATCCATCCCTGGAAATGCAGCATCCAGAATCACAAACGGTTTCTGTAGCGTCTCATTCATTTCCTTAATAGTTTTACGGTCAAGTTCCGTACCCAGGATTAAAAAACCCGCCAGATTTGATCGATTGATATTGGAAATGAATTCTTCCAAGTCATCATGAAATGTATGATAGATAATTTCTACGCCATAGCCGTATTTTTTTGCATGACAACAAATCGTTTCCGTAAGTGTTACAAAAAATGGTGTCTCAGAGACAATTCTCCCTGTTTGTTTATAGAATATAAAACCGATTTCTCCACCTGATTCTGGCTTATATGTATTCCGCAAATCATTTTTCAATAAATCATTTTTTAATTCTATAATTTTTCTTCTTGTTTCTTCACTGACTCCCGCCCGGTTATTCAATGCAAGAGAAACGGTTGCAGGAGATATATTTAATTTTTCTGCGATTTCTTTATTTTTCATTAAAATATCCTTAATTTTTTTATTTTATTATGCCTATCTTCCAATTGTTTTGTCAAGTATTTCCACATATTTTTAATAAAGATACATTAATGGTTTTCTTGCATTGATACCAGGCCACATTATTAGATTTTTACGCTATTAAACATTTTTATTGCTTCAATACATTTTTCACGTAACATTTCCGTAGCAATATAAGTTAGATCAGCATAGTGAACCGGTTTTCCCTCTGCCTTTTCAATTTCAACTTTAATTGCCTCTGTTGCCGCCACATCAATCGCTGAAAAATAGTTAATTTTTCGAATTCCTCCAAGAACAGCCTTTTCAATTTCTTCCTCTGGAGTTCCAGAACCTCCATGCATAACCAGTGCTGCTCTATCTCCAACTTTTGCATGTATTTCCTTTAACCGTTCAATATCTAACATTTGCGGATTTTCTCCAATACCATGTTCTGTCCCAAACGTAATAGCAAGACAGTCGACGCCTGTACGATCACAAAATTCTGCTGCTTTATCCGGATCTGTATAATAGTCCTCTTTTTTCTTATTCGGATCGCCTCCATCAGCTGCACTTAAAATCATATTTCCAAGCTCCGCTTCTACTGTAATCCCCAATGGATGTACTAAATCCACAAATTCTTTAAGTAACCTCACGTTTTCTTCAAATGATTTATCAGAACAATCATACATAATCGAAGTAAAGCCAAGCTGAATTGCCTTATGTACAAATATTTCATCCTTACCATGATCAATATGAACACTCATCGGTACTTTAGATTCCCTAGCATATTTCAACATCAACGGTGCAATTTCTTCCACTGGTATAATGTTATTGTGCGCCGAAGCATGATTTAAAGTAACCGGCGTACCCATAGCTTCCGCAGCCTGCACGACTGCCCTCAGTGTTTCCAAATTAGGCGTATTAAAAGATCCAACCGCATACCTATGTTGCTTTGCATCCTCCAACAGTGTTTTTAATGGTACTAACATAATGTTTCCTCCTTTTCAATTTATCATAAACTCTCGGAATCTCTAAGCCTTATTTCATGCGGCTTCTGAGATTCCTTTTTTATAAATTCCCCCACTTTTTTT
>CANRIG010000107.1 GCA_947630595.1 uncultured Lachnospiraceae bacterium | reverse complement strand
CATTCCGCAGCTATGGCAGCGGAGATTCTTCCGGGTCTGACCGTTATGGAAGCTCTGAATACAGACCTTGTCTGTGACGCGATCAACACCGCTATGAGAGAGCTCTTCCTGCAGATCGTCTACGGCCGCAGCCAGTCCGCATTCTCTGAGGACGGACTGATGATCGGCGCCGGCCTCGAGGACCTGGGCAAGGGCCTTCGTTCCCAGGTTGGTACGATGTACGGCACACTGAAGAAAGGCCCGCGCTATCTGGAGATGGCGGAAGGCTACGTTACCGGAATCGCTCTGGACGAGGACAACCAGATTATCGGTTATCAGTTTGTAAACCTTGGCAAGATGACCGACTTCATCAAAAAAGGCGACGATGCGAACACCGCATGGGAAAAGGCAAAAGGCCAGTACGGCCGCGTAGCTGACGCAGTGAAGATTATTGATCCGAGAAAAGAGTGATTAGGGAGGTAATGAGAGATGGCTTTATTTGAATCATATGAGAGAAGAATTCCCCAGATTAACGCTGTTCTGAACAGCTATGGCATTGCTTCCATCGAAGAAGCGGAGAAAATCACAAAAGACGCAGGTCTTGACGTTTACAATCAGGTCAGAGGCATTCAGCCGATCTGCTTTGAAAACGCATGCTGGGCTTACATTGTAGGCGCGGCGATCGCGATCAAGAAGGGCTGCCGCAAGGCTGCGGACGCAGCGGCTGCAATCGGCGAGGGCCTTCAGGCATTCTGCATCCCGGGTTCCGTTGCGGATACCCGTAAGGTAGGTCTTGGCCACGGCAACCTCGGCAAGATGCTCCTCGAGGAGGACACCGAGTGCTTCGCATTCCTGGCAGGCCATGAGTCCTTTGCAGCTGCAGAGGGCGCGATCGGCATCGCAGAGAAGGCAAACAAAGTGCGTCAGAAACCGCTGCGCGTTATCCTGAACGGCCTTGGCAAGGACGCTGCTCAGATCATCGCCAGAATCAACGGCTTTACGTTTGTGGAGACCGAGTACGATCCCTACACCAACGAGGTGAAAGAGGTTTCCCGCAAGGCTTATTCCGAGGGTCTGCGCGCGAAAGTAAACTGCTACGGCGCGAACAGCGTTCCGGAGGGCGTTGCGATCATGTGGAAAGAGGGCGTTGACGTTTCCATCACCGGCAACTCCACCAACCCGACCCGTTTCCAGCATCCGGTTGCAGGTACCTACAAGAAAGAGTGCAACGAGAAAGGCAAGAAGTACTTCTCCGTGGCATCCGGCGGCGGCACGGGCCGTACCCTTCACCCGGACAACATGGCGGCAGGCCCGGCTTCCTATGGTATGACCGATACGCTTGGCCGTATGCATTCCGACGCACAGTTCGCAGGTTCCTCCTCCGTGCCGGCGCACGTTGAGATGATGGGCCTGATCGGCGCGGGCAACAACCCGATGGTTGGCATGACCGTGGCCGTTGCAGTGAGTATTGAGGAAGCTGCAAAGGAAGGAAAGTTCTAAAAACTTCTATTAAAAAATGATACAAACGATGCCGCAGGGAGGAAATTCCTTTCTGCGGCATTTTTCTGTGTCAGGCTTGCTGTACTTATTATAGATATGGTTCAGAGGTGTGGTTCAGTCGGATGCTTCCGGGCCGTATTTTACCAGCTTCCGTATCAGTTCCGCGCAGGTCTGGACCGCATGCTCGCAGATTTCCCGCCCGAATTCGGCGGTAGCGGCAGCTCCCTTGCCGAAAGAGCCGGAGGTCACAAACTGATCCCAATGCATGGGACGGTATGGATAATCTGCAGGCGGTTCCGGAAATTCGGCGGAAGCCCTGGAGAGGTCGACCAGTTCCGGACGCAGGTAGAGCAGCATGGCAGTCTCCATTTCTCCGGCGTGGACGGCCACAGTGGGAACCGGCGCTTTGGCTTTACTGGTCAGCTCTTTGGAAAATGCCATGGAGATGACCGGAAAATGCCAGATGTTCTGCCATCCGTAATCATCCAGCAATTCCCGGGCAAGCTCTTTCAGAAACGGGTAGTTGCCATTGTGCCCGGACATGAGGACGATGTTGCGGGCTCCCTGCTGTTCCAGCGCCGTGATGATCTCCCGCAAAATTTGTTTCAGGGTCTGTGCGCTCAGGCAGACCGTGCCGGGAAAGCCCTTGGCAGACCATACCTGCCCGTAGTTGACCGGAGGCATGACCAGCATGTCCGTCTGTTCCGCGATCCGCAGCGCCAGTTCCATGCCGATGATATTGTCAGTGTCGAGCGGCAGGTGATGGCCGTGCTGCTCACAGGAACCGCATACGACGATTATGCCTCGGCACTGCGCCAGCCGTTCCTTAAAATCCGGGGAAGTACAGTACCCGGCATAGCTTTTGTTTGTCATAATCTTTCGCCTCCCTGGAATGTTGTATTCATATTTTTCAAAAAGCCCTCTATACTGGTGGCTGTACTTTCAGACTCTTCTGTCAGGAGCCCATCATCCGTTAAAAGCGGCGTATCGAGAACCGATTTGACTGAAACAGCCACACTTGCGCAAGAGGCTATTATTTTCTTGGAGTTATCAGAGTAAGTCCTGAAATCGTCTCCCTCGGATTCTACAATGTCCTTCATCTTGTATATCAGCGGAAGAAAATAGGTGTCCAACCGAGCAAGCAGATTATAAAACAGATAGGTTCGTCTTCTAATTGTCTCACACTGCAAAGATGCCACATTCAGCTGGGCGGCAATTTGAAGGGCTTCCGCTTTGTTGGTGTAGGCTTTCTCAAGATTTTTTTTGGCAGCTTTCCCTGCGACAAAGCCCATGACCATAAGTGCAGGACCGGCAACAAGCCCGCCGAGTACCATAGTACCCCCGGCCATGCCAAGACCGCCTGCCGCCAGTGAGCCGCCTCCGAAGAAAGCGAGCGTCGCATTGGTAGCTGCCGCGCCGTGCAAAGCGGCAATCGCAGTACCCGTGGACGCGCACGCCAGCGCCTGAGCCGCTCCGTATGCTCCAAATGCTGTCAACGCCCCTCCGGCAGTTCCGGCGATAGCTCCCCCTGCCAGAGAACCGGCGAAGTTTACCATAGTCTTCATCTCGGTAAATTCTTTTTCGTCCACATGGAACCGGTGCAGTTCGTCCAAACCCTCGGTTTCCCGAAAATCCACGTTTTTGATTTGTGTGAACGTATCAAGAAATTGTGTCATGCTGGTGTTCAGAACAAACAGTTTTTCACTGCCCAGATGAGAGAGTGAATTGCCGCAAGCCAGTCTTTGTGCGTTCAATAGCTTTGTGGAGTCTCCTACAATTTCGTTCGCACTTTTGTTGATGCTGTTTGCATTTACTGTGTCGATCCCCGCTTTTACGGTTTTTCCGACGCCAAACGCACCTGTCGCCGCGGCGACGCCAATAAACAATAACGGTAACGGCATACGTTTTTCCCTCCTGTCTCACAGTGCTATTAAATCTTTTACGCTCTCAAAGATCACGTTTTTTCTGTCTGCCAGCTCATTTGCCATATTTTCAATGGTCAGATAAGGTCTGTCCGCAGTTTTAATCCAGTTCAGTTCTCGCTCCAGATCTATCAACGTCAGGATGCTGCTCTCCATTTCCAGAAAGATGTCCTTATCAATGTTAAGTTTGCGGACGATGTATTTCAACAGTTTTCTTTCAGACTCATCATAGCTCTCGTCGCTGTAAGCAATGGTCAGCAGATTCCAAACCAGCAATTTGGGTGTGATAGAAGTATCCTCTGTCTGGACTGATGAAGAAAGTGCCAGCTCAACACCGTCCTGAAGGACATCATAGTAGTCCTCGGGGTCGATGACTTTTTCCATTTGAACCTTACATTCATTTACGATCTGCTCCTTGTTTTCTATAAAATCCGGGTCCAACTCTGTTCCTATGGCGTCAAATTTATCTTCTTCGCTGTGAAAAATCTTTCCGTCTGCCGACATCAAATAATAAATAACCTTGATAGCGTTCCTTGTGGATATGGCCTTGATTGTCAGCGGCTCTGCAGCACTGTCCTGCGTATCCTTGCGGGGCTTCTTCTTGAACAGCTCCTTGACCTGGTTTGGAACCTTGATATCCGGCGCTTTGATATCCGGCACATTCACGTTTTGAATTGATGCCTTGACAGAATCCACAGCGCCGTGGAGCGTGGTGAATATGCCTTTGTCTTTTTCAGCTTTATTTGCCATTTTCCAGCCTCCTGTCATAGCGTCAACGGAACATCGGATTCCATCAGCGCATCGAATTCTTCCTGGCTTGTAAACTGCGGTTCACGCCCGAGGACTTTTTGAATGATGACGTTTCCACGAATGACAAGATTGGAATCCCCGGTATCCATCCCCTGCCGCATGTAGTCGAAGCCTGACATGAACTCCGCAATATCCTCTGCGAGGTAATTGGACACTCGTTCTTTGAGTCTTTCCTTGAAATCCTGAAGCTGTGCCAGGAACAGGGAAGCCTTCGCCTCAGAGAGAAGCATTTTTTCGTGGATGAGCTGTATTTCTTTTTTTTCGCTGGAAACTTCCTTCACGATAGCTATGGCGGCTCTGCCCGCGCCAACATAGCTGAATCTTGTAACAAAATGCCCGGAGAACAGCACCCAATTTCCCCCGGACTCAATGGCAGCGTGGATGGCTGCGTCAGCAGTGTCGGCAACCGTGAAAGTCATTGCAGAAATGGTGATCATACGTTCCACAGTTCGATTTTGGAAAGGCAAAATAGTATGCCAATTCAGCTTAACAACATCCTGCGGGCTGTTCAGGTTGGCGCTTACGAGTCCTGCGGCAAGACGCCGGATGAAATAGAACGCTCTGACGATGCACTCGTTGATGACAACCGGGATTGCCTGACGACTTATGTGATACGCGACTCCCATCTCCGTCCGAAGGTCGAACTTATGAGGGATCAACTTGTTATTCGCATCCCGTTCACCAAGCAGAGTCCCGTTGAACAGCTTGGAAATATAAACGGAGAATTCCTTATACCCCCTGTCATCCAGTTTTTGAAAGAGGGGTGTAGCGGACAATTCTTTCAACAATGAAACCAATGGCCCGGGCAATCCTGTCCCGAAGCTGCTTTTCATCACGGAACTGGAAGAACCCGCTATGTCGCTTGCCATGTGGAACGCCCAGTTGACGGCACCGAACATAATCTTTTCCGGGAGGCTTTTACCAATCAGCGCGAGTCCTTCTTCGTTCAATTTGACCGCTTGAAACGATCCGGATACGTCAGTTCCGTAGACCTTTCCTGTAAACTGCGTCAGAATGGAGCACACAAGGCCCACCGGCGTCGGATGATGGGAGAAGTCACGAAGATGGTGCTGGAGTCCGCCGCCAAATTGAGCAGTTGCTTTATCCGCGGCAATAGGAAACATATCTTCCAGATATTTTATTGCTCCAACGGGAGCATTTCCATCATAGCCTTGCATTTTGGCGACCTTCAGCACAAAGGCGTTTGCTTTTTCATTGCCCCACTGGCCGGCCTCTTCCAAATTGAATTCGCCCACAAAAACGCTGTCGATAATGCCGGAGAGAATACCGCTGCCAACTGCCATGGCATAATCCAATTTGTCCGTAGTGTTGGTGTACCGGGTGAGCTCCGCGTCCACCCGTTGAAGTTCCCGGTTGATGGTGTCGAGGTCAGGCGTGGTCTGGGACTTTTCCCCAGTGACGGTAAGCTCGGCGGAGATAAGCTCTTCCTCGCAACAGCGTTCTTCTTCCGCCTGTTTCTCACGAATCGTGTATGTACCGTCTAAGATTCCATGATACTGCGCTGATTTTGACCATTCATAGCATTCATAGGCGCGTGTTGCCATCCTCGGATGACTTTCTCCCTGTATCAACATCTGTTCAATGAATTTATTCGATGTGGAATCGTTGATAAATGCTTTGAGATCCATCGCCTGCTTCAAAAATTCAGCGCGGTCAATGTTTTTGCCGTAGCCGTTTAGCCGCAGGAGAACATCGACAGTTTTCTCAGCTGTTCTGTCACAAAGGACTGAGGCGCGATCAGCCGAAAGTTCACTGCACATGTCCCAAAACAGCAGGGCCCTCACAAGAGATGGCGTCAAAAATTTTCGGATAGCAGGAATAAGTGCCAAAGGGCTGCTGTTAATACCGTTAATCAGCTGGCCAGCGATAGAATGGTAAAGAGTGTGTTTACAGGCGATGTGTCCGCACTCATGTGCCAAAACGCTTGAAACTAATTCAAGCGGCAGCTCGTTTACCAGTCTGGAGGTCACAAAGATATACGGTTGTGTGCTTCCGCCAGTTGCGGCGTTCATAGTCTTTGATTGCACATAATATAGCTCCGGCACGTCAATCCCCAGCTGATCGCAGATCGGTGGGAGCAGATTGTATATCGCTGGCATTTGTTTGTCGTTTAGCCGAATTGCGGACGAGAGAAAATCAAACCTGGCTGCTTTTTCGTCGTAGTTGGCATGGTAGGCCTCCAACAGTTTTACAAACTTTGGGAATGTGTTCAGCGCAGCCGTCGCTTTCCTGTCCAGATCATGCATATAAAGCTCAGAATGGTATGACATAGTATCACCTGCCTGTAGTTTTTTCTTTTTTGGGAGATGTTTCCGAATCCGATACGAATTCAACAATATCATCAAGCTTACAGTCGAGAGTAGTACAGAGTTTTTCCAGCACATTTACCCTGACGTCCTCATTGCGCCCAAGCTTGGCCATCGCATTTGTACTGATTCCGGCAAGATGTGTCAATTCCGTTTTGTTGATACTTTTATCGATCATCAGTTTCCAAAGTTTATTATAATTAACTGCCATACAACGACCTCCTTGTTCAGATTGTTGGGTAGTGAATGTGCTTTTGAATATACTATATCATAATTTCCATCAAAACGCAAAAAAATCTTGAGAATTACAAAATAAACTTTCGATAAACGAGTTCAAAATATAAAGGCAGACAAAAAGGACGGTCATACCTGGATTGATTTCCGAGTATAGCTGTTCTCTTTGTTGCACCCCTGGTTGGCAGATGCCCTGTGTCAGTATTGTTTCGATACTGTTTTATTTGGCAGCTACCTGAAGGAGATTCCTTTCTGCGGCATTTGTTTTTGGCATATTATGCCCATGATTTCTCGAGATTCTTTTGCTACGTTGACAATAGGGGATTTATCCCCTATACTAATAGCAGATAAAGTTTGGAAGGAGAGCGTTTATGCCAACGATCAGCTATTTCTACGGAATCATTATTGTTATGTATTTACGCAACAAAGAGCACAATCCTCCGCATGTCCATGCGATTACACAGGATTTTGACGCCCCGTTTCTGATTGCCACGGGAGAAATTATGGAAGGTGAATTTCCGTCAAAAGCGAAGGCTCTGGTTAAAGAATTTATATTAAAGTATCAGAGTGAACTGCAGATAATGTGGGAAACTGAAACGTACAGAAAACTTCCTCCTCTGGATTGACGGGGACAATAGATGCACTAAGGAGGTATCCGCCGTGTTTCATAAGGCAATCAATTTAAATCTGCTGGAAGGTACTGCACTGGAGGTCACTTTTCAGGACGGTATCGTTAAGCGTTATGATATGAGCGTGCTTTTTTCCAAATACCCACAGCTAAAGGCTCTGGAAGACAGAGATCTTTTTCTGACAGGAAAGCTGATGGGAGCTTATGGCATTGTGTGGAATGACGAGCTTGATATGGAAGCTGAGACCATCTATATGGACGGGGAAACTGTCCGCAAAGACGAAATCATAATTCATCAGGCCTCCGCACAGGCTGTTGCCTCGGCACGGGCGGCTGCAGGTATTTCCCAGAAACAGCTTGCCGCGCTTACAGGGATTGATCAGTCTGATATTTCCAAGATAGAGCGGGGGACTGCAAATCCTTCGGTCGCAACGCTTGAGCGGATTGCAAAGGCACTGAACGGCAGACTGTCAATTACGATCGAAGTTCCAGTTAATACGATAGATATGACAAATATGATAAATACGGACAGGAAAGCAGAGACTCAGTAGATTAAGGTTTATATAAACTTTTGGATTCCATTTTACCGGTTTTTGCATCAGCTTCGCGCGGGACTTCCCGTGCCCACGGAAAGGGGAATACGCCATGACCCAGACAGAACGCCGGATGTTTATGATTCGCACCCTTTGGCGGGAGGAGCAGCAGTATCGGAATCTGAGGATTCCTTCTGACGAAGCGGGCCAGAAAAAACTGCTCCGTTCTCTGATGAACATCCGTCCGCCGCGTCCAGTCGGAGAAGAGTTTCTGTCGGTGCAGGATGCGTATCTGCAGCAGGAGACTGCCGCCAAGGGGATCACGGACATCGCAGACCTGATGCCTGCGGAGCCGGGCATCTTCCTCTGGCAGGGCGATATTACCACGCTGCGCTGTCGTAAATGCCGCCAACGGCAACATGACCGGCTGCTATGTTCCCTGACATGGCTGCATTGATAATGCAATACTATACAAAATCACACAGGCATTATAAGAAAGCGGGATAAGGTTCTAATTCGCATGAATTCAGAGCTTCCGATGGTTTTAGAGCATGTGGATCCAGCGGACAAGCTGAGGTATTACAGAGAGAGTAAAGGTTTGTCTCAGGAGCAGTTATAGGTTTGAGACACCGGATGATACCGGTATGCATTGGAAGAAATCGAGATTCCGAAAAGAATACAGTAAAATCAAGTTCGATACAGTAAGCCTGTGTGATAATGTTAAGATGGCAAAAGCGAAAGATGAAAGAGCCGTTGCGGGGAAAAAACGTGGCGGCTTTTTCTATGGGAAAGAAGGTGGAATGATGCCAAGGAAACCGAAGCATCCATGCTCCTATCCCGGATACCCGAAGCTGACAGACAAAAGATTCTGTGAAAAGCACGAGAAGCCAAGCAACTGTAACTATGAGAAGTACGGCAGAGATAAGGAAACAAAGAGACGATATGGTCGTGCATGGAAGCGGATTCGTGACAAGTATGCTGCAGGGCATCCGTTCTGTGAGATGTATTTTGAACGTGGAATTATCGTACCGACTAAAGAGATCCACCACAAGCTGCCTCTGAGTGAAGGTGGCACACATGATCGGAGCAACCTGATCGCGCTGTGCAAGTCGTGTCACGGGGCCATACACGCGAAGAGAGGGGACTATTGGGGAAACCGTCGCGGGTAGGGGCGGGTGAAATCTCTACAGGTACGGCTCCCAGGGAACGTCGGGTGGGTCTCACGTGCAAAATCGCAAAATGGAAGACGGTGGAGTTAATTGGGTTAGATAGGCTTTTTTGTTGAATATTGTATTATTTAAATGAAATTTAGATATAACTAAAATAGCGATTTTTAAGACATCTAAAACATGAAAAATCATGATAAATAAAGGAAAAATCAAAATTTAGATGTGGACTTTCTGCGGGAATATGTTATACTTAATAAGTGATTAGATAAGCCATTATTCTTGAAGGGAGATTTTCGCAGTGAATGAAATGAAGCTGAAGAAAATAACGATACGAAACTTTAAGTCATTATATGATGTCTCGTTTGAGCCGGGGCATGTAAATGTGTTCATAGGTGCTAATGGCTCGGGCAAATCCTCTGTCCTGGAGGCAATCGGCGTGCTCAG
>CANRIG010000106.1 GCA_947630595.1 uncultured Lachnospiraceae bacterium | reverse complement strand
CATAAAGGCGAATCCCTGCAGGCCTTTATTTATGGGCATTGCAGGGATTTTTTGACATCGAAACTGTAAAACTCAGGGTACAACATCATCGAGTATAAGTCACCGGAGGATTATCTGAGTATCAATGATTTTTATAAGGTCTATGGTTACGCCTGCTTTTACCAATCGGAGACGGAGCGGATAGGCGAGATTGATCCGGATGAGCTGACGCTGACGTTTGTCTGCAATCATTATCCGCACAAGCTGCTGCGCCATCTCAGGCGTGCGCGTGGGATTAAGGCTGTGGAGACGGATTCCGGTATCTATGCGTTGAGCGGCGACCCGATTCCGATGCAGGTAATTGTGACAAAACGGCTGTCCCGGAGAGAGAATTACTGGCTGCAGAGCCTGCGGTGCGACCTGCAGGCCGGGAGTGAAATTCAGGATATTCTGAAAGCGTATGAGCCGAAAAAGCATGACCTGTGGTATCAGGCGCTGATGGAGGTCATCGTCCGCGCCAACTGGGAAAAGATGGAGGAGGAGAGGGATATGTGTAATGCATTGAGAGAATTGTTTGCAGAGGAGTTCCGGGTTTCGGAGGAGAGAGGCAATCTGTGCGGACGGGAGCAGAAGGCTCATGAAGTGGCAGTTAATCTTCATGGTATGGGATTCAGTATGGAGAATATTGCGAAAGTGGTGGGGATGCAGATCGAGCTTGTGCAGCAATGGCTGCCCGCTTCCGCTCAGACGGTTTAATTCTTTTTGAATGTGGATGATGTAATTGAGATATAACCGATTGGCTGGAATCACGTTTGTAAGAAAGCATCCTTTTTTCATCAACTAACCACCTTCTTCCTCAAAAATGCGAACAGTTCCCGCCTTATTCCCTGATCCGGCAGCAGCCAGAAGGCCAGCAGCGCAAACAGCGTCAGATATCCGAGGACATTGACCAGCAGCATACTCCAGGACAGGTTTCGAAGCGCGGGCAGCGCAGTGCGCAGGCCGGTCATGGCGGCGGCACTTGTGAGACAGACGAGCCCGGGCAGGACGACGGAAACCGTGAGATTTGGATGGAAATTGCTGTTTTTGTGCAGTGCGAACAGCGAGCAGAGCGAGACGAATGCCTGAGCGCACAGCAGTCCGGCAAAGTAGCCGTCGATTCCGACCCCGGGAACGAGCAGGAGGATGGCGGCAAGCCGGATGAAAAAGCCGATGGTATTCCAGACGGAGACAAGGGTGGTCTTGCCAAGCCCGTGCAGGATGCTGACGAGTGTAGTATTCATATAGAGGAAAGGGCAGAGCAAAGCGAGCCTGCGGGTGAAGGCTCCGGCGAGAGCATTGTGAAACAGCAGTTCACCGGTCTCTGCGCCAAACAGGAGCAGCGCGGTCAGAAAAAAGAGACCGAGCAGCAGGCTGCCCTGAAAGCTGACACGGACAGTGTCGGCTATTTTTTTGTTCTGTTTCAGAGCGTGCGCCTCTGAGACTGCCGGCAGCAGCAGGGTGCCGAGGGCTCCGGTGACTGCGGTTGGAAACAGGATCAGCGGCAGAGCCATCCCGGTCAGGATACCGTAGACGGCGAGAGCCTCCGAACTGCTGAGACCAAAGCGGCGCAGCATCTGCGGAAGCAAAGCCGCCTCGATTCCCTGCAAGACGCAAAGCAGCATGCGGTTCAGGCTCAGGGGAAGGGAGACAGAAATAGTTTTTCGGAGATCGCTGCGAGTCGGGTGCTGGGCACGTCTGGTCAAATGTGCGGCACGACGAGGCGAATGCTGGGCACGATGAGTCGGACGCAGAACACGGCCGGATGCATACTGCTCCATTGTTCCAACGCTTTCCGGCTCTTGTGCGGATTCCTTCGCCGATTTTTTCGCCGGTTCTTTTGCGAGTCCCTTTGTGGATTCTTTTTCCGTCTCCTTCTCAAGACCAAACACCAGATGATAAAAGCAGAACAGGGCGGCCGCCAGCTCCCCGGCGACCTGGCCGAGCGCCATAATCGAGGCGTTCAGGGGCCTGCCGTTTTTTTGGAAAATCACATAAAAGAAAAAAACGGCCGCGATGCGCAGAAGCTGCTCTGTCAACTGGGAGATGGCGGAGACTTTTACGTTTCTGCGGCCGATGAAAAATCCGCTGACACAGCCATGAACCGCGGAAAAGGGCAGGGAAACCGCAGTAATTCTCAAAAGGAAGGCGCAGGACGGTTCGAGCAGAAACGAGCCGGCAATCCAGTCCGCGCCGAAGAACAACGCGGCTGCACAGCCGAGGGAGAGACTGCAGGAGAGCAGCAGGGCGCAAAAGAGAATGCGCAGCGCAGCGTGCTCCTCCTGCCTGGCGTGATATTCCGCTGTGAAGCGGGAGACTGCGGTCTGGATGCCGCCGCCCGTGAGCGCCGTGCAGAACGCAAAAACCGGCAGCGTGAGCTGGAAACGCCCGATTTCCTCGGCGCCGATGGCGCGGGAGAGGAATATTTTATAAAAGAATCCCGCGGCTCTGGTCAGCAGGCCGGTGATGGTCAGCACAAAGGTACCTTTTAGGAGATAATGACGTTGATTCATAGATTTCCGTCCGATGCGGCGCTTTGCTCATACTTATGCAGGACGGCGACAAAAATAGTACAGGGCTGTATCCCGAAGCAAAAATATATGCAGAACCGCACCCCGGAACAAATATATGCAGTAAAAATACCTCTTGACAGGAAGGAAAACCAGTGGTATTCTGTACACGAAATCCGAGTAAAACGCTCGGATATTGAAAACGAAGGTACATTTTCCGCGGATTGCCGCGGGAGCAGGCTTTCGCCTCACCTGAGGCATACGGCGCCTGAGACGCCGGAGGAGAGAAGCATGAAGTTATCGACAAAAGGAAGATACGGCCTTCGCGCGATGATCGATCTGGCGCAGTACAGCGAGGAGGAAGCGGTTTCCATCAGCAGCATTGCGCAGCGGCAGAACATTTCCGAGAGCTATCTGGAGCAGCTGGTGGCAAAGCTGAAAAAAGCGGGTCTGGTGATGAGCACCCGCGGAGCGCAGGGCGGCTACCGCCTGGCCCGGCCGGCGGATTCGGTGTCGGTGGGGGATGTGCTGCGGGCCCTGGAGGGCAACTTGGACGCAGTGGTTTGCTCCGCGGACACGGACGAGGGCTGCCAGGGGTCCGACCTGTGCGTGACGAAATACGTCTGGCGGCGGATCAACGAAAGCATTGCGCGGACGGTGGATGAAATGATGCTCAGCCAGCTTGTGGAGGAGAGCAGAAAAGCACAGCAAAAAAGAATCAATCAGCCGGTGGATTACAGCAGCCAAAGCTGCTCGGGATGAACAGGCTGGGATAGAAGGAGAATAGAGTATGGAACGAATTATTTATCTGGACAACGCAGCAACGACAAAGACTTCACCGACCGTGCTTGAGGCCATGCTGCCGTATTTTTCCGAGTATTACGGCAACGCCTCCAGCATTTACAGCATCGGCGCAAAGAGCAAGGAAGCCATCACGCACAGCCGGGAGACGATTGCGGCCACGCTGGGAGCGAAGCCGGAGGAAATTTACTTTACGGCGGGCGGTTCGGAGTCGGACAACTGGGCGATCAAGGCGACGGCGGAGGCTTACCGCGCAAAGGGCAACCACATCATAACGACGAAGATCGAACATCACGCGGTGCTGCACACCTGCGAGTACCTGGAGAAGAACGGCTTCGAGGTTTCTTATATCGATGTGGATGAATCTGGCGTCGTGAAGCTGGATCAGCTGGAAAAAGCGATCCGTCCGGAGACGATTCTGATCACGGTGATGTTCGCAAACAACGAGATCGGTACGATTCAGCCGATTCGCGAGATCGGCGAGATTGCGCACAGGCACGGCATTCTGTTCCACACGGATGCGGTACAGGCATATGGACAGCTGCCGATCAATGTCGACGAGCTTCATATCGATATGCTTAGTTCCAGCGGCCACAAGCTGTGCGGCCCCAAGGGCATCGGATTCCTCTACATCCGCAAGGGCGTCAAAATCCGTTCGTTTGTGCACGGAGGCGCGCAGGAGCGCAAGCGCCGCGCCGGCACCGAGAATGTGCCGGGCATCGTAGGCTACGGGAAGGCGGCCGAGGAGGCGATGCAGACGATGCAGGAGCGGACGGCGCGGGAGACAGAGCTGCGGGATTACCTGATCGACCGCGTGCTGAAGGAGGTTCCCTACACGCGTCTGAACGGGCACCGGACGAAACGCCTGCCCAACAACGCCAATTTCAGCTTCCAGTTTGTCGAGGGCGAATCGCTTCTGATCATGCTGGATATGGCCGGCATCTGCGGTTCCAGCGGTTCGGCCTGCACCTCCGGTTCGCTCGACCCGTCGCATGTGCTGCTGGCGATCGGCCTGCCGCACGAGATTGCGCATGGTTCGCTGCGCCTGACGCTCGGCGCGGAGACGACGAAAGAGGACCTGGATTTTGTCATCGAGAAGATAAAAGAGATTGTGGAGCATCTGCGCAGCATGTCTCCGCTCTATGAAGATTTTGTGAAGAAGTCACAGAAAAGATAAGAATATGGGAGGAACTTCATTATGTATTCGGAAAAGGTAATGGATCATTTTCAGAATCCGAGAAATGTGGGAGAAATCGAGAACGCGAGCGGCGTCGGCACCGTGGGCAACGCAAAGTGCGGCGACATCATGCGCATGTATCTGGATATTGACGACAACGGCATCATCCGCGACGTTAAATTTAAAACCTTCGGCTGCGGCGCGGCGGTGGCGACGAGCAGCATGGCGACCGAGCTGGTGAAGGGCAAGAGTATCCAGGAGGCGCTGCAGGTGACGAACAAGGCCGTGATGGAGGCGCTGGACGGGCTTCCGCCGGTGAAGGTGCATTGCTCTCTGCTGGCTGAGGAAGCGATACACGCGGCGCTCTGGGATTACGCGCAGAAGAACAGCATTAAGATCGAGGGCCTTTCCAAGCCGAAATCCGATATCCACGAGGGCGAAGAGGACGAGTCAGAGGAATATTGATTTATGACAAAGAAAAAAGTGGTGGCGGGTATGTCCGGCGGCGTGGATTCCTCGGTGGCGGCATACCTGCTGCAGGAGGCCGGCTATGAGGTGATCGGGGTCACCATGCAGATCTGGCAGAGCGAGGACGACGACACGGTCAGCGCCAACGGCGGATGCTGCGGGCTGAGCGCGGTGGACGACGCGGCGCGGGTGGCCAGCCGCCTGGGGATTCCGCATTATGTGATGAATTTCCGCCAGGAGTTTTATGAAAAGGTGATCCGCTATTTTATGGAGGAATATCTGGCGGGACGCACGCCGAACCCCTGCATCGCCTGCAACCGCTACGTCAAATGGGAATCCCTGCTGACGCGGAGCCTGCAGATCGGGGCCGATTACATTGCCACGGGGCATTATGCGCGGGTGGAACGGCTGGACAACGGGCGTTATGCCGTGCGCCGCTCGGTGACGGCGGCCAAGGATCAGACCTACGCGCTCTACAGCCTGACGCAGGAGCAGCTGGCGCATACCCTGATGCCGGTCGGCGATTACGAGAAAAGCCGGGTGCGGGAGATTGCCGCGCAGCTCGGGCTTCCGGTGGCGCACAAGCCGGACAGTATGGAAATCTGCTTTGTTCCGGATCAGGATTACGCCAGATTTATTCAAAAAAACAGCGGCCGCGAGATTCCGGAGGGCAATTTTGTGACCGCGGACGGCACGGTGGTCGGCCGCCATAAAGGCATCACACATTATACTGTGGGACAGAGAAAGGGGCTGAACCTCTCGCTGGGCCGGCCCGTGTTTGTGACGGAAATCCGGCCGCAGACGAACGAGGTCGTCATCGGCAGCAGCGATGACGTTTTTACGGACCGCCTGGTCTGCCGCAGCCTGAATTTCATGAGCGTGCCGGACATCGAGGATGAGCTGCCGGTGGTGGCCAAGATCCGCTACAACCATGCCGGTGCGCCTGCCCGGGTGCGCCGGACGGGGCCGGACGAGGCGGAGGTGCTGTTTGAGGAACCGGTGCGCGCGGTGACGCCGGGACAGGCCGTCGTTTTCTATGACGGAGACTATGTGGCCGGCGGGGGCGTGATTGCAGAATAGCCGTTGGCCTGCTGAGGCAGGCTTTCGCCGCCGGAGCTGCCGGGGAATCACAGGCGGACGGCGGAATGACAGAAAAACGGGGAACCGGGTGATTAAAAACATCTGGATGAAAATGTCTGAATGAGAAAGATGAATAAGAATAGTTGAATGAGAACAGGCAAATAAAAGCAGATAAATAAAAACAGATAAATAAAAACAGATAAATAAAAACAGATAAATAAAAACAGATAAATAAAAACAGATAAATAAAAACAGCGGTACGGGTTTGTCCTTGAAGTGCCGGATGAGCTGTGCTAAACTGGTGATGCGCGAAAAGCTGTCATCAGTTTTTTTATGCGGCAGGAAAGGCTTCGTTTCGCTGACGCGCGAAAACCTTTTCCTGTCACACAAAGGGATTTCGATAGAATGGAGAATAAGAATGCGGAACAGGCAGAACAATTACAGGGCAGGCGGCAGCCGCTATGCGGACAAGCAGGGCGGCGCGGGCCGGCGCAGGAAAAAGAAGAATAAAAGGCTGCTGCTGTGGCTGATTTTGATTATTGTGCTGCTGGCGGTGTGTGCGGTCGGCGCGCTGGTGCTGCTCGAGCGGGGTGGGCTGGGCTCGCTGCACCTGCAGAACGGTCCGTCCGGGGCTTTGCAGGAGGGCGCGGGTGAGCTTTCGCAGGGGAATCAGGCGGACGGCTCCGATGCGGCCGGTGTACAGAACGGTGAAAACGGACAGGGCGCTGCGGGGGCAGGCCAGGACGGCGCAAATGCAGGTCAGGACGACGCGAATGCGGGCCAGAGCGGTGCGGACGGTCAGAATACCGGGACTGCAGGCCAGGACGGCGCAGAGGATGCAAATCAGGAGGATTCCGGGCAGGACCTTGTGGATTTGAGTATTCTGGAGAGCCCGTACGCGGTCATTCTGGAGGCGGATACCGGGACGGTGCTCGCCGCCAGACGCGCGGATAAAGAGATTTTCCCGGCTTCCATGACGAAAATTTTGACGGTGCTGACGGCGCTTGAGCATCTTCCGGATCTCGATGCGGTGGTGGAGATGCCTTATGACATTTACGACGCGCTCTATGAGGAGGATGCCTCCCGGGCCGGATTCGAGCCGGGCGAGCAGGCGGTGATCCGCGACCTGCTGTACGGAGCGCTGCTTCCGTCGGGAGCCGAGTGCTGTCTGGAGCTTGCGATTCAGGCGGCGGGTTCGGAGTCCGCGTTTGTGGAGCTGATGAACCAGAAGGTGGCCGACCTGGGGCTGACACGGACGCATTTCACGAACTGTACCGGCCTGCATGAGGAAGAGCAGTTTTCGACCGTCACCGAGATCGGCAGAATCCTGCAGGAAGCGCTGCGCAATCCGACCTTTTATGAGGTGTTTACGACGCATCACTACAGCGTCGCGCCGACCGAGATTCACCCGGACGGCTTCACGTTCTGGAGCACGCTGTTTAAGAGCACGGTTGACGAGATTGTGACGGGCGGGGAGATCATCGGCGGCAAGACCGGCTACACCGACGAGGCCGGGCACTGCCTGGCCAGCGCGGCCGAGATTTACGGAAAGATTTACATTCTGGTGACCGCGGGCTGGCCGGATGAGCCGGAGGATGAAATGTATCATATTAATGACGCGTTCCGGGCTTATAATGCGCTGGGAGCTGTGCTGCAGTGACGCTGCAGGCTGTTTCTGCGCTCACAGCCGCTCCATCCGCATATTCCGCCGCTCAAATACCGCATAGTAGCGGAAACCGAGTCCGCGCAGCAGCTCCGCCGCCTGATCGAACGCATAGCAGAGGCTTTGGGGTTCGTGCGCGTCGGAGCCGATGGTGATCAGCTCGCCGCCCAGCTCACGGTAGCGCCGCAGCACGCCGGCGCAGGGGTTGGGCTCGCCGAGCCCTTGCCGGAAGCCGCCGGTGTTGACCTCGAGGCATTTTCCGTGGCCGATCAGAAACTGCAGGATGGGCTCGATCTGCTCAGCATAAGCTTCATAAGAATAAAAGCGGCTGCGGTTGGGGCCGTAGCGCACGATGTAGTCCATATGGCCAAGGGTGTCATAGGATTCGGGCGGGAAAGCCTGCAGCGTCTCGAGCTGCGTGCGGAAAAACTGTTCGTAGCGTTCGCGTTCCGAATGTCCCTCAAAAAACGAGGGATAATAGGGGTCCTGCCCGTCGACGAAGTGAAGCGAGGCGATCACAAAGTCAAACGGCCAGGTTTCGCACAGCGCCTGCAGCGTTCCGGGCAGGTGCGGCTGGATGCCGAACTCCATGCCGGCGCCGATTTGGAGGCGGCCGCGGTACTGCGCGCGCAGGCGCTCCATGCAGGCGAAATAGGACGCAAAATCGACCGTGAAGTCGATGCCGGTATCCGGGGCGTCGGGGTCCTGATGCTCGGTGAAGCAGAGGCCTTTCAGGCCCAGATCGAGCGCGCGTTCCGCCATGCGCTCCGCCGGCGCGTCGCTGTCGCCGGAAAAGGCTGAGTGAAGATGATAATCATAGAGAATGCTCATAAGGGAAATCGCCTCCGAACGATAAAAATTATATACGAAAACTGCAGAAAAATCAGCAAATTGCACATGCCAGAATCATAATAGCGGATGCGATGCAAAAAGTCCACAAAATTTTGAGGCGTAGCGAGATTGCCCTTGAATTTTTGGAATAAATTGGTTAAAATAGCTGTTAGGTTAAGGTCAGGAGATTTCGCGAAGGATGAATGCCCTGACACGTAGCTGTACAAATAAACTTTAGGAGGAATTGTAATCATGGCAGTAAAAGTTGCAATCAATGGATTTGGACGTATCGGTCGTCTGGCTTTCAGACAGATGTTTAACGCAGAGGGCTACGAGGTAGTTGCGATCAACGACCTGACCAGCCCGAAGATGCTGGCTCATCTTCTGAAATATGACTCTTCTCAGGGCAAATACGCTCTGGCTGATACCGTATCCTGCACCGAGGATTCCATCGTTGTGGATGGCAAGAACATCACGATCTACAAAGAGGCAGACGCTTCCAAGCTTCCGTGGGGCGAGCTCGGCGTTGACGTTGTTCTGGAGTGCACCGGCTTCTATACCTCCAAGGCAAAAGCTGAGGCTCACATCCAGGCAGGCGCTAAGAAGGTTGTTATCTCCGCTCCGGCAGGAAACGATCTTCCGACCATCGTTTACAATGTAAACCACACCACGCTGAAGGCAGAGGATACCGTTATTTCCGCAGCTTCCTGCACGACCAACTGCCTGGCTCCGATGGCTAAGGCCCTGAACGACTATATGCCGATCGAATCCGGTATCATGTGCACGATCCATGCATACACCGGCGACCAGATGATCCTTGACGGCCCGCAGAGAAAGGGCGACCTCAGAAGATCCCGCGCAGCAGCGATCAACATCGTTCCGAACTCCACCGGCGCAGCAAAGGCTATCGGCCTTGTTATTCCGGAGCTGAACGGCAAGCTCATTGGCGCTGCACAGCGTGTTCCGACCCCGACAGGTTCCACCACGATCCTGAACGCAGTT
>CANRIG010000105.1 GCA_947630595.1 uncultured Lachnospiraceae bacterium | reverse complement strand
CAAATAATCAAAAGACCTACATACACGACAAATAATAATCTCTAAACAAAATTGATTAGTAGTTGTCGAGTTCGAGTAAACAGACAGAATGTTGGAGACGACAGCGCTTGAATAACAGACAGAACGCCGGAGATGCTGATAAAATAAGCATTTCCGGCGTCGTTTTATGCATTACTAAATGACTCTAATTATTTTTCAAGAGCGGCATTCTCCAAATAATAGCGGAATATTTTTACAATATAATCCGAGGCCCCTTGCCCGTACCTGCTGTCGGTTAAGCTTTTTACATAATCGTTTGAATATGTGTCGATCAAAACATGGATATAGGGCTTATCGAGGGATATGCCGGGGCTGTTTTTCTGTATAAACTGCAGCAGTTCGTGTACAATGGACTGTATTCTGGGGGAGGAAGCATCTTCTGACAGATCGGCGGTTAATTTTTCATACAGCGCTTCCGCCTGTCTCCCAAGTTCCTTTGCTTCTTCCGATAGCGATATTTCCATATTTTCAGAAAAGTGTTCCAGGTTATATTTCATCGCTTCTGTATATTTTTCCACACTTCCAAACTGCTTAACGGCAAGCTCCGCTACCCGGGACTCATCCTCTTTAATTTTCTGAATAAACTTGTCGAAATTGGCGATGCTTCCCCAGTGCCGGATCACCTCCTCCGTCCGGCTGGACTTAAACTCTTCCAACGCATGAATATAATCGGACAAATCAAATTCTTTAAAACTCATACATTGCTCTCCTTTCTCCAAATGGCCGAGGAGCTGTATCAGCCGATCCATCCGGCTGCGTTTTAGAAGAAGCAGCTCTTTTTGTTTCTTAAAAGCGGCGATTCTGTCAAAGTCAGGCCGTTCAAGAATCTCCCGAATATCCTTTAATTTAAAATCCAGTTCCCTGAAAAACAGGATTTGTTGAAGCCTTTGCAGCGCTTCCTCATCGTATAGACGATAGCCGGTCTGCGTCAACTTGCTTGGTTTCAACAGTCCGATTTCGTCATAATATTGCAGCGTGCGCACACTGACGCCTGTTAATTTCGCAACCTGGCTTATAGTCCTCATGCTTACCAGCTCCTTTGATTTATGCAGAAGCAGGATAGAAATTGCCGGCTTATATCTGTTCTGCTCCTGTGAAAAAAAGAATACCGTATCACGTTACGTGGGAGTCAATACTTTTACTCAAAATTTTTTCGCCAACTTTTGTCGGCCGGTTCTCTTGACTTTCCCACAGGCGCTTGCTAAAATATGACCAACAAGAAATGCAAGAAATCCGCCGCCGGCCGGTGCGCCGCACAGCAATGGCCGTTGGGCATTCGGTTCTCTGTCATAAAGGCGGAGAACTTTTTTGATAACAAATCCGACCCTATAAAAGACAGGAAAACAGCTTCCGCGTCTGTTTTTATGCCTGTAAAAATCCAAGGAGAAATCTATGAATAAAACGGTTCTGTATCTGCAATGTGAATCCGGTATCAGCGGAGATATGACAGTGGCTGCGCTGCTCGATCTGGGAGCAGACCGCCAGGTTCTGGAAAAAGCGCTTGCCAGCCTGCCGCTCACCGGCTATTCCATAGAAATAAAAGATGTATTCAAATCCGGCATCCGCGCCTGCGACTTCCATGTGATTCTGGAGCATGACAATCACGACCATGACATGGAATACCTGCACGGGGTCGCTGGGCATGCGCCGGGAAATGTTCCACATACGCATATTGAATATATGCCGGAAAATGTATTGCATACACATACTGAACATATGCCGGAAAATGCATTACATACACACGCTGAACATATGCCTGAAAATGTATTGCATACACACGCTGAACATATGCCTGAAAACGTATTGCATACACATGACGCACATATATGCAGTGACCATATACAGGAAAGTGCCGCATCTATGCATAGCGATCATGTGCATAAACATACACATGATGACCATATGCATAGCGATGGCGTGTACATACATAGTCTTTATATGCATGAACACCCTGATCATGACCACACGCACAGTGATCACGTGCATGAACACCCTGACCACAGCGGCCACGTACATGAACACCTTGATCACGACCACACACACAGCGATCACATGCATGAGCATCCTGATCACAGCCATGCACACAATGCGCGCAATCTGCATGACATCACGGAAATCATTTCCGTCGGCCAGCTCACAGAAAACGCCAGAGCGCTTGCCATCCGCATTTTTCAGATTCTCGCGGAAGCAGAGGCATCGGTGCATGGCAAACACATCGATGAGGTTCATTTTCACGAAGTCGGTGCCGTGGATTCCATTATTGATATTGTTGCGGCAGCAGTTTGCATCGACAATCTTCATCCGGACAGCGTTGTTATATCGACACTGGTCGATGGATGCGGCCAGATCCGCTGTCAGCACGGTCTGATCCCGGTGCCGGTGCCTGCAGTTTCTGCGATTGCTGCCGCGCACCATCTGAAACTGAAAATCACAGAGGTGCAGGGTGAGCTTGTGACGCCCACCGGCGCGGCCGTCGCCGCCGCTTTGCAGTCCGGTGAAACACTCCCAGACGAATTTTGCATTCAAAAGACAGGCTTCGGCGCCGGAAAGAGGGATTATCCCACCACCGGCCTGCTGCGGGCCATGCTGATCAGCGCCGCACAAAGCACAGATGCAAATTCTGTTTCTGTGCCCGCCAATGACACCGGCGACTGCATCCTCAGCCTCGAGACCAACATCGACGACTGTTCCGGGGAAGCACTCGCCTATACCATGCAGCAGCTGATGGGGCACGGCGCGCTCGATGTATTTTACATTCCGATTTATATGAAAAAGAACCGTCCGGCATATCTGCTGAAGGTTCTCTGCAATGTGAATCAGCGCGCGGAGCTGGAATCCATCATTTTCCGCAACACAACCACAATCGGCATCCGCGTGCACGAAGTGCAGCGCACCCGCCTTGACCGGAAAATTCTGGCCGTGGAAACGCCCTGGGGCATGGCCGATGTCAAATGCTGCAATCATGGCAGCGAGGTCTATTATTATCCGGAAAATGACAGCGTCTGCCGCCTCGCGGAAGCAAACCACATCGGATTTCCGGAAATGTATCATATGATACAGGAATACGTCCGTCAGTCCTGAGCGCATATTTCATTTCACCTTTTCTGAGCTTCAGTTCTTTCTCAGAAATAGCTTGCGTCTTTTCTTAGAAAGAGCTTTCATCTTTTCTCAGAAAAAGTTTTCATTTTTTCTCAGAAAAAGTTTTCATCTTTTCTCAGAAAAAGTTTTCATCTTTTCTCAGAAACATGCCGATTACCCGCCAGGATTCCAGCAGACGCTCCAGAGAGAATGCCGCGTTGGCCGGGCTTGTGGACGGCAGACCGACAATCTCCCGTCCGCAGCCTGCCCGCTGAAAACGTTCATACAGCTTCTTTGCCGTGTTCCCGTTTGCATAAATTTGCTGAATTTCTGCATGCTCCAGAATCAGCTCCAGTCGGGTCGGCTTTACATTGCGGATGCTGCTGTCACTGGAGCCAATAATCTCGCACTCAGCAATCACATCCCAGAGGGCGATCCCGTATTTTAGCAGCATCTGCCGCTTTTCACCGATGTTCTGCGGGACCGGCGCGCCCGCAACCGCCGCTGTCACTTTCCAGAAGCGGTTCTGCGGATGTCCGTAATAGAACTGCTGCTCCCGCGATTTCACCGACGGAAAGCTGCCCAGAATCAAAATCCGGCTGTTTTCATCATAGACCGGATCGAACTCATGCCGCACTTTCTGATATGTACCCATCTCAATAGCCCTCGTTTTTGCGGATTTTGCGAAGCTCGGCGCGCTTCTGCCCCGCTTCCCATTCGATCTGCTGCGTCACCCCTTCGATGATCAGGCCCGGCACTTCCACCGGCCTCTGATGTTCATCCGTTCCCACCATCACAAAGTAGGCACGATTTATCATCATGCGGATGCCGTCCAGTTTTTCTGCATAAGTATCCACCCGTATCTCCATGGAAGAACGGCCCACATGCGTCACGCGGCCCACCAGAACAATCGTATCATTCACTTTTGCCCCCGCTTTAAAATACATGTTATCGATTGCAACGGTTACCACGTTCATTTCCGCATGACGCCTGGCGACAATTCCCGCCGCCTCGTCAATCCATGCCAACAGCTCTCCTCCGAACAGAAAACCTGCCGGATTCAGAGAACGCGGCATCAGCAGATGCGACTGCTCGATCATGGAATCCTCTACCCGTTTCATTTTTCTCTCTGCCATATCAATATCCTCTGTATTTATATTCTCAGCTGTATTTATATTCTCTACTGCATTTGTATTCTCTGCTGTATTTGTATTCTCTACCGTATTTGTATTCTCTGCTGTATTTTATGAGCTGACGCTCTTTTTCCTTTTGCAGTTCTTATTATACCCCTCACTTTCTTCTTTTTGCAACCGTCCGGTCAAATGTGCAGATATTTTTCCCGGGTAGCCAGTCCTCCCCTGATGTGGCGCTCCGCTTTGTTCACGTCCAGAACCTTCCTCACCTCTTTCGCCAGCGCCGGATTGATCTGCAAAAGGCGGTCTGAGACGTCTTTATGTACGGTGCTTTTGCTTACTCCAAACCGTTTCGCAGTCTCCCGCACCGTTGAATTGCTTGCAATAATATACTCCGCTATGTTCAGCACCCGTTCTTCTATATAATCTTTCAAGGAAAAATCCCCCGAAGACACTGTTTTTACAATGTATGCGGGGGATTTTGAAACTTATTCATTTTTTAGGATGTAATGGCTGTGCTTTCATTTTCCCTGCTATTCTATATCTCCCGAATTCAGTCACTCCAAAGTAACGCGATGTGCCGCAAATATGGAATCCTTCTTTCTCGGATATGGTATGCACCGAGCAGACGCTCATACTTGTCCTCTGAATTACCACCGACCAATGCCATCTTCAGATCTGCCAATATCATTACTTTAAGCTTTTTCTGCTCATCTGTCATATAGGATCACTCCATCTCTTTCAATCTGATTTCATAATGCTGTTTCTTTCATATTTTGCAAATCACGTTTGCCACCAAATGACAGTATGTCATAATCAACTTTTCCATCATACAGGTCGAACAATTTTAAGCAAAATTCCCTGTATGCCTTGTTTTTTTCCAATTTTCCTGATGTCATAGCGAGATCCCGTGGTTCCACGTATAGATCAATGTCCGAGGCTTCTGTACTTTCACTTCTGGCAAAGGGGCCAAACAGAATCACACGTCCAAGAATACCGGCATATTTTACGCATATTCTGCCAATATTTTCTATACAGCTCACCCCAAATCGCTTTGTCGTCTCATACACCGTTGAATTGCTCGCAATAATATACTCCGCTATATTCAGAACCCGTTCTTCTATATAATTTTTTCATAATAGTCATAGAACCTTGCCCGAATATCCTAACGAAACGGAAGAAATGAAAGCCCCGCAAAATGCGACATATCACAAACGAAGTAGTCAATAAAACGTTTAGCTTTCTACTCACGTGCCCCTCGCGAGACGCGACGTTTACACCCATGACGACGGTACGATTGTAATCATTTCTACTCACACGCCCCTCGCGGGGCGCGACGTATTCTTCCAGCTGTTCCGCGGTCATCTGGTTATTTCTACTCACACGCCCCTCGCGGGGCGCGACTTCTTGAGCAGCTTCTGCATCTCCGTCCAATAAGCATTTCTACTCACACGCCCCTCGCGGGGCGCGACACAACATGGGCAAGCTCTGGCTGCCGACTGAGTACATTTCTACTCACACGCCCCTCGCGGGGCGCGACGCACCTGCGCAGGTATTACCGCAGGTACGGGAACATTTCTACTCACACGCCCCTCGCGGGGCGCGACGGCGGCAGGCTATGATTACAATGCCGTACAGAAAATTTCTACTCACACGCCCTTCGCGGGGCGCGACGGAGCTTGTAGAGCGGCTGACGGCCATCGTAAAAATTTCTACTCACACGCCCCTCACGGGGCGCGACTTCAAAGAGGAGGATAAGGACATGACAGCAGAACAATTTCTACTCACACGCCCCTCGCGGGGCGCGACCACAGCGCTGAAAAAATTCGGTGAGGCGTTTCCGATTTCTACTCACACGCCCCTCGCGGGGCGCGACCTTACGGTGCTTCTCCAATAAAAACCTATTGCAATTTCTACTCACACGCCCCTCGCGGGGCGCGACCGCGCCAATCATCAAGCTGAATACGTCCATCACATTTCTACTCACACGCCCCTCGCGGGGCGCGACCTACCTGTATTTATTGTATTCCGCGACACTGTAAATTTCTACTCACACGCCCCTCGCGGGGCGCGACCTGGCCGCTCTGCTGAACGGCAGGGAATACGGCATTTCTACTCACACGCCCCTCGCGGGGCGCGACTAATTACCCGCCCCGGAGGAACGAAGGCAGAAAGGATTTCTACTCACACGCCCCTCGCGGGGCGCGACACGACCTGCAGGCGCAAAAGGCCCAGGAAGGCAATTTCTACTCACACGCCCCTCGCGGGGCGCGACCGAACCGCTTAACCTGTATACGGCAGTTATTATATTTCTACTCACACGCCCCTCGCGGGGCGCGACAAATGGTGGAGTATTGGTACGTATCCTCTTAAAGATTTCTACTCACACGCCCCTCGCGGGGCGCGACTGTACACAGGTGGAAACCCGGAAAGGAACGGGGATTTCTACTCACACGCCCCTCGCGGGGCGCGACGCAAGCAGAAATCATGCAGGAATTACCATTGATCATTTCTACTCACACGCCCCTCGCGGGGCGCGACGGCTACGGCGATGATCTGCAGGAAGATGAATGCCATTTCTACTCACACGCCCCTCGCGGGGCGCGACTTGCGGAACCTCTGAAAAACTACGCGGAAAAACAATTTCTACTCACACGCCCCTCGCGGGGCGCGACCTCATCCCGTTTTTCAACTACTTTGTTGTAGTCAATTTCTACTCACACGCCCCTCGCGGGGCGCGACTGCTTGCCAGCGTCGTACATGTTCCATACCGCTTATTTCTACTCACACGCCCCTCGCGGGGCGCGACGGCCTCTACCTGTGTGTCATGTTCTTCCGGGGGATTTCTACTCACACGCCCCTCGCGGGGCGCGACTCAATAACTATCACTTGTTATCTGGCGGAAAACATTTCTACTCACACGCCCCTCGCGGGGCGCGACGTACATTTGACACGTCCCTGCTTATGCGACGGTAATTTCTACTCACACGCCCCTCGCGGGGCGCGACGCAAGCAGAAATCATGCAGGAATTACCATTGATCATTTCTACTCACACGCCCCTCGCGGGGCGCGACGGCTACGGCGATGATCTGCAGGAAGATGAATGCCATTTCTACTCACACGCCCCTCGCGGGGCGCGACTTGCGGAACCTCTGAAAAACTACGCGGAAAAACAATTTCTACTCACACGCCCCTCGCGGGGCGCGACCTCATCCCGTTTTTCAACTACTTTGTTGTAGTCAATTTCTACTCACACGCCCCTCGCGGGGCGCGACCGCATGGAGTGCCCGTCCTCGTCCATAGCCATAATTTCTACTCACACGCCCCTCGCGGGGCGCGACAAGTTCTGATTAAGTTGTGAAAAAGGCGCGGAAATTTCTACTCACACGCCCCTCGCGGGGCGCGACTCCCACTCGCAGTCAGATTGTACGCCTTATCCAATTTCTACTCACACGCCCCTCGCGGGGCGCGACTGTCAATCCGTTTCGAATCCGAAATTGCCAAGATATTTCTACTCACACGCCCCTCGCGGGGCGCGACTTCCGAAATGCCGGAAATTGACTTTTAAAAGGAATTTCTACTCACACGCCCCTCGCGGGGCGCGACCCGATCAGGCCCTCTGCCGCCAGCCAGCCGAAAATTTCTACTCACACGCCCCTCGCGGGGCGCGACAGCGACGTGTCCGTCGATATTGCCGTCGAGACAATTTCTACTCACACGCCCCTCGCGGGGCGCGACGACGGACGGGCGGCGATAAGACCATTACCCCGTCCAATTTCTACTCACACGCCCCTCGCGGGGCGCGACATAAACGCCGGGAGGGATTGAAGTATGGCAAATATTTCTACTCACACGCCCCTCGCGGGGCGCGACGACCTCTGCATGGATATGAATTTTGCAGAACTCAAATTTCTACTCACACGCCCCTCGCGGGGCGCGACCCGTTACCCCAGCCGCAAAACACAAACAGAAATATTTCTACTCACACGCCCCTCGCGGGGCGCGACGAGAAGGGCTCCGCTTGCCACGTTCGGCAGGTTGATTTCTACTCACACGCCCCTCGCGGGGCGCGACCGGAGCGGCAAACTTTAAGGCGAAGATGGTCCCGATTTCTACTCACACGCCCCTCGCGGGGCGCGACCGCTATATTTTGTTACTTTAAGCGACCGACACCCCAAATACGAGAAGCGGACATTGTTCCTTATTAAAAATCATGCATTTTTCAATACAATATCCCTCCATTTTCAGGCGAACCTATGCCGGGTTCCCAAATCACTTCCTGTTCGCCTGCAGCATAGTTTAGACAATAATCACTCCTTCCGGATCGTACGTTTCTTTCACTCCAAAATGTTCAACCCGTCTTTTCCAGTTATTTCCCAAATAGTAAAAACGCAGGCTGTCTTTATCAGGATCAATCAATTTTAATAAACGATCTTTTAATTTCAAAAAAGCAGAATAATCCAAATCCGCCTCAAATACAGAGTTTTGCACTCGCTGCGCATGATTTTGACATTCTCTGGCTACTTTTCGTAACCTCGTTCTTCCTGCCGCATCCAATGTAGATACATCGTAACTTATCAAAACCATCATCTTTATTACCTACTTCTGTAAATATGGCGGATAAGATTCAATCTCACCTCTCACATATTTAGCCAAAAGATTGCTCTGCACATAGGGCAGCAGACCTGCCGGTATTTTCTGCTTCAAATAAGGGTGCACCATATCAGAGCGTTTCTTTTCCTGCCATCGTGAAATCACTTTTTTTCTGCCTTCCCCATTCAGCCACACCGCTCCGGATATTTGTTCCGTAAAATCATCCTCGTCAAGTATCTGTAAATTTAAAAGCGTGAGAACAAACCTTTCAGCGATGCAGCGCACTTCTTCTACCAAATCGCAGGCCAGAGAACTTCTCCCGCTGCGCAAAGAATGGCAAAAGCCGATATAGCTGTCCAGCCCGACCGTTTCAAGCGCTGAAGCAAACTCATTTGTCGCCAGAGTATATACAAATGATAAGAGTGCGTTGACTGGGTCTAAAGGAGGCCTCTTTGTTCTGTATGTAAAAACAAATGATGTTTTGGGGTTTGTTATCAATTTATCAAATACAGAAAAATAACTCTGGGCACAGTTTCCCTCTATTCCAATCACCTCTTCTATGTTTTTTGCCCGAAACAGTTTTTCAATTCCATCGCTCAAGGTTTGCAGTACTTCCCTGATCTGCATATCCTCACGCAGCTGTGCATTATCATGCAGAGTTCTCCGCAGCAGCTGTCTGGTATTACTGAATTTTGCCGCCATGGTATTTTGCGTAAGCTCCAGCCCGTTCTCCCGGAAGCAGTCAATCTGTGCAACTCTCAAAAAAACATTTCCCTTTGTTTCTCCGCAAACCTTAGCTAAAAATTTCCCCTGCGGTGAAATAAAACTGATCGGTATCATTTTACTGACGCATTTTCCCATGAGGGCTGGAGAACAGCCTGCATAATTAAAGCAAACCACGTTTTCAATATTTTCAAATAAAACTTTCCCAAATCATCGGACTATAGGAGAACCTCATAAATCCAATGTCTGATTACAAGACATAACCAAAT
>CANRIG010000104.1 GCA_947630595.1 uncultured Lachnospiraceae bacterium | reverse complement strand
TTTTCCGGCGCGTTTTCCATGGAAGCTTTCCGCAATATGGAAAAGCCGACGCTGGTTTCCGGTACGGACGGCGTGGGCACCAAGCTGAAGCTGGCGTTTCTGCTGGACAGGCACGATACGGTCGGCATAGACTGCGTGGCCATGTGTGTGAACGACATCGCATGCGCCGGCGGCGAACCCCTGTTTTTCCTTGATTATATCGCGTGCGGGAAAAATTATCCCGAGAAAATCGCGGCGATTGTGAGCGGCGTGGCCGAGGGCTGCGCGCAGGCCGGGGCCGCCCTGATCGGCGGCGAGACGGCGGAGCATCCGGGGCTGATGCCCGAGGATGAGTACGATCTGGCCGGTTTTGCGGTCGGCATCGTGGACGAGAAAGATCTGATCACCGGAAAAGACCTGAAAGCGGGCGACTGCCTGCTCGGGCTGGCGTCCTCCGGGGTGCACAGCAACGGCTTTTCGCTGGTGCGCAGGGTGTTCCCGATGGAGCGGGAGGCGCTGGACGTATATTATGAGGAGCTCGGCGCGACGCTCGGGGAGGCGCTGCTCCGGCCGACGCGGATTTATGTAAAGGCTCTGCGCAGCGTGAAAGAGGCGGGCGTGCGCATCAAGGGCTGCAGCCACATCACGGGCGGCGGCTTCTATGAGAATGTGCCGCGCATGCTGCACGACGGCGTGCGCGCGGTGATCCGCAAAGACAGTTACCCGGTGCCGGCGATTTTCGGCATGCTGGCGCGCAGGGGCGAGATTGAAGAAAAGATCATGTACAATACTTACAATATGGGCATCGGCATGGTCGTGGCGGTGGACGCTGCGGACGCGGCTGCCGCGAAGGCGGCCCTGGAGGCGGCCGGCGAGACGGTGTACGAGATCGGACACATCGCATCCGGCGAGATCGGAGTCGACCTATGTTGAGGGTGGCGGTGCTGGTCTCCGGCGGCGGCACGAACCTGCAGGCGATTCTCGACGCCATCGCGGACGGCCGCATCACGAACGCTGAGGTGGTGAAGGTCATCAGCAACAGCAGCGCGGCGTACGCGCTGGAGCGGGCGGCCGGAGCGGGCATCCCGACGCAGTGTGTGACCAGGCGCGCGTATCCGCAGCCGGAGGACTTTGACCGTGCGCTGCTGGAGGCGATTGCGGAGTCCGGGGCGGAGCTGGTGGTGCTGGCCGGCTGCCTGGTGGTGATTCCGCAGATCATTGTGGACGCATACCCGAACCGCATCATCAACATCCACCCGGCGCTGATCCCGTCGTTCTGCGGGACGGGCTATTACGGGCTGCGGGTGCATGAGGCGGCGCTGGCGCGCGGCGTCCGGGTGACGGGCGCGACCGTTCATTTTGTGGACGGCGGCACGGATACCGGCCCGATTCTGCTGCAGAAGGCGGTGGAGGTCCGGGAGGGCGACACGCCGAAGACGCTGCAGCGGCGGGTGATGGAGCAGGCGGAATGGGTGATTCTGCCGCAGGCCGTGAACCTGATCGCCAACGGGCGCGTGCACGTGGAAAACGGAAGAGTGCGGATCGACGAGTGACATGATACAACGGAGGAAGATACATGAAGGTATTGATTGTGGGAAGCGGCGGACGGGAGCACGCGATCGCATGGAAGGTCGCGCAGAGTCCGCGGGTGGAAAAGATTTACTGTGCGCCCGGCAATGCAGGCATTGCGGAGTATGCGGAGTGCGTGGCGATCGGCGCCATGGAATTTGACAGGCTGGCCGCGTTCGCAAAGGAGACGGCGGTCGACCTGACGGTGGTCGGCATGGACGACCCGCTGGTGGGCGGCATCGTGGACGTGTTTGAGGCGCAGGGCTTGCGCGTGTTCGGGCCGCGCAAGAATGCGGCGATTCTGGAGGGCTCCAAGGCCTTTTCCAAGGATCTGATGAAAAAGTACCATATTCCGACGGCGGCCTACGAGAATTTCACGGACGCGCAGGAGGCGCTGGCGTACCTGAAGACGGTTTCTTATCCGATCGTGCTCAAGGCGGACGGGCTGGCGCTGGGCAAGGGCGTGCTTATCTGCAATACGCCGGAGGAAGCGGAGGCCGGCGTGCGCGAGATTATGACGGACAAAAAATTCGGCGCGGCCGGGAACTGCATGGTGATCGAGGAGTTTCTGAGCGGCCGCGAGGTGTCGGTGCTGTCCTACGTGGACGGACGGACCATCCTCCCGATGACCTCCGCGCAGGACCACAAGCGCGCGGGCGACGGGGACACCGGCCTGAATACAGGCGGCATGGGCACGTTTTCCCCGAGTCCGTTTTACACGGAGGAAGTGGACGCGTTCTGCAGAACATACATCTACCAGCCGACCGTGGACGCGATGGCGGCGGAGGGCCGCCCGTTCAAGGGCATCATATTCTTTGGCCTGATGCTGACGAAGGACGGGCCGCGGGTGCTGGAGTACAATGCCCGGTTCGGCGACCCGGAGGCGCAGGTGGTGCTGCCGCGGATGAAGACGGACATCGTGGACGTGTTTGAGGCCTGCATCGACGGGACGCTGGATCAGATCGACCTGCAGTTCGAGGACAATGCGGCCGTGTGCGTGGTGCTGGCCTCGGACGGCTATCCGGTGAGCTATCAGAAAGGCTACCCGATCAGCGGCCTGGACGCGTTTCACGACCGGCCCGGCTACTATGCGTTTCACGCGGGCACGGCCCTGCGCGACGGCGCGGTGGTGACGAACGGCGGCCGCGTGCTCGGCGTGACGGCCACGGGCGCAGACCTGCACGAGGCGCGCGCCCATGCATACGAAGCGGTGAAATGGGTATCCTTTGAGAATAAATATTACAGAAACGATATAGGAAAAGCAATCGACGAGGCCTGACGTCGAAGTAAGGAGAACAACAGCATGAAGATACGGAAAGATGGATGGAAAACAACGCTTATTCTGATCGCGGCGCTGATCTGGCTCTGCGGCGCGGCGGCCGCGGCGGAGGGACTGTCGAACGACAATTCGCTGGCGGACCTGGGCATTCTGACCGAGGGGGCGCAGGTGTCTCCGGAGTTCACATACGGTGTGACAGAGTACGATGTCACGGTGCCGGAGGGCACGCAGAGCATCGACCTCGACCCGGTTCCATCCAACGGAAACGCGCATATCGCGGATATTTCCGGGCGTGATCTGGTGGACGGCGCGGCCACGGTGGAGATCGTGGTCGAGGCGGAAAACGGAGAGCAGTTCCCGTATTACCTTCATGTGACCGCGGACAGCAGCGCCGGCACCGTGGCGCCGCCGGAGCCGGAGACGCAGCCTCAGCCGCAGACCGAAGCGGAGACGGAGCCGCAGACCGAGGATCCGCGCTACGTCAAGGTGGATCGCAATTCCCTCGAGGAGGCGGAGCACACGATCGCCGCGCTCAAGGAGGAGACCACCAGCTACCGCGACCGCGTCAGCCTTTTGATGAAGATTATTTACGGCATGATCGCTTTCTGCGTGATTTTGCTGTTCATCGTGATCAATCTGATGCTCAAGAAGCGGGATTTAAAGGCTGAGCTGCAGGACGTGGTGGGCTATGGCTATCCGCAGGACGGTGAAAACGCCGGTTACGACGGACAGAGCTACGCGGAGGCAGGCTACGACGGGCAGGGCTACGCGGAGGCAGGCTACGACGGGCAGGGCTACGCGGAGACGGGCTATGGCGGGCAGGGCCATGCGGAGGCCGCATCCGCCGACGGCCGGAACCAGGCGGAACAGAAGCCGGCCGGGAATCCGAGGCCGCGCCGGGTGAGGGACGACGATCCGTCGACCGTGCCGCACCCGCCAAAGACGAAGAAACGGCCGCAGCCGCAGCCGGAGTACCAGCCGCCGCGGAAGGAGAGCAGCTATCAGCCGCCGAAGCAGAAGAACGACAGCGTGGAAGTCACCATGATCGATCTCTGACGGACGCGGATACACAGGAGAAAGCAGAAAGGGCGCAGATACGTGCAGGCGTGTATTTGCGCCGTTTTTGCGCCGTCCCGGGCAGGCGCTTTGGGCCCTCCGCGGCGCGGCGCATGTTCCGCGAAAGCCGGCTGCGCAGTTTCACGGGAGCCGGCGGCCTTGACAGATTGCCCCGTCTGTTATATGATTTGTATCACAAAGGAGGAGACGGCGAATGCTGATAGAGATAGACTTTCAGAGTGAGGAAGCGCTGTATATGCAGCTCAGGAATCAGATTATTCTGGGCATTGCCACATCGATGATTCAGGAAGGGGATCCGCTGCCGTCCGTCAGACAGCTGGCCGGGGACATCGGCATCAATATGCATACGGTGAATAAAGCGTATTCGGTGCTGCGGCAGGAGGGATTCGTGACGATCGACCGCCGCCGGGGCGCGGTGATCGCCGTGGACGCCAACAAGGCGCAGGCGATGGAGGAGCTGAAGGAGCGGCTGCGCGTCGTCCTGGCGAAGGGCTTCTGCAAGAATGTCACCCGCCGGGAGGTA
The DNA here is from genome assembly GCA_947630595.1 of uncultured Lachnospiraceae bacterium. Taxonomy (GTDB): domain Bacteria; phylum Bacillota; class Clostridia; order Lachnospirales; family Lachnospiraceae; genus Choladousia. The sequence goes on along the minus strand of CANRIG010000104.1, from coordinate 5,425 downwards.
CACGAGATGATCGACGACATTTATGAAGAATATGAAAATCAGGAGGAACACTGATGCAGGGAAATTTTACGAAGAGCGCCCAGACGGTGCAGAAGCTGGCGGAGAAGGCGGCCCGCACGTGCGGCCACAGCTACGTCGGCTCGGAGCATCTGCTGGTCGGTCTGGTGCAGGAAGAAAAAGGCATGGCAGGCGTGATGCTGCGGGGCAGCCATGTGGAGGAAAAGCGGCTGCTTGAGCTGATCGACCGGCTGATCGCGCCGGAGAGCCAGACCGTGACAGCCGAGCGCGAGGGCCTGACGCCGCGCGCCCGGGAGATTCTGCGCAGCAGCGCGGAGATCGCGCAGCTTTTCGGCAGCGAGCAGGTGGGCACGGAGCACATACTGCTGGCGATTCTGCGGGATGTGGAATGCGTGGCGGCGCGTCTGCTGCACACGCTCGGCGTCAATCTGCAGAAGCTGTTTGGGGAGCTGACCGCGGCCATGGGCCTTTCGGAGGAACGATACAAGGAGCTGATGCGCGGCATGAAGTCGGACGCCGCGGTCAGCAGCACGCCGGTGCTGGACCAGTACAGCCGCGACCTGACGGAGCTGGCGGCGGCGCACCGCCTCGACGTGACGGTGGGGCGGCAGCAGGAGACGGAGCGCATCATCCAGATTCTCAGCCGCCGCACCAAGAACAATCCCTGCCTGATCGGCGAGCCGGGCGTCGGCAAGACGGCGATCGTCGAAGGGCTGGCGCAGCGCGTGGTGAACGGCCAGGTGCCGGAGCCGATGCTGGGCAAGCGTGTGGTCACGCTGGATATGGCCGGCATGGTGGCCGGTTCCAAGTACCGCGGAGAATTTGAGGAGCGCATCAAGCGCATCATAAACGAGGTAACCGAGAGCGGCGACGTGCTGCTGTTTGTGGACGAGCTGCACACGATCATCGGCGCCGGCGGCGCGGAGGGGGCCATCGACGCCTCCAACATCCTCAAGCCGTCCCTGGCGCGCGGGGAGCTGCAGCTGATCGGGGCCACGACTCTGGAGGAGTACCGCAAATACATCGAAAAGGATTCCGCGCTGGAGCGCAGGTTCCAGCCGGTGCATGTGGAGGAGCCGACCGAGGCGGAGACGCTGGAGATTCTGCGGGGTTTGCGCCCGCTGTATGAGAAGCACCACAGCGTGCGGATTGCGGACGAGGCGCTGGAGGCCGCGGTGAAGCTGTCCCGCCGCTACATCAACGACCGCTTCCTGCCGGACAAGGCCATCGACCTGATCGACGAGGCGTCCGCCCGCCGCCAGCTCGGCTATTACCGGATGGACGGGGCCGAGACGGAGCTGCAGGAGCAGTATGCGCTGCTTCTGGAGGAGCGGGAGCACGCCCTGCAGGAGGGCAGGCTGGAGGACGCCAGACAGTATAATAAAGAAAAAGAGGAGCTGGAGGTCCGCCTCGAACGCCAGAAAAAGCGGGTGCAGGCGAAGCACCAGGGCAAAGCCTCCGTGGTGACCGGCGAGGACGTGGAGCAGATCGTCTCGATGTGGACGAAGATACCGGTGCAGAAACTGGCCGAGCAGGAGAGCCGGAAGCTGCTGCGGCTGGATAAGCTGCTGCACCAGCGCGTGATCGGGCAGGAGGAGGCGGTGCAGGCGGTCGCCAGGGCCATCCGCCGCAGCCGCGCCGGGCTCAAGAGCCCGAACCGCCCCATCGGTTCCTTCCTGTTTCTGGGCCCGACCGGCGTCGGCAAGACCGAGCTGTCCAAGGCGCTGGCGGACGTGGTGTTCGGCAGCGAGCAGTCGATGATCCGGGTCGACATGTCGGAATACATGGAAAAGCACAGCGTGTCGCGGCTGGTCGGCTCGCCGCCCGGCTACGTGGGCTACGACGAGGGCGGACAGCTCAGCGAGAAGGTGCGCCGCAATCCGTACTCGGTGGTGCTGTTTGACGAGATCGAGAAGGCGCATCCCGACATTTTCAATATCCTGCTGCAGGTGCTCGACGAGGGCCATATCACCGACGGACAGGGGCGGAAAATCGACTTCCGCAACACCATCCTCATCATGACCTCCAACGCCGGTGCGCAGGCGATTGTGGCGCCGAAGCATCTCGGCTTCGGAGCCGGCAACGACGAAAAGAAAAATTATGAGACCATGAAATCCAGCGTCCTCGAGGAGGTGCGGCGCATTTTCAAGCCGGAATTCCTCAACCGCATCGACGAGACGATCGTCTTCCACCAGCTGGATGAGGCGCAGATACAGAGCATCGCCGGGCTGCTGATCGGCGAGCTGCAGAAGCGCTGCATGGAGCAGCTGCAGATTACCCTCAAGGTAAATCCTTCTGTCCGCAAGCTGATTGCCAAAGAAGGCTTCGACGCCAAATACGGGGCGCGCCCGCTGCGCAGGGCGGTGCAGAGCAAGATCGAGGACGCGCTGGCCGAGGAAATCCTCGCGGGCCGCGTGCGGGCCGGGAGCACCGTCCACGTGTCCTGCCGGAAAGGGCAGATCGCCTTCGCGCAGGAGCCGGCGGCGGAGGAGCCGGCCGCGGTGGAGTAGAAGGTTCGGATGAATTGGGCGGCCGCGGGAATGGAGACCGGCAGGGACGGGTGGCTGCTGGAATAGAGATTAGCAGGAACGGGCGGCCGTGGGAATGGAGATCAGCGGGAATGGATGGCCGCGGGAATAGAGACTGGCAGAGACGGGCGGCCGCGGGAATGGAGATTGACAGGAACAGACGGCCGTGGGAAGATCAGCGGAAACAGGCGGCCGCGGGAGATTCCTGGGAAGTGTGCGGAAACGCTGGCAATTTCGGGAAATATGTGATAGAATGAGGACTCACAAGAAAAAATCGGGAGGGCATGAAAATGTCAGGAATCAAAGAGCTTATACGCACAGAGGCAGACGGGACGCTGAGCTTCGGCAATTATGAGCTGGCGGAAAAGGCGAAGCGCTCCGACTATGAGCACGACGGCGACCTGTACAAGGTAAAAACGTTTGCCGACATCACAAAGCTGGAGCGCAACGGAATGTTCGTCTACGAGTCTGTCCCCGGGACCGCGGTGCAGAATTTCTACGAGACGCAGAACGGCGTTTCCTTCGATGTGGAAAGCAGCCGGGACGTGCAGATTATCCTCGGGCTGGAGGAAAATGCGGAATACAAGATTTATGTGGACAGCACCAACATCGGCACCATGAAGACCAACATGAGCGGCAAGCTGGTGCTCAGCGTTGAGACCGGCGCTGCCGGCCGCGTGTCAGTGAAGGTTGTGAAGCTTTAAATGGCAAAGGCAAAGACGGTATTTTTCTGCCAGAACTGCGGGTTTGAATCCGCAAAATGGATGGGGCAGTGCCCCGGCTGCCGCGAGTGGAACACGTTTGCCGAGGAGCCGAGGGCGGCGGTGCGCAAAACGGCCGCCGGAGCCGCGCCGCGCCAGGTGCCGCAGCCGCGCACCCTGTCGGAGATTTCGCTCGGCGAGACGGTGCGCATGACGACCGGCATCGGCGAGCTGGACCGCGTGCTGGGCGGCGGCATCGTGCCCGGTTCGCTGGTTCTGGTGGGCGGCGATCCCGGCATCGGCAAATCCACGCTGCTGCTGCAGATGTGCCGCAATCTGGCCGGGTGCCGGAAGAAGGTGCTCTATATTTCCGGCGAGGAATCGCTGCAGCAGATCCGCATGCGCGCCGAGCGCATGGGGCAGTTTGACGAGCATCTGCTGATCCTGTGCGAGACAAACCTCGGAGACATCCGCGAGGCCATCACGCGCGTGGAGCCGGAGATTGTCATCATCGACTCGATTCAAACCATGTACAACGAGGACGTGACCTCCGCGCCCGGCAGCGTTTCGCAGGTGCGGGAGACGACCGGCGCTCTTTTGCAGATCGCCAAGAGCATGAACATATCGATTTTCATCGTCGGGCATGTGACCAAGGAGGGCGTCGTCGCCGGGCCGCGCGTGCTCGAGCACATGGTGGACACGGTGCTCTATTTTGAGGGCGACCGGCATGCGGCTTACCGCGTGCTGCGCGGCGTGAAAAACCGTTTCGGCTCCACCAATGAGATCGGCGTGTTTGAGATGCGGGAGGCCGGCCTGGCCGAGGTGCCGAATCCCTCGGAATATATGCTGGACGGCAAACCCAAGGACGCCTCCGGCTCCGTGGTCACCTGCACCATGGAGGGCACGCGCCCGGTGCTGCTGGAGGTGCAGGCGCTCGTCTGCAAGACCAGCCTCGCCTATCCGCGCCGGACGGCGGCCGGCACCGACTTAAACCGCGTCAACCTCCTGCTGGCCGTGCTTGAAAAGCGGGCCGGTCTCGGACTTTCCTTCTGCGACGCCTATGTCAACATCGCGGGCGGCATCCGCATGACGGAGCCGGCGCTCGACCTCGGCATCGTGCTCGCCATCGCCTCCAGTATGAAGGATCAGGCGATCGATGAGCGGACCATTGCGTTCGGGGAAGTGGGCCTGAGCGGCGAGGTGCGTTCCGTCAGCATGGCGGAGCAGCGCGTGCGCGAGGCGAAAAAGCTCGGCTTTGAGACGGTGATTCTGCCGGAGGCCTGCCGCAGGCAGGCGGCGCGCGTGGAGGGCATCCATTTGCTGGGCGTGCGCAGCGTGCGCGAGGCGATCCGGGAGGTTTTCACGCAGTCCGGCACAAATCCGTCGTGAAAACCCGTCATGAAATCCTCGCCATGAAATCGTCATGAAATCCTGAAAATTTATTTGACAACTTACCGGTTCTGTGGTATAAATATCTGGTGAGTTGTTTTATAGGGGTTTGGTCAAGTGGTATGACAGGAGTCTCCAAAACTCTTAGTGGGAGTTCGATTCTCTCAACCCCTGTGGGAAAAGTCCAGTGTTTGCTGGACTTTTTTGTTTATGGGTCGGATAGACCCTGTTGAGTGCGTTGGAGTTTCTCAGCAGAGAAACGGAAACGTGCTCAACGTTAAACCACCCGCTATGCGGGTGCGCGACGATTGTTATACAAAAAATCACCTTTCCGTTATAATAGGGTTGTTCAGGCCACTATTAAAGAAAGGAAAGGTGATTTCATGGCAAAGCAAACAAATTCACTTGCACATACGAAGTGGATGTGTAAGTACCACATCGTCTTCACACCTAAGTATAGACGAAAAATAGTTTATAATCAATACAAAGCTGATCTGCGAGACATTCTAAAGCAATTGTGCAGCTATAAAGGCGTGGAGATTTTGGAAGGACATCTTATGCCGGATCATGTGCATATGCTTGTAAGCATACCGCCGAAGATCAGCGTATCGTCTTTTATGGGTTATTTGAAAGGCAAAAGTGCGCTCATGATGTTTGATAGACACGCAAATCTGAAATACAAATTCGGTAATCGTCATTTTTGGTCAGAAGGATAGTGTGAAGACGTAAAGTAGGACCAGAAGCATAACGAAAGAAGCGCCAGGAACTGCCGCTTTTGAGTGTAAGAAA
>CANRIG010000103.1 GCA_947630595.1 uncultured Lachnospiraceae bacterium | reverse complement strand
TCCAAATCTTTCTGTGTAAAAGCCAAATCTTCAGCTAAGGCTTTTGGCATTTCATTCATATTTACCATAATAAATCCCCCTTTCAAAATTCGTTGCAAGTCTTGCGGATATAAGCCGGGTGACCTCCACTTTCTTTCCGGCAGGATCTGCCGTCATTCGTTCCGTATATACAACGAACAGAATGTCATTTATCATACCAATAGACTGTTTGATATTTCCAACTGTTGAGGTGCCCCGGTTCGAAGTTTCCAGGTTAACTGCTCCGGCGGAAGTATCACCAATAGTGTCATAACGATCTTCTTCATAGCTGTTTGCCTTATCATAATATTCAATCCGATCGTAGTCGAAGAAAACGCGGGCAGCCGTCGTAAATGAAATACCATGTTTGGCAATGTTTTTTTGATTCTTTATCTCATCGTATTCAAACATCATATCACCAAGAGTGAATAAGACTATCTGTGGTGCAGATTCATTTGAAATACCCGTAAGTAACCCCTCCTTACAACTGTGTAATTTCAAATTGATTATACATGAGAACCTGGAGGATTTCAAGAAAGAGTAATTTTTGATAAATGATCTCTATTGCTTTATAATGATGATGGGAAAAGCTTGAAAAGAAAATACATTTGTATTACAATAAAAATAAACAAATTTGTCGGGAATAGTTTTATGAATAACGAAAAAAAATTAGTAATCCATCCACAAAAATATAGGGGTGAAACAACCATTGTTTCCATGCGTATGCCAAAAGACATGCTATCCGATATTGACAAAGTGGCAGCCGCAACAGGCAGGAGCAGAAATGATATTTTGCTGACCAGCCTGGAGTTTGCCTTAGAGCACATGGAAGTGGAAGCAAAAAAGAATTAACGGAAATGAGGACAAAATATGGCTTATAAACTGATCATTACAGCACGTGTTTTATTTGAAAATGCTTGACGCAGACGGCATTTTGTGCTATTGTGATAATAATAAAGGGCAGAACGCCTTAAAATTCGGAAAATTTCATAAGCCGGTTGAACGATATGGGAGAGACCGCCAATGACGGCGGCGCCGAAGGGGAAGCTGCGATAAACTCTCAGGCAAAAGGACCAGATTTGGACGGCACTCTGGAAAGATATATCATCACCCAAGAAGCAACCCTCCGTTGGAGGAGAATCTTTCAGGTAAAAAGACAGAGGCGCAGGAATGTACCGTATGGCAGTATACGTGTACGGATATTCCTGCGCGTCTGTTTTTTTAATACTCAGGGTCATTTGTTAAAATTTGGACTGAGGACTGGCCCATCGTTGCCAGAAAAGGAAAGGCGTAAACCATTAAAACGGAACAAGCGGAAAGGGAGGAAACGGTTATGGAGCTGAAAACGCCATTGTACGAGACGCATGTAAAATACAAAGGGAAGATCGTGCCGTTCGCCGGTTATCTGCTGCCGGTGCAGTATGAATCCGGCGTGATCGCGGAGCACATGGCGGTGCGCACGGCCTGCGGTCTTTTTGACGTGTCGCACATGGGAGAGGTCGTCTGCACCGGCCCGGATGCGCTGACCAATTTGAACCGCCTGCTGACGAACGATTATATCGGCCTGCAGGACGGCCAGGCGCGCTACAGCCCGATGTGCAATGAGGCGGGCGGCGTTGTGGACGACCTGATTGTCTACAAGGTGCGCGACGACTGCTATTTTATCGTGGTCAACGCGGCCAACAAGGACAAGGATTTCGCGTGGATGCAGGAGCACGTGTTCGGGGATGCGATATTTACGGATATTTCCGGCGAGGTGGCGCAGATTGCGCTGCAGGGCCCGGCGGCGGAGACGATTCTGCGGAAACTGGCGGCGGAGGAAGCGATTCCGCAGCACTATTACAGCGCTGAATTTCACCGCCAGGTGGGCGGCATCGACTGCATCGTTTCCCGCACCGGCTATACTGGGGAGGACGGCTTTGAGTTTTATCTGGCTCCGGGGGAAGCGCCGCGGCTCTGGGAGCTTTTGCTGGAGACAGGCCGGGATGAGGGGTTGATTCCCTGCGGCTTGGGCGCGCGCGATACGCTGCGGCTGGAGGCGGCGATGCCGCTGTACGGGCATGAGATGGACGATACAATCACGCCTCTGGAGGCCGGCCTCGGCATGTTTGTGAAAATGACAAAGGACGATTTTATCGGCAAAGCTGTGCTGGAGGCGAAAGGCGCGCCCTCGCGGCGCCGCGTGGGCCTGAGAGTGACGGGACGCGGCATCATCCGCGAGCATGCGGAGGTCTATGACGGTACGACGCGGATCGGCGTCACCACCTCCGGCACCCATTGCCCGTATTTGAAAGCGCCGGCGGCGATGGCGCTGCTGGACAACGCATATACGGCGGCGGGCACGGCCGTGGAGGTGGACGTGCGGGGACGCCGGGTAGCGGCGGAAGTGGTGAAGCTGCCGTTTTACAGGCGGGCGCGGTGAAGCCAGGAGGCCGGGATAGAAGTCTGCGCGGTCTGCATGGGAAAAATGCAGGATTCGATGACAGCACGGAATCTGATGGAGTAAAGCTGATACGGATTGCATCATGGCATGGAATCCGGTGGACAAAATTCTGCACAGTCTGCACGGAAATAAATGATCTGAATTGTGCCGCGCATTGCGGCATCCGGACTGCATGGCAGGAATTAACTCAAAAATCACATAAAATATCACAACAGGAATCAATTGAAAAATCACATAAAATATAGAAAAAAAGGAGGCAACAAAATGAATCATCCAACCGAACTGAAGTACAGCAAATCACATGAGTGGGTAAAATTCCAGGAGGACGGCAGCGCCCTGATCGGCCTTACCGATTATGCGCAGGACGCGCTGGGAGACCTTGTGTTCGTCAATCTGCCGGAGGCAGGCGATGAGGTGACCGCAGGGGAGGCGTTTGCGGACGTGGAATCCGTAAAAGCGGTATCGGACGTATTTTCGCCGGTGTCCGGCACGGTGGCCGAGGTCAACGAGGAGCTGCTGGACGCGCCGGAGCGTCTGAATGAGGACCCGTACGGCGCATGGCTGGTTCGCGTGGAGAATATCACGGAGCAGGAGGAGCTGCTGGACGCGGACGCTTATATCCGTTTCTGCGAGGAAGAGGAGAACGGCTGAAAAAGCGGGGCGGAGCATTTCTGCGCATATGTTCCGGCGGTCTGCCGCCGGATGGATATGAGAGGTGTTACGAGTTTTAAAGGAGGAAGAAATGGGAACATATCTGCCAAATACGAAAGAAGAACAGCAGGCGATGCTGCGGGAGATCGGCCACGGCAGCTTTGAGGAGCTGTTCGCGCAGATCCCGGAGGAAGTGCGCCTGAAAGAGCTGCATCTTCCAAAAGGGCTGAGCGAGATGGAAACCCTGGACGAGATGGAAGCCATCGCCGGCAAAAACCACAGGTTCCGCTGGATTTTCCGCGGCGCCGGCGCTTATGACCATTACATTCCGGCGATTGTGGGCAGCGTGACCGGAAAGGAAGAATTTCTGACGGCCTACACGCCGTACCAGGCGGAGATCAGCCAGGGCATCCTGCAGTCGATTTTTGAATATCAGACGATGATTTGCGAGCTCACGGGCATGGATGCGAGCAACGCTTCCGTTTACGACGGGGCGACGGCGGCCGCCGAGGCCGCGGCCATGTGCCGGGAGCGAAAGCGCGAGACGGTGTATCTCTCGGCGGCGGCCAATCCGCAGGTGATCGAGGTGGTGAAGACGTACTGCTATGGAAACGGCATGCGGGTGGTGCTGGTGCCGGAGCGCGGCGGCGTGACCGACCCGGAAGCGCTGAGGGAGCTGCTGGATGAGACGGCTGCCTGCTTCTATGTGCAGCAGCCCAATTATTACGGCAATCTGGAGGACGCGGAGGCGCTGGGCCGGATTGCCCACGAAGCCGGAGCGAAATACATCATGGGCTGCAACCCGATTTCCCTGGCGATGCTGCAGACGCCGGGCGAGTGCGGAGCTGATATTGCGGTCGGAGAGGGCCAGCCGCTGGGGCTGGGGCTTGCGTTCGGCGGGCCTTATCTGGGCTTCATGGCGGCCACGCAGAAGCTGGTGCGCAGACTGCCGGGGCGCATCGTCGGAGAGACGACGGACCGCGACGGTAAGCGCGCCTATGTTCTTACGCTGCAGGCGCGGGAGCAGCACATCCGCCGGGAAAAGGCCGGCAGCAACATCTGTTCCAATCAGGCGCTCTGCGCGCTGACCGCGGCCGTTTACCTTTCGGCCATGGGAGCGGAGGGCATGTGGCAGGCCGCGTCTCTGTGCGTGTCCAAGGCTCATTATCTGGCCGGGGCGCTGGAGCAGGCGGGGCTTTCTCTGAAATACAGCCGTCCGTTTTTCCATGAATTTGTGACGATCACGAACGGCAAAACAAAAGCGATTCTGGAGGCGCTGGAGCGGGCGGACATCCTCGGCGGGCTGCCGCTGAATGAAAATGAGATGCTCTGGTGCGCGACGGAAAAGAGCGCAAAGGCGGCGATGGACCGGGCTGCCGCGATTGTAAAGGAGGTGTGCGGAGCATGAAGCTGATTTTTGAAAGGGGCTGTGAGGGGCAGGGCTGCACGCTGCTGCCGGAGTGCGACGTACCGGCGGTGGAGCTGGACGTTCCTTTGCGGAAAACGCCGCTGCGGCTGCCGCACGTCTCGGAAAACGAGCTCAGCCGCCATTACACGGAGATGGCCGGACAGGTGCATGGCGTCAACAACGGGTTTTACCCGCTCGGCTCCTGCACCATGAAATACAATCCGAAGATCAACGAAAAAGCGGCTGCGCTGCCGGGCTTTACGGGGATTCATCCGCTGCAGCCAAAGCACACGGCGGAAGGCTGCCTGGAGGTTCTGGAGCGGACGGAGCAGATGCTCTGTGAGATCACGGGCATGGATGCCATGACGATGCAGCCGGCGGCGGGCGCGCACGGCGAGTTTACGGGCCTGCTTCTGATCAAGGCGTATCACGACAGCCGCGGCGACAGCAGGCGCAGAAAGATCATCGTCCCGGATTCCGCGCACGGCACCAATCCGGCCAGCGCGGCCATGGTAGGGTACGAGGTGGTGAGCGTCCCCTCGGGCGCGGACGGCTGCGTCGATCTGGAAAAGCTGCGGGAGGCGGTCTCCGACGAGACGGCGGGCCTGATGCTGACCAATCCCAACACGGTCGGACTGTTCGACAAAAATATTCTGGAGATCACATCGATCATTCACGATATGGGCGGCCTGAACTATTATGACGGCGCCAACCTCAACGCGGTGATGGGCATTGCGCGCCCGGGCGACATGGGCTTCGACGTGGTGCACCTGAACCTGCACAAGACCTTTTCCACGCCGCACGGCGGAGGCGGCCCGGGCAGCGGGCCGGTGGGCTGCAAGGAGTTTCTGCGCCCGTTCCTTCCGGAGAGCCCGTTCGGGCGGCCGGAGCATTCCATCGGCCGGGTCAAGGCGTTCCACGGGAATTTCCTGGTGGTGGTGCGGGCGCTCGCCTACCTGCTGACGCTGGGGCGCGAGGGGATTCCAGAGGCGTCCCGCAATGCGGTGCTGAACGCCAATTATATGATGGAAAAGCTGAAAGACCTGTATCCAATGGCTTATGACGAGACCTGCATGCATGAGTTTGTGATGACGCTGGAGCCGCTGAAGCGCGAAACCGGCGTGTCGGCCATGGATGTGGCGAAGGCGCTGCTGGATTACGGGATTCATCCGCCCACCATGTATTTCCCGCTGATCGTCCATGAGGCTCTGATGGTCGAGCCCACGGAGACGGAGAGCCGGGAAACGCTGGACGAGGTGATCGCCGTGTTCCGCGAGATTTATCAAAAGGCGCATGACGACCCGCAGGCCCTGCACGAGGCCCCAGTCGGCACATACGTGCGGCGGCCGGACGAGGTGCAGGCGGCCCGGAAACCGGTGCTGCGCTACGCATTTACGGAAACGGAGAAATAAATTGATTACAGAGCTTCACACTTATACATCGAAACATATCGATCCTTATCGAAATATTGCCATCGAGGAATTCCTGACCATGCACACGCAGGAGCAGGAGTGCATCCTGTACCTGTGGCAGAACCAGCACACCGTCGTCATTGGCAGGAATCAGAACTGCTGGAAGGAGTGCAGGATAAACGTTCTGGAGGAGGACGGCGGCCATCTGGCGCGCCGTCTTTCCGGCGGCGGGGCCGTGTATCACGATCTCGGAAATCTGAATTTTACCTTTTGTGTGCGTGAAAATAATTATGACGTGGACCGTCAGCTGGAGGTGATCGTCCGCGCCGTGCGGATGCTCGGACTGGAAGCGGAAAAGACCGGGCGCAACGACATCACCGTGCAGGGCCGGAAATTCTCGGGCAATGCGTTTTACCGGTCAAACGGCTTCTGCTACCATCACGGGACGCTGCTGGTGGACGCCGACCTGACGGCGCTGTCCCGCTATCTCAACGTGTCGCGGGAAAAACTGCAGACCAAGGGCGTCGATTCCGTGCGGGCGCGGGTGGTCAACCTCCGCGCGCTGAATCCGGAGATCACGGTGGAGGCGCTGCGGCGGCAGATGGTCGCGGCCTTTGAGCAGGTGTACGGGTTGCGCGCGCAGCCGTTTCCGGAGGAGCGGCTGGATCTGGAAGCCATCGCGGAGGGCGAGCGGAAATTTGCCTCCTGGGACTGGAAATACGGTCGGCGGCTGCCGTTTCAGTACCGCATGTACCGCCGCTTTGCCTGGGGCGATATCGAGCTGCAGTTTCAGGTGGACCGGGGGCTGGTGCAGGAAGTCAGCGCGTATTCGGACAGCATGGAGCATGCGCTGGTGGCCCGCCTTCCCGGACTCTGGCGCGGGTGCCGCTATGAGGAACGGGCGCTGCGGCAGGCGCTGGAGGCTGCGGGCAATATGGCTGAAAAGGCAACGGCTGAGAAAGCGGCGGCTGAGAAAGCAATGGCCGAGGAAACAATGGATGAAAACGCAGCGAATGTAAAGGAAGTGGATGTGGGAAGCTCCGCAGATGATGCCCGGTTCGCGCAGCGTGTCGTTGATGCTGAGGTCGGGCGGCAGATGCGCGAGGATATCGAAATACTGATTCACGAATGTATTTAAGGCTGCGGTCTGTTCCCAGTTTATCTGCGTCCATAAAATTATTTACGAAATGCCGTGGAGCCTATACATGTGAAATTACTTGTGGAATGTTATGAAGCTTGTGTATGCAAAATCATTTGCAGAATGTTGTGAAATTTGCACATGTAAAATCCTTTGTGGAATATTTTGAAGCTTTATATGCAGCAGGAAGAATATATGTATATTTCCTTGGTATTTTGTGATATCTTGTGGTAGAATCTGTGTGGATGTATAAAGTACGAACAGCAACGTCAGAAGGCGGAAAGGCAGGACGAAGACATGATAAAAACGAATACAGTACAGGAAAACAGCGCAAAACCCTACGATTTGATTGTGATCGGTGCGGGTCCTGCCGGGTACACGGCGGCGCTGGAGGCCGCCGGAAAAGGGATGCGGACTGCGATTGTGGAGCGGCGCGAGCTCGGCGGCACCTGTCTGAACCGGGGCTGCATTCCGACCAAGACGATTCTGCATTCCGCGGAGCTGTTTGCACATATGCGCTCCTGCGCTTCCCTTGGCATTTCCGCAGAAAACGTAACGTGCGATATGGCCGCGGTTCAGAGACGCAAGGAGGAAGTGGTTGCGCAGCTTCGCTCCGGCATTGCCTCCCTGATGAAGAAAAATAAGGTGGACGTATACGAGGGGCAGGCTGTGCTGAGCGACCCGCATACCGTGAAGGTGTATGCGATGGAACGGCAGGCAGACGTTTCCGAATCGGACGTCTCCGTCCGTCAGACAGAATGCGCAGGACAGACCGAACATACAGGACAGGCTGAACGCGCGGGGAAAATCGAGCCCGCAGAACGGACCCTGCACGCAGAGTACATTCTGCTGGCGACCGGTTCGGAGCCGGCGCTGCCTCCGATTCCCGGCATCCGTCTGGAGAATGTTGTCACCAGCGACGAGCTGCTGGCGCGGGAATCGCTGTATCCGCGTCTGACGATTATCGGCGGCGGAGTGATCGGCATGGAGTTCGCTTCGATTTACTGCGCGCTGGGCTGCGAGGTCACGGTGATTGAATTTCTGGACCGCATCCTGGCCAATATGGAAAAAGAAATTTCCCAGAACCTGAAAATGATTCTCAAAAAGCGCGGCTTGGAAATCCACACTGGAGCGCAGGTGCAGGAAATCGTGAAAAATGAAGACGGTAGTCTGACCTGCCGTTATATGGAAAAAGGCGAGCTGCGTGAAGTCGTCTCGGACGGAGTACTGGTGGCTGTGGGACGGCACGCGGTCACGGACGGCCTGCCGGTGTACGATACAGAGCAGGAAACCGCGCCGGAGCAGGCGCGTGGCGCAGAACAGGGCACAGCGTCGGAACAGGCACATGACGCAGGACAGGGTATGGCATCGGAACAGGCGCATGATGCAGAACAGGGCACAGCGCCGGAACAGGCGCAGAAGCTGGCGATGAAGCGGGGCCGGATCGTGGTAAACGACTGCGGACAGACCAGCATCCCCAATATTTATGCGGCCGGGGATGTGACGCCGGGGATTCAGCTGGCTCATGCGGCGTCCGCGCAGGCGATCAATGCGGTTGCGCATATGCTGGCGCTGCGGGAGGGCGGCAAGTTTTGCCCGCCGCTGCGCGCGGATTTGATTCCGGGCTGCGTTTACACCGACCCGGAGATCGGCTGCGTGGGCATCACGCAGGAGGAAGCGAAAGCCGAAGGACGTGCTGTTGTCGTCAAAAAATATCTGATGTCGGCCAACGGCAAGACGGTGCTGTCGGGACAGGAGCGCGGATTTATCAAGGTGGTGGCCGACGCGGACGATCACCGGATTCTGGGCGCGCAGATGATGTGCGCGCGGGCGACCGACATGATCGGGGAGTTCGGGACGGCGATTGTCAACGGGCTGACGCTGGAGCAGATGGCGGCTGTGGTGCGTCCGCATCCGACGTTCAGCGAGGGCATCAGTGAGGCAACCCGGAGTTGAGGAGAAAACAATATGGGACATTGCGCATGGGTATTTGCAAAGGAAGCTGACCGGATTTATCACGATCAGGAATGGGGCGTACCGGTACATGACGATGACCGTCAGATGTTTGAGCATCTGACGCTGGAATGTCTGCAGTGTGGGCTGAGCTGGGGACTGATGCTGAAAAAGCGGGAGATTTTCCGCCAGTGCTTTGAAAATTTTGAATATGACAGGATCGCGGATTATGGCGAGGCTGAGGTACAGCGGATTCTGAATACGGAAGGAATGCTGAAATCGGAGCGCAAGATTCGCGCAGTCATCCATAATGCGCAGTGCTACCGAAAAATCCGGGAGGAGTTTGGCAGCTTCTGCGATTATCTCTGGGCGTACACGGACGGCAGGACAGTTCTGTATGACGGGCATGCCGACGGCGCGGTGCCGGTCAGCAACGGCCTTTCCGACCGGATCGGCAAAGACCTGAAAAAGCGGGGCTTCCAATATGTCGGGGCGATTACGATTTATTCGCACCTGCAGGCCTGCGGCATGATCAATGACCATGCGGGAGACTGCCCGTGTTACCAAAAGATCAATGCGACATACCCAACCGTAAAAATGAAACCGGATCGGGAAGTGGGGCAGGCCGGTGCGGGGCAGTGAGATGGCCTGTGTCAATCACGTCTGCCTATGCGCGCCCGTTCTCATATAATTTCCTGATTTTCGGTGGAAGGCCGTCTGGAATCATCTCGTTCAGACGGTCTTCGTTTCCGTCCTGAATGGCGATGCCATAATACCAGCACTTGTAATTCAACCTGTAACGATTTCAAAATTAGGTATGCTATGGGCGGCAATATCTGGCCGCCTATA